>DASXRC010000123.1:0-14885 GCA_036506795.1 Micromonosporaceae bacterium
TGACCGTGACGTTGCCCGCCTCGCCGACGGCGACCGGGACGATCGCGCGTACCCGGGCACCGGCGAGGCTGACCGGCTGCTCCGGCCCGTGCAGGTGGCTGACGAGCGTGTGCATCCGGCGCTGGTGGTTTAGGTACCACCGGTACCCGCCGACCACGGCGAGCGCCCGGAACAGCGGCCCGACCACCTCGATCGGGGCCGGTCCGGTCGCCGAGGACTTTTCGGACCCGTACCGCGGCGGAGACCGCCCGGAGCCGGTCCACCGGGTCCCCGGCGGCGGGTACGGTCACCAGCATCGGCGCGACCTGGTTGCCCAGCTCGGCGGTACTCGCCGAGCGGCGCCCCGCCACCGGTACCCCCACGGGGCCTTCGTTCTCGGGTTGTCGCGCCGTCCGCGGGCGATTCCGTCGCTGATCGCGGCGCTGGCCGACGACGAGCAGGACGTCCGGCAGAACAGTGCGAACGCGCTCGGGCATTTCGGCGAGCCCGCGCTCGGTCCCCTGATCGAGGCGCTCGGCGACGGCGACGAGGAAGTGCGGACGTGGGCGCTCTGCGCGCTCGGCTACATGCGCGATCCCCGAGCCGTGCCGCACCTGCTCCAGGCTATGGTGGGCGATTCCGCGGAGGCCGCCAGGCAGGCCGCCCGCTCGCTGCGGATGTGCGGCGCCCGGGCGGTCGAGCCGCTCGTGGATCTGCTGTTCGACCATTTCGATCCGGAGACGCGCTGGAACGCCGCGATGGCCCTGTCCGGCCTCGGCGAGCCGGGGATCACGGCGCTCGTCACGGCCGCGGGCAGCGACGAGTCCGCGACACGCATGTGCGCCGTCGCGGGCCTCGGCGAGGCCGCCAACCGGTTCTACTTCCTCGAGCTTCCCGATCCGCGGCTGGCCGGGTCGCTCCACGACGCGCTCTATGACATCGACCCGGCGGTGCGCAGCATCGCCGCGATCTCGCTGGGACGGTCGGGGGATGCCCACGCCGTGGACGCCCTGGCCGCGATGGTCCGGTCCGACGAGCCCGAGGCCCGGGCCATCGCCCTCGAGCAGCTCGGCCGCATCGAGGATCCCGCCGCCGTCGACGCGCTCGTCACCGCGCTGCGCGACGCCGACGCCGACATTCGCCGAGCGGCCTGTGAGGCCCTGGGTCGTCTGCTCCACCAGCCCGTGTCCATCAAGGAGGCCGCCCGGGACGCGGTCGCGGGCAGCATGGAGCCGCGGACCGCCCTGATCGAGGTCTTGACCGCCTGGCGCGATCCGTCGGCGGCGCCGCCGCTTATCGCCGGCCTCCGCGGAGCGACACTGCCGCTGATCGAGGCCCTCGGCGATCCGGAAAGCCGAGTAGTCGACGCCGCTGCCTCGGCGTTGAAGAGGGCCGCCCAACCGTTGACCACGCCCGCCTCGGTTCTTCCCGACGACGGGACCGAGGGCCCGTACGACGGGACCGAGGGCACCAACGACGAGATGAGCCGGCTGCGTTCACTCGTCCGCGAGACCCTGGTGCCGCTGTCCGGGCTCGACGCCGTGGCGGTTCTCCTCGCGGCGCTCGGCCCGCTCGACGACGAGTCGGACGACCGCTGGGAACCGCTGCGAGCGGTGATCGCGTCGCTGCTGGGCGCCCTGGCCGACCGGCGGGCCGTCCCCGCGTTGATCGAGCTGCTCCGGAGCTCCCACCGCGAGGTCGTCACTCGCGCATCCGCGGCGCTCGGCGAACTGGGCGGACCGGAGGCCTTCGGGGCGATCCTGGACCGGCTCACCGGCCCCGCCGGGATGCCCTACGACCAGATGTTTTCGTTGATGGGCGACGTCCTGAAGCTGGCCGATGACCGGACACCGGCCCTGCTCCTGGAGGCCATGCGCGGCGCCGAATGGCACGTCGCCAGGGACCTCGCGATGATGCTCAACGCCCTCGGCGAGCGGGCTCTTGTCCCCGTCGTCGCCGCGCTGGCGGATGCCGGCCCCGACATGGCCCGCTACGTCGCCGCCGCGCTCGATCCGGCGGAGTCGAACTACCTGATCTTCTCGCACGACATCCGATGGCGACCGGCGATCGAGGCGCTCGACCGGCTGAGCGACAGCGACGTCGACATCCTGGTCGCGGCGGCCGGCCACGACGACGAGAAGGTGGCCCGGGTCGCCGTGGCGCTGCTGGAGAGGCTGGGGCACCCGGCCGCCGTGCGGACACCCGAGCCCGAGCCGGAGTCGGTCGAACGAGGCGTCGAGGACCTGGCCGACGACGACCCGGCGGTCCGGGTGGAGGCGGCGCAGTCGCTCGGCTCGCGCGGTGTCCGTGAGGCGCTCGAGCCGCTGACCGCGCTCCTGGCCGACGAGGGTATCGCCGTACGCGGCGCCGTCGCCCTCGCCCTGGGGCAGCTCGGCGACCGGTCCGTGGTCGACCGGCTGATCCCGCTCCTGGGCGATCCGGCCCCACCGGTCATCTACCGGGCGGCGAAGGCGCTGGGCATGCTGGGCGGCGCCGACACGCTGCGCGTCCTCCTCGGCTCGCTCGACAACGACTCGGTACGCGCGGTGGCGGCGGAGGCCATCGGCGAGTTCGGCGTCGAGGCGTACCGGGAAATCGGTCTCGACCCGCTGGCCGAGGCGCTGTTCGCCGCGATGCGCCACGAGCGCCGGTTCGAGCACGACTTCGACGCGCGCATGGTGTACGACTCGGCGCAGAAGGTTCTGACCAAGCTCGGCGAGCCCGCGCGGACGATGCTCCTGTCGGCGCTCGACGACGACCACGACGCCGTACGTCATCTCGCCGCGGAGATTCTCGGCGAGGGTGCCGACCTGCGGGCGCTGCCGGTGCTCGGGTGGATGGAGGAGAACGACCGGGGCGAGTACGTCAGCGGTGGCGGCAAACCCAAGCACGCCGCGCGGACCGCTCGGAGTCTCATCCAGAGCGCGCACCGGGCGCGGGAGCCGCTCATCGAGAGCATGACGTCGGGCGACCGGCTCACCCGTTTCGGCGCGGCGTTCCAGCTCGCCTCGCTGGAATGGCGGGAAGCCACGCCCGTCCTGGTCGAGGCGCTGCGGGACGACGACCGCCGCGTCCGGTGGGGTGCGGCCCGGTGGCTGGGCGAACTGCGCGACGAGCGGGCCATCGAGCCGTTGGCCTCGATGCTCGGCGATCCCGATGAGGACGTGCAGGATCACGTCACCCGGGCGCTGGTCGGGTTCGGACCGGCCGCGATGCCCCTCGTCGTCGCGCAGCTCGAAGGACCCGACGAGGACGCTCGCGCGCAAGCCCACATCGTCGGCTATTGCGGCGACGCCGGCGACGTCCCTCGGCTGATCGGCGCCCTTGGTGATTCCGCCGGGCTGGTCAGCGTGGCGGCCGCGAGGGCGCTCGGGCTGCTCGCGGACCGGGAGATGATCGGGGACGTCGATGCCGGCGAGCTCGGCGCCGCGCTGAAAAGCGCGTTCCGGGCCGTCGAGCAGCAGGGCCGCGGCGGCTTCACCCAGTCGCCGATCATCGACGCGCTCGAGAAGTTCGACCGCGACGGCCTTGTCGACGTGCTGATCGAGGCGCTCGGCAGCAACCAGCGTGACGCTCGCATGGTCGCGGTGAAGCGACTAGGCCGGCTCGGCGACCGCAGCGCGGTCGCACCGCTCAATCAGGCGTTGTCCGATGATGAGTGGACGGTCCGGGAGGATGCCGTCTATGCGCTGCGGGCGTTCGCGGACCCCAGTTCGGTGGAGCCCCTGATCGGGGTGCTGTCGCTCGGTGGAGCCATCACGAGCGAGGCGGCGATCAAGGTCCTGGCCGAGATCGGCGATCCGCGGGCGGCCGCGCCGATGGTCGCTCAGCTGCGCAGCCAGCACGACTGGCTGCGCGCCGAGGCCGAGAACACGATCGTCGCGTTGGCCGACGACGCCGCGATCGCCGCGCTCGTGGCGCTGCTCGGCGAGGACCTGCCCGACTGGTTCGCCTACCACGGCGACGGGGCGCGCCCGGCATGACCGCCCTCGTGCGCCTCGGGGCACGCGCGGCCCGCCCGCTCATCGAGGTCCTCGGTGATACCGCCCAGGGCCGGCGAGCGGCGGAGGCCCTGCGCCGGATGGGAGCGGAGGCCATCCCGGCGCTGGTCGTCGGCCTGGGGTTCTCGCCGACGACGACCCGGCCGATTCCTGTGCCGACATCCTGGCCCGGATGGGCGAGCCGGGCTGGTCGGCGCTCGCGGCGGCGATCACGGACGAACGGCCGCAGGTGCGCGCCGGCGCCGCCTACGGCCTGTGGCAAGCCCGCGAGGAGACCACCATTCCGGTGCTGCTCGAGGCCTTGAACGACAGCGAGCGTTACGTGCGGGGTTATGCGGCCCTGGCGCTCGGCGAGTTCGGGGAGCCGTCGGTGATCGAGCCGGTGGCCGCGCTGGCCGACGACCCCGACGCGGAGGTGCGCGTCTGTGCCGCGACCACGCTCGGGCGAGAAGACGACGATCGGGCCGGTCCCCTGTTCCGGGCGGCGCTCGCGAAGAACGGGGACGCGGCCCGTCTCGCCGCGGCACTGATCGGCCGGCACCAGATCGAAATGGGTGTGGACCCCCTGATCGAGGCCCTGGGTAACGAGTCGGCGGAGCTGCGGGCCGCCTGCGCGGTGGCCCTCGGCCAGGTCGGCGATCCGCGGGCACTGCCGGCGCTCGACCTGGCCGCCGAAGACCCGGCGACGGGAGCGGCGGCCGAGGCCGCGCGTGAGATCCGGGCCCTCAGCGAACCGTGGCCGGAAGTTCTTCCTCTGGACGACGATTGGGAGCCGAGATGAGCGAAAGCACGCTGCCGCCGGTCTACGTGCCGGTCGTCGAGATCTCCGACGGGGGCCGGGAGATCGGCTGGAACTCGAACGTGAGCGAGATGCTGACGGCCCGCCTCGACGACATCCGCGACGCGATCCGGGCCGGCGCGGCCTCGATCTCGACCAGCCTGTCCGACCTGCCGGTCGTCGCCGACTGGCAGGTCAACCAGGTCGAGGCGTCGTTCGGCATCACCCTCGCCGCCGAGGCGGGCGTCATCCTGTCGAAGGGCTCAGCCGAGGCGACGTTCGACGTCACCATCACGTTCGCGCGGAGCGAGCCCACGCCCTGATCCCTGACGCGAACGGCGTACCCGTCGGCGAATGACACCGGAACCGTCATATGTCCGGGTGAAGTGTGCCATGTTAGCGTCACCGCTCTGAGCAGGACCGTCGTCACGGGGCAGGCTGGCGTTATGGTCGTTCGCACGCTCGCGTTCGTGATCGTCCGGCGGGTGCTCGGACTGGTTGGACTTGGTCCCGCGCCGGATGCCAAGGACATCGAGATTGCCGTGCTGCGGCATCGGTTGATGGTGGTGCGCCGGCAGGTGGTCCGGCCGCGGTACACGCCGCAGGATCGGATGGTGTTGGCGGTGTTGGGGCGGTTGCTGCCCCGCCAGCGCTGGGCCGCCGTCCTGGTCACGCCGGCGACTCTGCTGAGGTGGCACCGGGAGCTGGTGGCCCGCCGGTGGACGTATCCGGCCACTGGGTGCGGTCGGCGCGGCGTGGCTGCGGAGATCGTTTGATCTGGTGGTGCGGATGGCCCGGGAGAATCCGCGGTGGGGGTACCTGAGGATCGTGGCGGAGTGCCGCAAGCTCGGCGTCCGGGTATCGGCGACCTCCGTGCGGCGGATCCTGCGCCGGCACCGGCTGGGCCCGGCGCCCCGGCGTGGCGGTCCGGGTTGGACGGCGTTCCTGCGCGCGCAGGCCGCTGGCGTGGTGGCGTGTGATTTCTTCACGGTGGAGACCATCGGGCTGACCCGGCTGTGTGTGCTGTTCGTCGTCGAGCTGGACCGGCGCAGGGTGCACCTGGCCGGGATCACGGCGCACCCGACCGGCGAGTGGGTGGCCCAGGCGGCTCGGGATCTGCTCATGGATCTCGACGACCACGCGCACCGGTTTCGGTTTCTCATCCGGGATCGAGATGCCAAGTTCACCGCCGCGTTCGACGCCGTCTTTGCCGCGACCGGCATCGCGATGGTCAAGATCCCACCCCGGGCGCCGAGAGCGAACGCGTATGCCGAGCGGTGGGTGCCTACCGTACGGACTGCCTGCCTTGATTGGACATTGATCTGGAGCCGGCGTCATTTGCAGCGTGTCTTAACCCGGTATCTCCAGCACTACAATGCCGGCCGCCCGCACCGCGGCATCGGCCTGCAGACTCCGGTGCCTGCCACTGCCGCCACGGTGACCACGCTGCCCGTTGCCGCCAGCATCGAACGCATTGACGTCCTCGGCGGGCTCATCCACGAGTACCGTCGCGCGGCCTGACCTACGTCCTGGTATGGCGGACACGTGGGCGAGATGGGCGCCTCAACGGGCGCTTTGGCTTTCGACCTTGCTGACGCTTACGGATCCTGCCCTTCTCAGGGCATCTAGTCGGCCGGCGAGGGGCTCAAGAGGCGCCGCGACGTCGAATCCTCGGGTGGCACCCTTCAGGTTAGTCGCGGGACAACCTCGATCTGCTTGCCCAGTTGCGTTGACCGGCAGAGTCCGCCAGCCCGGCTGGTGATTTTGACTTTGCCAGGGCGGACGCCGGGGCCGGCGCCTTGGCTTGAGTGGTCGCACGGACGGTGATGTGCGCTCAACGGGTGCCGCGCGTTGACGGTGGCAAGAGCGGACGTTAGGCGGGTGGTGCGTGGGCGGGCGGCGATCTGTACGTCGCGGAGGCTGACGCCCGGCGTCGAGCATGGTGATCACAAAGGTTAACTGCCGGTCAGGACTTCGAGCCGGTGCGGCGCTCCAGGGCGTCGATGACGGTGGGGCACACGTCGATCTCGTAGAGCCTTTCGACGCTCTGCATCCCGCCCGGGCTCTCCGCGTTGATCTCCACCACCTTGTCGCCGATGATGTCGATGCCGACGAAGAACATGCCGTCGGCCACGAGCTTCTCGCTCATCGCGTTGATGATGCCTTGTTCTACGGCACCGATCTCAAGAGGAACCGAGCGACCGCCCTTGCTGATGTTGGCCCGCGGGTCGTTACCGGTGGGCACTCGCCGGAAGGCGGCCACCTTCCCGTCGCGCTCCAGGAGCTTTCCCTCGAGCAGGAAGATCCGGGCATCGCCGTCCTCACCGCCGTCGACGAACTCCTGAACGATGGCGTAGCCGTCCTGCAGCACGGCCTCGGTGATCTGCGCGAGGTTCGGTTCTGCCTCGTCCTCGACCATGAACACGTTCCGGCCTTTGGCCCCGTACAACGGCTTGACCACGGAGCGGCCGATCTCTGCGACGAACCGCTCGATCGCTGCAGGGTCGCGCGTCACGAGCGATCGCGGTCGGATCTTCTCGGGGAACTCTTCCAGGTAGAGCTTGCTCGTTGCGCGTATGAGGGACATCGGGTCGTTGACCACCGTCACGCCTCGAGCCCTGAGCATCTGGCCGAAGACCGCACCCAGTGGACTTGCCCACGGCCGTTGCTGCAGATCGTCGATCGATTCGTTGCGCAGGAATAAGGCATCGAGGTCGTCCATGACGATGCGTTCGGCGTCGCGCTCCTTGATGCCCTCCATGAAGCTTTCGAGCGTGTCGCCCTCCTCGAATTCTGCGGCATGAGCCCGGGCCACGAGCTGCCCATCGCTCTCCCCGAGCTCGACATCTCCGACCCCGACGTACCAAACCTCATGCCCGCTCCGGCTCGCGGCCCTCGACAGCCGCGTAGTTGCGTATTCGTCGATCTCGGTAGCGACGTCGTTGACCAAGAATGCAAGCCTCATGCCGACGCATCTCCTTCGTACAGGTCCGTGAGGGACGCGCCCGCGCGCAGCCTGTCGAGGCGCTCCTGAGCGCCGGGTACGTCCAGCCAGCGTGGACGGACCCAAGGTGCTTGTAGTACCTCGCGGTCGAGCAGGTCCTGGATCAATGGAATGTGGTCGAGCGCGAGTTTGCCAACGAAGAGTGCGTCGAGGCTGATGCCCTCTGCGAGAGCTTCAAGGAGGCGAGTGATTCCACGAAGGTAGATCGCATCCTTCACTGAACCGCCCGCGACGACGACCCGGATGGCAATGATCCAGGCGGTCTTCCTTGGTATCCGATGTTCGGCCCGTAACGATTCGAAGATGTCCAGGAATTCGGCACCGTCGAGCATCTTGTCGACGGCTACAACCCTCGCCGCGAGCACGCGGAGACGCCGCGGGTCCAACCCGCCGGTCAGGTACTCGGCGAGCACCGCAAGGCCTTCCTGGGTCTCGTCGTAGCCGGGCAGTCCGATCGTCAGCAGCGTCAGGGGTTGCCTGGCGCCGTTCTGGTAGGTGACCACATGGGTGCCGACCTCGTGATGCAGCAGGGGCTCGACGCGGTCCGCCCGGAACGTTGCGGCTTCGGGGATGAGCAGCCGGCCGAACGACACCATCAGTTCGGAGATGTCGTCGCGGACGTCGATGTGCACCGGGAAATCTGGGTACACGACACGGTAACGATCGATCTCCGCACGAGCCGCTTCAGCGAACGCCCCGGCGGTGACGCTAGGGGCGGTGGGAGATTGAGCTGGGATGGTCTCGAGCAGCTCCTCCGCGGCGGATGCGAGAGACTGGGTGATCCCTCCGTAGAGCTGCAGCGACCCCTGCACGAACCGTGAAGTGTCGCGGTCCTCCAGGGCCGTGATCTGTCGTGCTATCTCGTCTCGCTTCGTCCGGAAGAGTGTGTGCAGCGCAGGGTCGGTGACGTTCTCGATCTCGAGGTTGTACAGGTCGCGTCGCACCAGGTCAGGCTCGAATTCCAGCGGTCTGAGGCGAAGAGTGGGGCCGGTGCCGAAGTCGCTCCGTTCGAAGTCCGCCCATGCCTCTGCTGCGTTGACCGGCGTGACGTTGAGCAGCAGGTTCACACTGCGCTCGATCTCGGTGAGGCGGGCGTCGATGTCTAGAGCAGGCGCAAGCTGCCGGGTTACAGGTGTCACGTGACACACATGCCCACCAACATGTACGTGCAACCTTTCCCATGAGCGCGCATGTAGGGGGTTCCTTCGAAACCAGGCATTTCGCTTCGCCGTCGTTTATCCCTTCCGCCCCCAGAACGGAGGGCGCGGATCGCCAACGCCGAGCGATGTGCCGAGCAACTGCGCGCCGAGACTGGACCACCGTTCCGAGGCCAGCGTTCAGTGGCCACCGTTCGCGGTACCCGGCCACGGCATGACCGCCGATCGGACTCCAAGGGCGCCCCGACTCGTCCTCGGCGCCAAGTCCGCCGAGTTGTAGCGGTCAATAGCGCACTCTGGTGTCCCGCGAGCACTCCACCAGTTACTCCGTAAATGGCCTCACTGCCCAATGCGGCATGCTCTCATCGGCTACTTATCTACTGGTGGTACGGCCGCTGCCCGGATGCTCCTATGGTCTGTCAACGGTCAGTAGGGGGTAGATCTCGCGGGCGATGTAGCGCTTGATGCAGCGGATGGCTTCAGTGGTGCTAAGGCCTTCTTGGATGCGGCGGTCGCGGTAGGCGCGGGTGCAGGAGTCGCGGGCCAGCCGGGTCAGCGCGATGCGGTAGCGGGCGCAGTTGGCTTGCCGGTCTCCGCCGCGGTTGAGCCGGTGGCGGTGGGTTTTGCCGCTGCTGGCAGGCAGGGGCGCGACGCCGCAGAGCATGGCGAAGGCGGCTTCGGTGCGTAGGCGGTGAGGGTTGTCCCCGGCGGTGACCAGTAGCTGTCCGGCGACTTCGGGTCCGACACCGTGGGTGGCGGACAGGGCAGGGTTGATCGCTTGGACCAGCGGGTTGACGAGCTTGTCCAGATCGGCGATGTCGATGGTCAGCTGCTGGTGGCGCCGGGCGAGGCTGCGTAGCGCGATCTTGGTAGCGGTGTCGGGATCGCCTGCGCGGCCGGGATCGGGGCGCAGCCCGGCGCAGACGCGGATCAGCTGGGTGGGCGTCAGATCGCGGACTCTGCCGCGCAGCGGATCGCCTGCAGTGATGATCAGTGATCGCATGCGTTGGTGCACTTCGGCGCGGTGGCTGACGGCGCAGGTGGCGTCGCTGTTCCGGCCGGAGTGGCAGCGCACGGCCGGCGCCGACGGCTACGTGTCGCTGGAAGTCCCCCCGATGTCGCCTACGACGCTGCTGCGACGATCGCTCTGGCCCGCCGACTGCACGACGAGGCCGGCTTCCCCAACCTGCTGGTGAAGATCCCCGGCACTCCCCAGGGCCTGACCGCCATGGAGGAGGCGAACAGCGCCGGCATCGGCGTCAATGTGACGCTGCTGTTTTCCGACAGCCACTACCTGCGCACCGCCGACGCCTACATGCGTGCCCTGGAGCGCCGCCGCGGCGCCGGATTGGACCTTACCGTGCCCTCGGTGGCCTCGGTGTTCATCTCCCGCTGGGACTCGGCCGCCGACCCGGGTGCGGGAGTTGCGGCCGGTGTATCTGCCGCCGGATCCGGCCGGCCGGACCAGCTATCTGGCCGGGGAGATCGGTCAGTGCGATCTGTGGTTCCCGGACATCATGCTGCCGGTCGGGTACGGCCAGGTCCGCACCGCCATCCAGCTGCCGGTGTTGACGATGGTGTGCGGCTACTCGCGCTGGCTGTCCGCCGTCTTGATCCCGTCGCGGCGGGCCGAGGATCTGTTCGCCGGCTGGTGGCAGCACCTGGACACGCTGGGGGCGGTGCCGCGGGTGCTGGTGTGGGACGGCGAGAGCGCGGTCGGCCGGTGGCGGGGCGGGCGCAGCGAACTGACCCGCGACTGCCAGGCCTTCCGGGGCACGCTCGGCACCAAGGTGATCATCTGCCGGCCCGCGGATCCGGAAGGGCATCATCGAGCGGGCACACGACTACCTCGAGCGCTCGTTCCTGCCCGGTCGGGCCTTCGCCTCGCCGGCCGACTTCAACACCCAACTGCACGGCTGGCTCGAGCTGGTCAACCAGCGCACTCGCCGCGCCCTGGGCTGCGCGCCCACCGACCGGATCGTCGCCGATAAGGCGGCGATGCTGACGCTGCCGCCGGTGGCGCCGGCGACGGGGTGGCGGGTCAGCACCCGCCTGGCCCGCGACCACTACCTCCGCTTGGACGGCAACGACTACTCCGTGCACCCGTCGGTGATCGGGCGCCGGGTCGAGGTCATCGCCGACCTGGCCCGGGTGCAGGTGGTCTGCGACGGGCGGCTCGTGGCCGACCACGAACGCCTGTGGGCCAAACACCAAACCATTTCCGACCCCGTCCATGTCGAGGCGGCGAAAGTGTTGCGCCGCAAGCACTTGGACATGGCCCGCCCCGCCACCGCACCCGAGGTGGAGGTCCGCTGCCTGGCCGACTACGACACCGCCCTCGGCCTGACCGACCAGCAGACGGTGGCGTGATGGCGACCAAGACGACCACCGCCGCCCGCGACCTGAGCGCCGAGGTGGCGTTCCTGACCCGGGCCCTGAAGGCACCCACTCTGCGCGAGTCCGTCGCCCGGCTGGCCGACCGGGCCCGGGCCGAGTCCTGGACCCACGAAGAGTTCCTGGTCGCCTGCCTGCAACGCGAGGTCGCCGCCCGCGAGTCCCACGGCGGCGAGGGCCGCATCCGGGCCGCCCGGTTCCCGGCCCGCAAGTCGTTGGAGGAGTTCGACTTCGACCACGCCCGCGGCCTGAAACGCGACACCATCGCCCACCTGGGCACGCTGGACTTCGTGGCCGCCCGGGAGAACGTGGTGTTCCTCGGGCCGCCCGGCACCGGCAAGACCCACCTCGCCATCGGTCTGGCCATCCGGGCCTGCCAGGCCGGCCACCGGGTCGCGTTCGCCACCGCCGCGCAATGGGTGGACCGGCTCGCCGCCGCCCACCACACCGGCCGGCTGCAGACCGAGCTCATCCGCCTGGGCCGCTACGCGCTGCTCGTCGTGGACGAGGTCGGCTACATCCCGTTCGAACCCGAAGCGGCGAACCTGTTCTTCCAACAGGTCTCGTCCCGCTACGAACGGGCCAGCCTCATCGTCACGTCCAACAAGGTCTTCGGCCGCTGGGGCGAAGTGTTCGGCGACGACGTCGTCGCCGCCGCCATGATCGACCGACTGGTCCACCACGCCGAGGTCATCGCCCTCAAAGGCGACAGCTACCGGCTCAAAGACCGCGACCTCGGCCGCGTCCCTACCACCGGACCGGCCGACGACTAGAGATCAACAGGTGCGAGGGGGTCAAAATTCAACCGGCGAAAGGGGGTCAATTTTCAGCCGGCGTTGACAAGTCGTGGCATGAGCCAATGGATCGCGAGCAGGCAGTTGAACTTGCGCGCTGGCACCTCGATGCCGCGTATCGCACAACCCGAGAGACGCTGGATTCCACGCCTGGTCCGGACGATCACCTTGAGGTGATCGAAGAGTCACACGATGGGGAAAACGGCAGATGGGCCATCGGCTGTCGGCACACCGACGGGACGGTGTACCGCGTGGCGCTTACCCCGGTGGCGGCATCCCGTCACCCACCTTCATCGAACGGCGGGCGCCGAATGACTAATCCCCAGGCCATCGCGTAGTGACGCGCCTACGGCACACGACAGGCAGAACGGCAGTGGCGAGCTCTGAGTTACGAGATCAAGACGGCATGCTGGTGTAGGCATCCACAGGCCGTGCACCTGCGAGAATGGCTTCCAAGATTTCGCAACCTCGCGCGCTGTCTTCGGCTGATTTGGGACCAGATGCGGACTCCGGCCTGACATCAGCGGCGCGAGCCTTGCCAAGGCGATCAGGCGCCGGCCATCGAGCATGCCGACGACAATGCGGGTCAGGGACTGACGGTACGCGGCCGGGAGGCCTCGTGCCGGGTGGCCCGGACGGCACCCAAGCACCCCATGCGTCACATCTGTCACAGCGCGTATATCAACGATCACGAATCCGCATCACCATCCTTAGGTCTGGCCGTTGAAGTTTCGCGTGTTTCAGCAGCCGCTAAGGTCGGCCCCTGTGCTGGCCGCACCATGCGGGCGGTACGCGACGTGGGAGGCGTCGACGCGCCTTCACCGCGCCCTGAAGCCCCCGCCCGTCAGGAGTACGCGTGAACCGTTCAAAGCTCTCACTGCGGCGACCCTTGGCCATCCTCGGCGCGATGTTCGTCGGCCTGGCAGCCGCGGTCTCGTTCGCGGCGCCCGCGAGCGCCCACGATGCAGACCTGTCCGGTGACTACAAGTGCCTCCCGTCCGGCCACTGGCAGGTGACCTGGACGCTCATCAGCGGCACGAACGACTATCTCGGCAATCTCGACGAGGTCCACTACCAGCCGGACAACCCCGACGCCAAGAACATCAAGGCGGGCGCGACCCTGGCTCCCGGCGTGGCGCTGACCGAGGTGCTCCTGCTGCCCGGCGACACCAAGACCGCGAGCCTGTCCGTGAAGCTCACCTTCGGCAAGGACGAGCCACGCACGGCCGAAGCGAGCCTCGAGTTCAAGGGCGAGTGCAAGGAGGATGGCGACCACCAGAAGCCGAGCGTGTCGTTCGAGTCCAACTGCGACGGCTCGGTCGACGTGACGCTGGACAACCCGACCGACCACCCCGTCACGTTCACCCTGAAGGTCGAGGGTAGCCACCTTGACGACGTCAAGGTCGATGCCGGCAAGACCGAGGTCGACCACATCGAAGGCGCTCCACGGCAGATCGAGGTTACGTGGGGCAAGGACGGCGAGTTCAAGGCCGAGGGTGGCTTCGCGCAGCCCGACGGCTGCGCGACCGTCGCCGCCGAGTTCACCTGCGACTCGCTGATCCTGCATGTCGAGAACCCGAAGGGCCAGGAGACGATCGAGGTCTTGTTCAAGACCACCGACGGCGACTCCGGCTCGGTCGTGGTGGCGCCCGGAAAGTCTGCGACCCGCGCGTTCGAGGCGTCCGAGGGCTTCACGGTTTTCGTCTTCTCGGACGCGCTGGGTGAAGATCAGTTCACCTGGGAGCAGCCCGACAACTGCGGCGGTGAGGCCGGCGGCGGTGAGGCCGGCGGCGGTGGTCTGCCGAAGACCGGTCCGGAGTCGGCTGCCATCGCCGGTGGCGCGGGCGTCCTGCTCGCAGCCGGCCTGACCATGTTCCTGTTCGCCCGCCGCCGCCGAATCCGGTTCACCGCCTGACCCCGGTAGCGGACACCGATCACGCGGGAGGGCGCGCCGACGCAGGGTCGGCGCGCCCTCCGCGGTTCACCGCTCCCCCGGGCGCGCGACTCCCCCGGCGGGCAGTACGCCTCAACCCGAAATTGACGGGGCAGCTGGCTGGGTCATGAGGTGGTCAAGCGACGTCCCGACTCGTGCTTCCGGTGGCTGGTCGCTTGGGTGATCGCCCGGTACTTCGGCCAGTTCAACCCGTCCCGCACGGACCATTGGGTGTTCGGCGACCGTGCCAGCGGCGCCTACATGCCACGGTTCGTCTGGACGAGGATCGTCCGCCACCAGATGGTCCGGGGCACCTCGTCACCTGACGATCCAGCCCTGGTCAAGTACTGGGCCGAGCGGCGGGGAAGGAACCCACCCGCGATCCTTGGCACGTTCACCGCATCGCTGCTGAGGATCCAAGGTGGACGGTGCCTGCTCTGCGGGCAGCTGCTCCTCCACGCCGACCAGCCGCACAAACCCCACAGCAGTGGGAACAGTGGCTACGCGCCACCCGCAAAGCGATCGTCAAATAGGCGATCAGCCAACACGGAGGGCTCGGCGCGGCAGGCGAGGACAAGCTCCGCCTCGTGCACACGCAATGCCGAAAGCGGCTGCACACCGCAACCGGCAGGACCAAGGAATCTGCACTGACCGGCACGCCCTCGCGGCTTGCTTGAGCCGGATGCGGGGCCAACTCGCACGTCCGGTTCTGAGACGAAACTAGATCTTGACTGGGCAGGCGGCAGCAACCCGGCGGAGCCGGGTTCAGCTCGGGCTGGTGTTCAGGCGGCGGTGAGCTGGACGTGGTAGCCGAGGGCTTCAAGATTGTGGATCAGGCGGCGCTT
>DASXRC010000124.1:0-21117 GCA_036506795.1 Micromonosporaceae bacterium
GCCCGCTAATGCCCGCCTTATGGTGCACCACGAGTGCAAGATCGACGCACATCAGAGGTTGATCATGTGGCCCGCCAGGCCGTGGATCGCCTCCTGGATCGCCTCACCGAGCGTCGGATGCGCGTGCACGTTCCGCGCGACCTCGTGGACCGTCAGGTCCCACCGCTGCGCCAGGGTAAGCTCCGGCAGCAGCTCGGTGACGTCCGGGCCGATCAGGTGGGCGCCGAGCAGCTCGCCGTGGCGGTTGTCGCTGAGAATCTTCACGAACCCGACCGTGTCGCCCAGCCCGTTTGACTTGCCGTTGGCGGTGAACGGGAACTTCGCCACGCGTACGTCGTGACCGAGCTCCCGCGCCTGCGCCTCGGTCCAGCCGAAGCTGGCGATCTGCGGCTGACAGTACGTCGCCCGCGGAATCATCACGTAGTCCAACTCCATCGTCTCCGCGTTCCCGATGGTCTCCGCGGCGACAATGCCCATCGCCTCGGCCGCGTGCGCCAGCATCAGCTTCGCGGTGACGTCGCCAATCGCGAAGATGTGCGGGACGCTCGTGCGGCAGCGCCCATCCACGTCGATGGCTCCCGCGTCGGTCAGCTTGACGCCCGTGCGCTCCAGGCCGTACCCGTCGACCTGTGGCTGGAAGCCAATGGCCTGCAGCACCTTGTCCGCCTCGAGGGTCCGCTGCCCGTCGCGGCCGGTGACGGTGACCCGCACCCGATCGCCGACCTCTTCGATCCCGTCCACTCGGGTGGACGTCAGCACCTCAATGCCGAGCCGCCGGAACCGCCGGGCCAGTTCGGCCGAGACCTCCTCGTCCTCCAGCGGCACCAGGCGGTCCAGGAACTCCACGATGGTCACCTCGACGCCGTAATTGCAGAGCACGTACGCGAACTCGACCCCGATCGCTCCGGCTCCGGCGATCACGATGCTGGCCGGCAGCTCCGCGCTGAGGATCTGCTCCTCGTACGTGACCACCCGCTCGCTGACCGACGTCCCCGGAAGCAGCTTCGTGGTCGTCCCGGTGGCCACTATGCAGTGGTCGAACGTCAACGTCTCCGTTGATCCGTCGCCGAGCGACACGGCGAGCGTGTGCGCGTCGACGAAGGTGCCCCGCCCGTCGTACTGCCGGATGTTGTTCTTCTTCATCAGGAAGTGCACGCCCCGGACCCGGCCGTCGGCCACCCTGCGGCTGCGCTCGAACGCCACGCGGTAGTCGAAGCTGACGTCCCCGACGATCCCGAACGTCTTGGCCTCACGCGTGAACAGGTATGCCAGCTCGGCGTTGCGCAGGAGCGCCTTGGACGGGATGCAGCCGACGTTAGGCAGACTCCACCCCAGTACCGTTCCTCCACGATGGCCGTACGCAGGCCGAGCTGGGCGGCCCGGATGGCGGCGACGTATCCGCCCGGGCCGGCGCCGAGGACCACCACGTCAAAGTGTGTACTCACCCCCGCACGGTATCGCCGGTCAGCCGGGGGAAGAGCGGTGATCCCCGGCTGACCGTGGTCCCACCGGGATAGCCGCCCCACGCCGCAGCGACGGCCTCGGGCTCGCCGGCCAGGCCGAGCCGCCGCCAGATCTCGGCCGCCGCGTTCGGGATCGCCGGCCACGTCAGCACCGCGACGATCCGCAGCGCCTCGAGCGCGTCCCCGAGCGCCACGGCCGCCGCCGGCGAGTGCGGGTCGGCCGCCCACGGCCGCACCGATACGAGATACGCGTTCGCGGCCGCCACGAGTCGCCAGGTCGCCGCGAGCGCCGCCGCCGGTTGATCGTCGGACCAGGCGGCCGCGGCCTCCTCGACGACCCGGGCGGCGACCGTCGACAGTGGAGAGTTCGGCGCAGGCGCCGGGCCGATGCCGCCGTGCCGGGTGCCCACGAGTGCGGCGACCCGCGCCACGAGGTTGCCCAGGGTGTTGGCCAGGTCCGCGTTGTAGCGGGCGACCACGCCGTCGACCGAGAAGTCGCCATCCGGCCCGAGCGGCGTCGACCGCAACAGCGCGTACCGCAGCCCATCCGCGCCGACGAGGTCGATCAGGTCATCGAGCGAAACCGGCGAGGCACGCCGTCCCGACTTGGAGATCTTGTCGCCGCGATCGAGCAGGAAGCCGTGCACGCTGACTCGATCGGGGGGCTCCAGGCCGGCGGCGAGCAGGATCGCCGGCCAGTAGATCGTGTGGAACCGGAGGATGTCCTTCCCGATGAGATGGTGGGCCGGCCACCACGGCGAGCCCGACCCAGGGCACCACCCGGCCGCTGTCAGATACGCGCCGAGCGCGTCGAACCAGACATACGCCACCTGCTTGGGATCCCACGGCAGCGGTACGCCCCACGAGATCGAGGCACGGCTGATGGAGAAGTCGGCCAGCCCCTGCCGGAGCGGGCCCAGCGCCTCGTTACGCCTGGTCGCCGGGCGGACCGCGTCCGGACACCGCGCGTACCAGTCGGCGAGCAACGGCTCGCACGCGGACAGCCGGAAGAACCAGTTCTCCTCGCTGATCCGCTCGGTCGGGCGCCGGTGGATCGGGCAGGCGTCGACCGCGGCGTACGCCTCGCAGCCCACGCAGTACCGCCCCTCGTACCGATCCAGCTCGACCAGGCCGCGGTCGTACACCCGCTGGAGCAGCGCCGTGACCACCTCCCGGTGCCGCTCCTCGGTCGTGCGCACGAAGTCGTCGTACCCGATGCCGAGCCGGTCCCACGCGGCCCGGAACCGCGCCGCGTTGGCCGTGGCCAGCGCGGCCGGCGCAACTCCGGCGGCCTCCGCGGCGCGCTGCACCTTGAGACCGTGCTCGTCGGTGCCGGTGATCAGCCGCGTCGGTCGGCCGTTGAGCCGGTGCCATCGGGCCAGCGCGTCGGCGATCACCGTTGTGTACGCGTGCCCGATGTGCGGGGCGTCGTTGACGTAGTAGATGGGTGTGGTCAGGTAGGTCATGGCAGCCTCCACTGTGGACAGGGAGGAGCCCCCGGAACCGCGCGAACGGGCCCCTCCGTCGAGGGACCCGTTCGCGCCGAGATCAGCGCACCGCGGCTAGCGTCGGCCCCCTCGGGGCCGGCGCATGGACAGAGCGTGGGCAGCGGTACGCATGCGACGAACGATAGCTCGGATCAGTCCGGCCGGCCCGTCAATTTCGTCGGCGGGGTGATCGTGAACCGGGCCTCGATGTTGGCGTGCACGGTCTGCTGCTGCGGGTCGAGGTCAAGCTCCGGCCCCATCTCGGCGGACGCGTCGCCGAACGCCATTGCGCGGCCCATGGCCACCTGCCTGACCACCGGCTGCGCCCTCAGCCCGACATCGGCGATCTCCAGCAGCCGACCGAGCCGGGCGCCCACCGCCTCGGCGTACTCGGTCGCCCGCGTCACGGCGTCGCCGATCGCGGCCTTGCGCGCCTCCCGGAAGACCGGGCTGCCGGGCCGCAGCTCCCACCACGGCCCGGCCACCGTGGTCTGGTCCTGGTCCGCGAGCCGGAGGATGAGCTCGCCGAGTACCGCGAAGTCCGCGACGGTCACCGTCGTCGAGACGCTGCCGTGGTACGCCGCGACGCGCTCGCCGGATCGCTTCAGCTCCGGGCGTACGACGACGCCGCTCGTCTCCCGCCGCTCGATGGCCTCGCTGTAGCCGTCGAGCAGCGCGCGGATCTCTTCCGCCCGCCGGGTCAGCCGGCTCAGCGTGGCCTGGCGGTTCTTGTCGCGCGCCGCGACCGTCACCGAGAACCGGGCGATCTCGGGGGCCACCTCGCGCACGAACTCACCGCGAACCGCCACGACCGGTGCATCCGCGTCCGTCATGCCGCGGACGCTACCCCTCTCGCGTCGATCATGGGCTTCTTGTCGTGGATCAGAGATCAACGAGCGACAACAAGTCCATGATCGACGCGGAGGGCCATGATCGACGCGAGAGGGCCGTATTCGCCGTGGGCCGTCAGGCCGTGAGACGCGCGACCGCGGCGGCGACCCGTTCGTCAGTCGCGGTCAGCGCCACCCGGACGTGCCGCTCCCCCGCCGGGCCGTAGAACGCGCCGGGCGCCACGAGGATCCCGCGGTCGGCGAACCAGTCCACGGTGGCCCAGCATTCCTCGCCCCGGCTGGCCCATAGGTACAGCCCGGCCTTCGAATGCGCGACCTCGAAACCGGCCCCGCGCAGCGCCGGCAGCAGCGAGGCCCGGCGCCGCGCGTACCGGTCGCGCTCCTCCTTGGCGTGCGCCTCGTCATCAAGCGCGGCCACCATCGCGGCCTGGACCGGTGTGGGCACCATCATCCCGGCGTGCTTGCGGACGGCGAGCAGCTCCGCGACGAGCGCAGGGTCGCCGGCAACGAAGCCGGCCCGGTAGCCGGCCAGGTTGGACCGCTTCGAGAGTGAGTGCACGGCCAGCACCCCGTCAAACGAGGACCCGCACACGGCGGGCGAGAGCACGGAGACCGGCGTCGGATCCTCCCATTCCAACGTCAGGTAGCACTCGTCGGACGCCACAACGGCACCGCGCGACCGCGCCCAGTCGACGACCTTGCGCAGGTGCTCGGCCGGCAAAACCCGGCCGGTCGGGTTCGACGGCGAGTTGACCCAGACCAGCCGCGCCCGCGGTGACGGACCGATCGCGGTCAGCGAATCCGAGCGCACCACCCGGGTCCCGGCCAGCCGGGCGCCCACCTCGTACGTCGGGTAGCACACCGACGGGATCACGACGATGTCCTCGGGGCCAAGCCCCAGCAGCGACGGCAGGCTCGCGACCAGCTCCTTGGAGCCGATGGTCGGCAACACGCCGAAGCCCGAAGCGGCCCCACACGCCGAGCCGATCCAGCGGGCGATCGCCTCGCGCAGCTCCGAGGTACCGGCGGTCAGCGGGTAGCCGGGCGCGTCGGCGGCCGAGGCCAGGGCGGCCTGCACGACCGCGGGCACCGGGTCGACCGGCGTACCGATCGACAGGTCAACCAGGCCGCCGGGGTGGACGGCGGCCCGGATTTTGGCGGGCTCCAGCAGGTCCCAGGGGAAGTCGGGCAGCGCGGCGGAGACGGTCAGTGCTATTCCTCGCGCGGGGGGTGGGTGGCCACAACCGGCGTGTCCTTGCCGATCTTGCCGATCTTGGATGCGCCGCCGGGCGAGCCGAGCTCCTCGAAGAATTCGTAGTTAGCGGTGGTGTAGTCCTTCCACTGCTCCGGCACGTCGTCTTCGTAGAAGATCGCCTCCACCGGGCAGACCGGCTCGCATGCCCCGCAGTCGACGCACTCGTCCGGGTGGATATAGAGCATCCGTTCGCCCTCGTAGATGCAGTCGACCGGGCACTCCTCGATGCAAGCCCTATCGAGTACATCGACGCACGGCTCGGCGATGATGTATGTCACGGGTCGTCCTCTCCACGTGCCACGCCGCGTCGTTCCGCGACGCACTAAAGCCTAGTATCCCGCGCGGGAGGGGGTCGATCGTGCTCACGCCCGATGATGTCGGCCAGCGAGTCGTGGTCCGCCGAATCGTCGGCGTACGCCATGATCGCCCGCTCTATACGGACGCCATCGGCGAGCTCACGGAGCTGACCGAGAAGGATCTCACCCTGGCGACGGATCGCGGCCCGCTGCGCGTACCGCTGGCGGAGGTGCATCGAGCCAAGCGGGTGCCCGCCCGGCGGCGGCCGACCCGGGCGGAGGTGGCGGCCCTGGAGCTCGCCGCCGACGAGGCGTGGCCGGCGCCGGTGCGCGAACGGCTCGGCGACTGGTGGCTGCGCGCGGCCGGTGGGTGGACCGCGCGCGCGAACTCCGCGCTACCGGTCGGGGATCCGAGACTGCCGCTGGCCGAGGCGGTCGACACGGTCGAGCGGTGGTACTCCGCGCGCGGCCTTCCCCCGCGCATCAACGTCCCCCTGCCGCTGGCGGCAGCAGTGAACGCGGAACTCGACGCCCGCGGCTGGCAGACGGCGCCGCCGGTGCTCGTGCAGACCGCGCCGCTGACGACGATCCTGGACGCGGCGCCGGCGCGGCCGGACCTGCCTCCGGTGCGCCTGGCGAACCGGCCGTCACCGGACTGGCTGGCGATCGCCGGCGCCCGCAAGGGCAGCCCGCCGGCCACCGCGGCCAGCGTGCTCACCGCCGTGGCCGAGGTGCGTTTCGCGCACGTGTACGCCGAAGAAGGCCCCCTCCTCGCCATCGCCCGCGGCACGATCACCGGTGGCGGGCGCTGGCTCGGCCTGGTGCTGATCGAGGTCGTGCCGTCCGCCCGGCGGCGCGGGCTAGCCAACCACGTGGTCCGGTCGCTGGCACAGTGGGCGGCCGGGCGCGGCGCGACCGACGCGTTCCTTCAGGTCGAAGACCACAACGCGGCCGCGGTGGCGCTCTACGACCGGCTCGGCTTCACCACCCACCATCGCTACCTGACGCGCCTCGGCTTGGCCGACCTGGCCTCCGCGTACCGCAGCAGGGAACGCGACTTGTAGTCCCGGCCGAACGCCATCGCGATGAGGAAGCCGATGAGCGCGCCACCGCCGGTAAACGCCGCGTACAGCCAGACCTGAGAGAAGAACACGCCGGCGCCGCCCTCGAACGGCGAGCTGCCGCTGATGAACGGTCCGACGAAGACGGTCAGCAGCAGGCCGCCCAGGGCCGCGCCGGCGACATCGGCCAGCCATACGCCGAGCGGGCGGCGCTGTCCCCAGACAAACGCGACCACGGCGTAGAGCACGCCGATGGCGACGAGCATGGCCAGCGAGCTGCGGTCCTCTGCTTCGTCCGTGCCGTGGAAGCCGAACCGGGCGACGAGCCTGGCCACTACGTTGATCGCGAACAGGGTGACCCCAAGGACACCTATCCGCAGCCAACGCTCTCTCATTCCGCGCCTCCCAGTCGCGCCGGACCCGCGCTACGACGCCGGCGCCTTGCCGCAGATGTACTGGGGCTCCGCGTCATACCGCCAGGTGAACTTCTCCCGCTTGATCTCTTTACCGTCCTTCCGGAAGATGCGCCAGGCATCCTGCGTGAAGCCGTGACTACCCTCCGTGGCGATGCACTTGGGGTCGTCGTCGATATAGATCTTCTTAGGCGTGGTGATATCCCGCCTGGCGCTCCACTGTGTGGTCACGCTGTCGTAGACCCGCGTGCTCCACATCGACACCGTGATGGAGCTCCTCGTGTACGAGGTGTCGATGAGGACGCCGTGTGGGGTGTCGTTGCGGAACTTGAGGTCCAGGTCCGGGTAGAAGATCGTCGACTCGATCACCGCGGGGTATCGGGAGAAGTAGTACGAGTGCGGCTTGTGCTCGACGTCCTGCAGACCGGCGTAGTACGCGGCGTTGAAGATCGTCGTGGTGAACTGCGAGGCGCCGCCGCCCACGCCGGGCACCAGCCGGCCGTCCAGGATGATCGGCGCGTCCTCGTAGCCCTCGGCGTAGCCGCGCGGACCGGTGTGCCCGTTGAGCGAGAACGTCTCGCCGGGCTTGACGATCGCGCCGTCCACCTGCTTGGCGATTTGGACGATGTTCTTGCTGCGCGGGCTGCTCAGACCGCCGGTGAAGTGCGTGGTGAACGAGGAGACCTGCTCCCTGATGCCCAACTTGGTGAGGTCATCGGCGGTGGTCCTCGGTTCGACGGTCACCAGCGCCGCGTGAACCGAGCGGCCGCCGGAGTTCGGGAGCACCTGGAGCAGGTCGCCGCTCAGCCGGGCGGTGTCGACGAGCCGGCCGCCGGTCGAGGCGAGCACCTTCGGCGTACCGCCAGCGGTGCTGATCCTGGCCTCCTTCGGCTTCGTCTCGACGGTGGCGAGTTCGGCTGCGATCGCGGCGCGCAGCTTGTCCTCATCGACCCGCGGCTTGATCTCGCCCCGCGCATCCGAGGTCAGCACCAGGCTCTCGGCGATCGCGGCCGGTCGCACGGTGAACGTGCCCCCGGGCGTGGTGACCGTGACGGATGCGGCCACCGCCGGCCGGGCGAGCTCGGACAGCAGCCGGTCCACGTCGGCCGCCGTGGTCACCGGGTCGATGTTCGCCAGCGGCACCTCGACCTCGCCGACGCGCAGCCAGCCATTCGTGATCGCCGAGACCGCCGCGGCCTGGGTGATGCCTCGCCCGGACTTCGGGTAGGTCGGCGTCGGCGTGGTGCCCGTGAACGTGATCGCCGGCAGCACCATCGTCTGGCCGGCCTTGTCCGCGGTTGGCTTCAGCGCCGCGGCCAGCTTCTCGCCGTCCACATCGACGACCGGGTCCACCTCGTGGCCGCCGAAGAGGCCCGCGATCGGATTGCGAGCGTTCGCCGCGGCGTTGACCGTCGCGTCGACGTCGACGGCCAGCCCGATGTCCGCCGGCCTGAGCTGGGTCCGCTGCGCCCCGAGGCGTACCGTCACCGGCCGCCGCTCGCGGTCGGCCAGCCCGGCCCGCAGGGACGCGGCCGCCTCGGCGCGGTCCTTCCCGCCGAGGTCCAGGCCCAGCACGGTGGTGCCACGCGGGATGTCGCCGGCGTACGCGACGGCCGCGCCGACGCCGAGGGTCGCTGCCAGCGCCGCCAGCGTGGCGGCGACGGCCAGCGCGATGCGTCGGTGGGCGCGCAGGACGGGGGGAATTCGCATGCCATTGCCTTCGGTCGGCGCCGCACGGGCTAGGGTCACGCCGGGCGGCGAGATCGACTACCGATGGTAGGAGGCGGGCGGTCCGTCGCCCAGCACATCGCGGGCAAATGCGACACAGCTAACCCCTCCTCGTCGTGATCAACACAAATACATGGACGTTGGCGCCTCAACGTATGCCGAGGGCGCGGTCTCCGTACAGTTGTGATGATCTAGCGGAAGCCGCGGCCGAGGCCGGGGCCAAGGTCGGAGGGACGCCGGCCCAGGATCAGCCGGGATGCCCCGATGGCGAACGCAGTGCTACCGGCGAGCGTGGTGGTGATCCCAACCCAGTTGTTGCCGGTGAGCAACAGGTCGCCCTCGGCCGTCCGGCCCGAAGCGGGCAGGAACACCGCGAACCAGGCCACTGCCGGCAGGGCGACGGCCCACCGCCACTCGGTCACGACATGGGTGAACCAGACCAGCGTGAGGTTGCCCAGCACCGCGAGCACTACCGAGAGGCCGATCAGCACCGTACCGATCCGCAACGGGACCAGAAACACCTCCAGGACGGCGCTGGCGACGGCCGCCACGACGGCGACGAACAGGCCACCCAGCCGGAGCAGGAGGTCGTTCCGCCGGGCGGACTCCGGCGCCCAGTCCCGGTTCGATTCGGCGGCGCCCCGATCGGCGGTCGCCGGGCCGGTCACGACGGCGTCCGGCGTCACGTCATCGCCGGTACGCCGGCGAACAGGTCGCTCTCCCACCCGTACGGCCCCTCGCCGGATCCCTTCTCGCCGGCCGCGAGGGTGTAGTACTCGACGCCCATGAACTCGCTGCCGAAGTTGCCGGCGACCGAGTAGAGCCACGAGTCGGCCGGAATCTGCGTGGCGTGCGCGCGCAGCGCCGCGGTCTTGGCCTCGTGCCGCTCGGTCGCGTCGATCCGCGCTGCCACCTCGGTGTCCGGCGTGCCGAAGGGGAAGTCGTCGACGTGTTCGATGCCGGCGAACGGGTTGTCCGCCGACTCGCCGAACGCCGTGATCCCCGCCTCCAGCACGCTCTTCGGGATCGTCGTCCAGTAGATCTTCGCGGGACCGAAGGCCTCGACGGCGGCCAGCTCCGAGGCGCGCATGGCCACGCGGTGCGCCTGGATGTGGTCCGGGTGACCGTAGAACCCGTTCTCGTCGTAGGTCACCACGACCTGAGGGCGCACCTCCCGCATGACGTCGACCAGGTGACCCGCCGCCTCGTCGAGATCGGCGCGCCAGAAGCAGCGCGGGTGCTCGTTCGCGGGCGTACCCATCATGCCGGAGTCCCGGTATCGGCCGGCGCCCCCGAGGAACCGGTGGTCGGACACGCCCAGGGCCTCGCAGGCCTCGGCCAGCTCCGCGATGCGGTACCCGCCGAGCTGGTCGGCCTCGGCGGCGGCGAGCATGGCCAACTCCGGGACGTGGATCTCACCCTCCTCGCCGAGCGTGCAGGTCACGAGCGTGACGTGCGCTCCGGTCGCCGCGTAGTGCGCCATCGTCGCGCCGGTGCTGATCGCCTCGTCGTCGGGGTGCGCGTGCACGAGCAGGAGCCGCCGGGCCGCGGTAATCGTCACGCCGGTCACTCTACGCCGGCCGGCGATCGCGACGATCACGGACATACCGCTGCACGACATGGCTCGATCCGCTCGCGGAATGCCGGCAGAGGCGTCACGATCGCTGGCGTGGAGTATCCCGAACTCGCGTCGCGCACCCGCGGATTCACGGCCGGCGCGCCACGGGCGGTGACGATCTCCGCGGACGGGGCGCGCGTCATGTTCCTGCGGGCCGGGGGTCCGCAGGACCCGGCGAACCGGCTCTGGGTCCTGGACCCCAACACCGGTAGGGAGCGCTTCATCGCCGACCCGGCGCGACTGGGCGGATCCGGCGTCGACCGGTACGCGATCGACTCCCACGCCCGCGTGGCGGTGCTGACCGTCGGCGGGCGCCTGTTCGGGGTGAGCGTGCCGACCGGCGAGGTCGTCGAGCTGCCCCTCGCGGGTACGCCGTCGGACGCTCGACCGGATCCGACTGGTCGACGGGTCGCGTACGTTGCCGGCGGCGCGCTGCACGTCGTCGGGTCGGACGGCAGGGACGGCGTGCTCGCCGGCGAGAGTGCTGAGGGCCTCCGGATCAGCTGGGGTGCGGCGGAACCCCAGGCGGCCGCGCACTTCGGTCGTACTCGCGGCTACTGGTGGGCTCCGGACGGCGAGTCCATCCTCGCTGCCCGGGTGGATCAGACCCGGGTCGAGCCGCGATCAGCCTCGGGAGGTCCCGCTGCCGGTGCACCCACCGCCGAGGTCACGCTGCATCTGCTCGACCTGGATGGCGGCTGGGTCGACGTGCACTGGGACCGCGAGACGTACCCCTACCTGGTCGCCGTGCACTGGTGCGCCGACGGCGGCGCCGGCGGGCCGTTGATCACCGTGCTGCGCCGGCTACAGCAGCACGGCCTGGTCCTGGCGGTCGACCCGCGCACGGGTGAGACACAGGTGCACGCCGAGCTCGCCGACCCGCGGTGGGTGGAGCCGATAGCGGGCACGCCGCGCCACCTCGCCGACGGCCGGGTGCTGGTCGGCGGGGAGCTGGCCCACGACGGGTACGACTCCCGCTGCCTCTTCGCGGACGGAACGCTGCTGACCCCGCCCGGGCTCTACGTGCGGCGGGTGGTGGGCCTGATCGGCGGCGTGGATCCGGCCGCCGGCGTCGACCCGCGAGCCGGCGCTCGGGACCTGCTCGTGGAGGCGACCGACGGCGAGCCCAGCGAGCAGCACCTCTACCGGGTACGCACGGCGATCGGCGCGATCGGGGTAGACGTCCGTCGCCTCACGGGCGCGCCCGGCTGGCACACGGCGGCGGTCGGCGGCGGCCTGGTCGCGGTCGGCGCTGAGTCGCTGGACCATGCCGGTACGCAGTGGTCGATCTGGCGGGGCGACGCCCAGCTCGCGACGATTCGCTCGTTCGCTCCCCCGCCGCCGTACGCGCCGCGGCCCAGCCTCACCCGCGTGACGGACCGCCGTGTGCCCGCCGGCGTCCTCTACCCGGGTCAGCACGTGGCCGGCCGCCGACTGCCCGTGCTCGTGGACGTGTACGGCGCGCCGGGACGGCAAGAGGTGCGGGCCGCGCGGGCCGCGTGGCTGGAGCGGCAGTGGCTGGCCGACGCCGGGTTCGCGGTGGTCGTCGTCGACAATCGCGGTACGCCGGGCGTGGCGCCCTCGTTCGAGAAGGTTGTGCACCGCCGGCTCGCCGGTGTTGCGCTCGCCGACCAGGTGGAGGCGCTGTCCGCGCTCGCCGAGAAGCACCCCGACCTCGACCTCTCGAGGGTCGGCGTACGCGGCCGCGGGCTGGGCGGTTGGTTGGCCGCGCTCGCGGTGCTCCGCCGGCCGGACGCCTACCGCTGCGGGGTGGCCGAGTCGCCGGTGACCGACTGGCTGCGGTACGACGCGGCGTATAGCGAGCGGTACCTCGGCCTGCCGGACGACGGCACCGATGTGTACGCCCACCACTCGCTCGTCGAGGCGGCCGCTGAGCCGCCGGTCCACGCCGACGATGCCCGCCCGCTCTTGATCGTCGACGGCGACGGCCAAGTGGAGCGCCTGTCGGCGGTGCTGCGGGCCATGGGTCGCCCGCAGGTGCTGTTGGCCATACCGGCCAGCGATCGCGCGGCGGTGCTCAGGCGCGAGCTGGAATTCCTGCGGGCCCAGCTGGGTGGGTGAACGCGCTGCGGGGCCGGTCAGCCCCCGTGGCTGACCGGCCCGCCCGGTGATGGGCCGTTCGTCGGGTTGCGGCCCGGGGTGAACCCCAGCGGAGATCGACCCGGATTCCGTTCCTCGGGGTGCGGCCCGGGTGAACCCCAGCGGAGATCGACCCGGATTCCGGTTTGGTTTACTGCTTCGCGAACGCGTTCGTGAACATCGGGTAACCGAAGATGCTGCCCACGAACACGCCGCCGAGTTTGCTGCCGTACAGGTAGTAGGCGACGTCGACGTAGAGCGGCACCGCCGGCGCGAGCTCCTTCATGATCCGCTCGTCGAGGTTGCCCCACTCCTTCGCCTGGTCCTGCGGGCTCAGCGCCAGGATTCGGTCGAACTCGGCGTTGATGGCGTCGTTGTTGATGTACGACGTGTCGCTGTTGCCCTCGGCCTTGATGCTGCGTCCGTCGAAGAGCACCGGCAGGATCGAGGCGCCACTGGGCCAGTCAGCGGCCCACGAGTCGAGGTAGAGGTCCCAGGGGTTGGACTTCTTCTTCGTCTCGTCGAGCATGCTGTCCGCTGGCGTGGTGCGTACGATGATCTTGAAGCCCGCCTTCTCCAGGTTGTTCTTCAGCTGCGTCCCGATCTTCTGCGAGTCCGAGGAGTCACTGATCGCGAGCACGAGCTGCGGCGTCTTGCCGGCGAGCAACTCCTTGGCCTTGTCGGAGTTGCCGGTTTGACCCGCCGGGTACACATCGAACGCCTTGTAGCCGATCGTCGACGGAGGCATCAGCGTGGTGATCGGCGAGGCTAGCGTCTCACCGCCCAACGTCTGGATCAGCCCCTGCCGATCGATCGCGTAGTTCAGCGCCTGGCGCACCGTCAGGTCGGTGACCCGCTGCGTGTTGATGGTCAGGCGGTTCGCGCTGGGCGTCGGTTCGAGCAGCGTCCGGCTCTTCAGCGACTGGTCCGAGGTGACCCGGGAGACGAGCGAGCTTGGGATGCCGTTCCAGGCCAGCGCGGTCTGGTCGGGGCCGCTGTCGGCGATGATGCGGTTCACCTGCGCGTCGGAGTCCGGGCCGAACTGCCAGACGAACTTGTCCGGGTACTGGTGGCGCACAGGGTCGGTGTTCGGGTCCCATTGGTCGTTGCGTTCGAGCACGAGCTCGACGCCCACGGTGTTCTTCGTGACCTTGTACGGCCCGGACGAGAAGGGCTGGTTGTCCATGTCGACGCCCTTGTCCTTCTCCGGCTTCAGCGGCGCGGTCGCCGGCAACGAAGCGGCGAACGGCAGGTCGCAGTGCGGCTTGGCGAACTCGAACCGGAGGGTCTTGGCGTCTGGGGTGGACAGGCCCGAGGGCAACGCCGACTTGTTGGCCTTGAAGTCGAACTTCGACGCGTAGTCGCCGGTGCCGGCCAGCCACTCCTGGATGTACGTCGGGCCGCCCGACAGGTCGGGGTCGAACGACCGGGCGATGCCGTACGCGACCTCCTTTGAGGTGATCGCGCTGCCGTCCTCGAACTTCAGGCCGTCCTTGATCTTGAACTCCCAGACCTTGCAGTCGTTGTTGACGTTCGTGCCCGGCGTCTCCGCGAGGTCGCCGACGAGCGTGACGTGGCCCTTCCCGTCGTCCTTCCACGTTGTCAGGAACCGCGAGTAGAGCGGCGACGCCGACAGGCCTGCGAACGAGTAGACCCGCTGCGGGTCCAGGTGCGAGATCTGGGTCTCGCGGATGATGGTAACCGTGCCGCCCTTGGTCGCGCCCTGCACCTCGGGTGCCGGACCACGCGAGTCCTTCGGGTCGGTGGCGATGACGCCGGTCGGCTTGCGGTTCGCGTCGACCCCGCTCGAGGAACCCTCGTTCTTGCCGCACGCCCCGAGCGCCAGCACAAGCGCGGCCGCGCCGCCGAGGGCGGCCGCCTCTCGAAGTCTCATGTCTCCTCCCACTTCACCAGGTCTGCTATGAGTCGTCAGATCGCGTTGGCTCGATCGCGCAAGTCGGATCGCGCTCGTCGTGTGTTGCCGTGGGTTGGTTCGAAAGAAACCTACGAGTTGTGTAGCAGATGGCGATAAGTTTCGCCATAGCCGATCGACCGAAACCGCATCATGCGAGGCGTACGCGCGGGTCGATGAACGCGTACAGCACGTCCACGAGCAGGTTGGCGGCGACGATGAAGAACGCCGCGAACAGGACCGTGGCCATGATCGTCGGTAGGTCTCCGAGCCGCACGGCGTCGACTGCGGTACGGCCCATCCCCTGCAGCCCGAACGTCGTCTCCGTGATGACCGTGCCGCCGAGGGCGCCGCCCACGTCGAGCCCGGCGATGGTCACGATCGGGGTGATGGCCGCTCGGAGGGCGTGCCGGGCGTACACCCTCGTCTTGGGCAGGCCCTTGGCCCGCGCCGTGCGCACGAAATCCTCCGACAGCGTCTCCAGCATCTGCGCCCGGGACAGCCGAGCGTAGATCGCGGAGAACAACAGTCCGAGCGCGACCCACGCGAGCACCAGGCCACGCGCCCAGTCGAGCGGGTTCTGGAATACGGACGTGTATCGCGGGGTAGGCAGAACCTTCAGCTGGTACACGAATATCAGCAGCAGTACCGCGCCGACGAAGTACAGCTGCAACGACGCGAACGTCAGCGTGAACCCGATGGACACCCGGTCGACGAGCGTGCCCCGGCGTAAGGCAGAGATCATGCCGAGCCCGACCCCGACGGTGAGCCAGAGGACCGCGGCCGGCAGCACCACGCTGAGCGTCACCGGCACCACGCGGCCGAACGTCGCCGTCACCGGCTCGCTGCGCACATATGAATAGCCGAGGCACGGGGCGTCGCACCGGCCGCCCAGCGCGCTGCCGAGGTCCCGCCCCACGAAGATGCCCTTGATGTAGTTGGCGTACTGCTCGGGCTTTGGATCGCGGAGGCCGAGCTCCTGGCGGACCCGCTCGAGCCGCTCGGGGTTGCAGTTCTTGGGACACATGGCGTTCACCGGGTCGCGCGGCAGGCTGAAGAACAGCAGGAACGCGATGACGCTCACCGCGAGCAGCACGGAGATGGCCAACAGCAGCCTCTTCAGGATGAAGCGCAGCATCGGTCACACCAACTATCGGGACGACTTCGGATCGAGCGCGTCGCGCAGCGCATCACCGAACAGGTTGAAGGCGAATACGAGCAGGAAGATCGTGATGCCGGGGAAGAAGATGAACGCGGGATCCGTCTGGAGGAACGGCAGGCTGTTCGAGATCATGCGACCGAAGTCGGGCGTGGGCTCGACGATCCCGATGCCCAAGAACGACAGGGCCGCCTCGCCCGTGATGTACGCCGGAACGGCGAGCGAGAACGAGATCAAGATCGGCGCCCAGATGTTGGGCAGCAGCTGTCGGAAGAGCATGTGGCCGAGGCCCGCCCCGCTGGCCCTGGCCGCCTCGACGAACTCGCGTTCCCGGAGCGAGACGACCTGGCCCCGGACCAGACGGCAGGTGCTCGTCCAGCCGAAGGTGGCGAACACCACGATGAGCGAGCCCACCCGGAAGGCGGTCGACACCTCGTCCCGGGGCCCGTAGAAGCGCAGCTCGATCGTGGGCATGACCGCCAGCGCAAAGATCAGGAACGGCATCGCGAGGGCGAGATCTGTGAACCACCCGATGACGGCGTCGACCCACCCGCCGAGGTAACCCGCGAGCACGCCGGCCACGATGCCGACGGTAGCGGTCACGATCGCGGCGCCGAGGGCGATGAACAGGGAGGTACGCAGGCCGTAGACCATCTGGATGAAGATGTCCCGGCCGAGCTGCGGTTCGAGGCCGAACCAGTGGCTGCCCGAGACACCGCCGGCGTACCCCAGCGGCATGCCGGCGCCGTCCAACAGGCTCTGGAATTGCTCGTCCGGCCCGACGCCGTACGCCCATTCGATCGCGGGAGCGGCGAGGGCGACCACGACGAAGAACACGAGCGCACCGCCGCTGAGCATCGCGACCCGGTCCCGCCGCAGGCGCAGCCAGGCCAGCTGCCCCGGAGAGCGACCGACGATCTGCTTGACCTCGAGCGCGAGTTCACTCTCGATCGACTCGTCGGCGGCCGCCATCCCGACGGCCACGCTCGCCGCGGTCTGCTGCTCGCTCACCGTGACTCCAGGTTCGTGCCTCGCTCGCCGCATGCTCCGCCGCGCTCGCCCGAAGGGAACTTACGACGAGCCGTAGAGGCTGAAAATAAGCTACGGTCCGGGCGGAAGTCACTCGGCGCGTCATAACGACTCTGCATCGGGCGTGTCGCGGTGCGCTTTGGGGCAGGCACCGCCGTCGATCACTGCCGACTCGCGGTCGGGCGTAGCGGCTAGGGTTGGCTTCCATGACCCAGTTCGACGTGGCGACCGCCGCCGTGCAGGCCGCGCTGGACGCCGGCGCGCGGTACGCCGACGCGCGCGTGATGCACCGCCGCTCAGAGTCGATGTTCGCGCGCAACGGCGAGATCGAAGAGCTGACGCAGGACGAGGATGCCGGCGTCGGCGTACGCGCGCTGTTCGGGTCCAGCTGGGGCTTCTTCGCCGTACCGGAGCTATCGGACACTGCGGCGCGACGGGCCGGTGCCCGGGCCGCGGAGATCGCCCGGGCCAGCGCCCGCGTGCCGGGTCCGGCCGCGGACCTGGTGCCCACGGTGGTCGAGACGGGCTCCTGGTCGTCGCCCTGCGAGGTCGACCCCGTCACGGTCGCGCTGTCCGACAAGGGCGACCTGTTGGTGCACACCACCAACACCATGACGGAACACGGCGCCGACCTGGCCGAGGGCGCCTATCAAATCTGGGACACCAGCAAGTGGCTCGTCTCCAGCGAGGGGCACCGCATCGACCAGCGCATCCGGGAGTCCGGTGCCGGCATCTGGGCCACCGCGATCGGCGATGGCGAGACGCAGCGCAGGTCGTATCCGAGCTACGGCGGACAGTACGGGGCACAGGGCTGGGAGCTGGTCACCGGGCTGGATATGTCGGCACACGCCGCTCGGATCGCCGACGAGGCCCGGGCCCTGCTAACCGCGCCGGAGTGCCCGTCCGGGCACACCACGCTGGTCCTCGGCAGCGAACAGATGGCCCTGCAGATCCACGAATCCGTCGGTCATGCCATCGAGCTCGACCGGATCCTCGGCTGGGAGGCGGCATTCGCGGGCACGTCCTGGCTCGACCTCAACCAACTCGGCACCCTCCACTATGGATCCGAGCTGATGAACATAGCGATCGACCCGACCATCCGAGGCGCGCTGGGCAGCTTCGGGTACGACGACGAGGGCACGCCAGCAGAGAAGCGGTACGCGGTGCGGGACGGTCGGTGGGTCGGCGTCCTGGCCGGCCGGGATTCGGCCGCGGTGGCCGGGTTGGACTACGCCGGCGCCGTCCGCTCCGACGGATGGGCCCGGCTGCCAATGGTCCGCATGACGAACGTCGGGCTGGAACCGGGTCCGCACACGCTCGACGAGATCATCGCTGCGACGGACGACGGCATCCTCATGGACTGCAACCGCTCCTGGTCGATCGACGACAGGCGACTGAACTTCCAGTTTGGCTGTGAGATCGGCTGGGAGATCAAGAACGGCCGGCGCGGGCGGATGCTCCGCAACCCGACCTACACCGGGATCGGTCCGCAGTTCTGGCGCACGATGGACATGCTCTCCGGTGAGACGATCGCGTGGGGGACGCCGAACTGCGGCAAGGGCCAGCCGGGCCAGATCGGCCACACCGGACATCCGGCGGCGCCGGCCCGGTTCCGCGACGTTCGAGTGGGGGTACGAGCATGACCGCCGACCAGATGGACGTCGCCGGCCGGGTTCTCGATCTCGTACGCGCGGCCGCGGGCGCCTCCGTAGAGGCCGAGGTCCTCGTCGACCACACCGCGCTGTCGCTGACCCGGTTCGCGAACTCGTTCATCCACCAGAACGTCGCAGATGCCACCACGAGCGTCCGGCTGCGCCTGCACCTCGACGGGCGCACGGCCGCCGGATCCACCACGATCGTCGACAGAGATGGGCTGAGCGGCCTGGTCGAGCGCACGATCGCGGCCGCGCGCCTGTGCCCGCCGGATCCCGGCTGGCCCGGGTTGGCACCGCCCGCGCCCGTCGCCGGCCCGGGCAACTGTGACGCGGCGACCGTGCACGCCAGCCCCGATGAGCGGGCGGAGCGCGTCCGGGCGTTCGTCGAGGCGGCCGGCGGACTGGAAACCGCCGGGTTCTGCCGGACGCTCCACGTGGCGGCGGCGTTCGCCAACTCCGCAGGGCAGTCGGTCCGCGGCCAGACGGCCGAGGCGGCCATGGATGGCGTGGCCCGGGTGGATGGCGCGGACGGCGTCGCTCGGCTCGCCGCTGGACGTCTGTCCGATGTGGACGGTGCCACCCTGGGTGCGCGAGCCGCGGCCAAGGCACGCGCCGGGCTCAAGCCGGTGGAGCTGCCGCCCGGGCGGTACGCGGTCGTGCTGGAGCCGGCCGCGGTCGGGGACATCCTGCAGAACCTGGCGCTGTTCGGCTTCAACGGCAAGGCGGTCGCCGAACGGCGGTCGTTCGCGGAGATTGGCGCGCAGCAGTTCGATAAGACGATCACGCTGACCGACGACGCGCTCGGCGCCGGTGACCTGGGGCTGCCGTTCGACGTCGACGGGACGCCTAAGCGACGGCTCACGCTGGTCGAGGCGGGCGTCACGCGGGCGGTCGCGCACGACCGGCGCACCGCCGCCGAGGTCGGCGCCGAACCGACCGGGCACGCGCTGCCCGGCGGAACAACGTGGGGGGCGTTCCCGCAGAACCTGCGGATGGCACCGGTGGGAGGCGACGACCCGGCTCCGGCCGAGGCCCCCGGTCCCGTCGCGGATGCGTCGGTGGCCGCGCTCGTCGCGGGCGTCGAGCGGGGCATCCTTGTCACGGACTTCTGGTACACCCGCGTGCTCGACCCGAAGAGCCTGGTGGTCACCGGCCTGACCCGCAACGGCGTATGGCTCATCGAGCGAGGCGAGGTGACGCAGCCGGTCCGGAACTTCCGGTTCACGCAGTCGTACCCGCAGGCCCTCGGGCCGGACGCCGTCCTCGGGGTGGGTGCCTCCGCAGCGACGTTGCCGGAGAGCTGGGGCTTCGCGTGGTGGACGGCACCGGCGCTGCGGCTGTCATCGTGGAACTTCACCGGGGGCGCGTCGGGGTGACTGAGGCCCGGCCCTTGCGGCGCGCTCGATGTCGGCGGCGTCCGCCTGGGTACGTACGCCTTTGACGGCGAGCACAGTGACCAGCAGGACCGCTCCCGCGACCAGATATGCGAGCGCCGGGTCGTACGCGGCCGCGAGCCAGCCGAGGCCCAGCAGGCCGAGGCCGGAGAACACGATGTTCGAGGCGACGATCGTCGCCTCGACCTGACCCATCCGCTCCTTCGGCGCCAGGTGCGCGGAGGTGGCCTGGGCGTCGCACAATTTTGTGCGTAAATGTTCGGACCGCACCGCCCGGTCGTCCACCCGACCGAGGCAGTGAAGTTCTGCACAACACGGCCGGAGTGTGACGTCTCGGCTTTCCTTACCGGGCCTGGACCAGCCAGACTCCCCTCGCACGTCGCCGATCACGTGCGGCGTAACGTGTGCACCGATGCGGACGCTGGACGCGGCTGCAGGCTTTAGGCTGCCACCCGCGCGCCGCGACCGACCTTCACGAGCGCCCGTCAGGGAGATTTGGATGACGACGACGGCAACGAGGCCGGCCGGCGCACGGCCCGGTGGAGTACGTCCGCGCCCCGCGATTGCGGCCAAGACGTTGCGCCGAGACCGGTGGTGGCTCACTCCCCTGCTCACGGTTCTCGGGCTGACCGCGTGGCTCGCCTACGGCCTGGTCCGCATCTACATGCACAAGTGGTACTGGGTCGAGACCTACCACTGGCTGACCCCGTTCTACTCCCCCTGCGTGACCGACCGGTGCGTCGAGGGGGCCTCGCACTTCGGTACCTTCCTCCCGGGCTGGTGGATCATCCCGGAGGCGGCGTTCAGCCTGCCGTTCCTGTTGCTGTTCCGGCTGACCTGCTACTACTACCGCAAGGCGTATTACCGCTCGTTCTGGTTGTCGCCGCCGGCGTGCGCGGTCCCGGATGGGCACAAGATGTACACCGGCGAGACGCGGTTCCCGCTGATCTTCCAGAACGCCCATCGGTACGCGTTCTACGCCGCTGTGATCATCTCGCTGATCAACACGTACGACGCCGCCCTCGCCATGCAGAGCCCGAAGGGCTTCGGCTTCGGTTTCGGCAACGTGATCATCTGGGGCAACGTCGTGCTGCTCTGGGCGTACACCGTGTCCTGCCACTCGTGCCGGCACATCATCGGCGGGCGGCTCAAGCACTTCTCCGCGCACCCGATGCGCTACCGGGCCTGGACCTTCGTCTCCAAGCTCAATGTGCGGCACATGCAGCTCGCGTGGACCACGCTGGCGACGCTGGCGATCACCGACTTCTACATCATGGCGGTATCCGCCGGCTGGATCTCCGATCTGCGGTTCATCAACTGAGGGCCTAGAGCGATGACTGAGCGAATCGAACGACACCACTACGACGTCGTCGTGATCGGCGCTGGCGGCGCCGGCCTGCGCGCGGCGATCGAGGCCCGCCTCACCGGCAAGAAGACCGCGATCATCTCGAAGTCGCTGTTCGGAAAGGCCCACACGGTAATGGCCGAGGGCGGCGCCGCCGCGGCCATGGGCAACGTCAACAGCAACGACAACTGGATGGTGCATTTCCGCGACACAATGCGGGGCGGCAAGTTTCTCAACAACTTCCGCATGGCCGAGCTGCACGCCAAGGAGTCGCCGGACCGGATCTGGGAGTTGGAGACGTACGGCGCGCTCTTCGACCGGACGAGGGACGGCAAGATCTCGCAGCGGAAC
>DASXRC010000125.1:0-15970 GCA_036506795.1 Micromonosporaceae bacterium
GGCATCGGCCGGCGGCGCCGCGGCACCCCACAACAGCACACCGGCTGCGACCGCAGCCAGCCCGGCCAGCGGCCGGCCACCCAGCCGCATCGTCCCGCCCATGCCCGTCACGCTAGGCGGCGCGGCCCCCGGCAACTCTTACGGGACTGTGACATCGATGCCGATGATGGGCGGCGCATATGGGCGGAAAGTCGAGCCAGCGCCACGGGCGCGTAGGGTCATTCGGGGAACCGGGTGGGAACTCATCGGTCGCACCACCGATGAGTTCTCGGTGCAACTGAGGTCTAACTCGGCAACACGCCATAGCGACGACGAGGAGCATCACCGTGACCACCACCGATTGGACCACCGACGCCAAGGGCACCGGGCAGTACGCGGAGGTCAATGGCATCAACCTCTACTTCGAGACGCACGGGGCCGGGCGGCCGCTGATCCTACTGCACGGCGGGCTCGGGTCGGGCGAGATGTTCGGCCCGGTCCTTCCCCTACTGGCCGAACGCCATCAGGTCATCGCCGTCGACCTGCAGGGGCATGGCAGGACCGCCGACATCGATCGACCGATCGACGTCCGCCTCATGGCCGTTGACATCGCGGCGCTCATAGACCACCTGGCGCTGGACAAGCCGGACCTCGTGGGCTACTCGCTCGGCGGCGGGGTGGCGCTCCACACGGCGGCGAAGTACCCGGCCAAGGTCGGCCGGCTCGTCGTGTTGTCGGCGAATATCCGGCCCGACGCGATCTATCCCGAGATGCGCGTGCAGCAGGGCCAGGTGAACGCGGCTGCCGCCGAGTTCATGAAGGACACGCCGATGTACCGGCTCTACCAGCGGGTCGCGCCGCGCCCCGAGGACTTCCCTCGGTTGCTGGACAAGATCGGCGAGGCGATGGCGAAGGACTTCGACTTCGCCGACGAGGTTCGCAGTCTCCAGGTGCCGACGCTGATCGTCGCCGCCGATGCCGACATGGCGCCGCCAAGCCACTACGTCGAGGTCTTCAATCTGCTCGACGGCGGCCTCCGCGACGGCGGTTGGATGGGCGAGGGCCGACCGAGGGGCGGTCACGCACTCGCGATCCTGCCGGGGCTGACCCACTACAACGTCGGCAGCTCGCCGCTCTTCGCTGCGGCCACCCTCGCCTTCCTCGACCAACAGCCGAGCTGACGGCGCTCGACGGGGGCCGACGGCGTCATGCCGCCACGTCACGTACCCTCGTCGGCCTCCACGAGCTGAGCAAGGTTGGCCAGTGCCATTTGCGTACCTGTCTCGTTGTCGGCCGCGGGGATCCCGTCGGGAATGCCTTCGTGCACGATGAGGACGTCGGTGCCGCCGTCCGCGTCGCTGAGGGTGGTGGTCATCGTCATCGAGCCGCGAAGTGTGGGGTCTGCGGTCTCAAACTCGAATGCCTCGACCACCTGCTCGTTCGGCACGAGCTTAAGGAAGTGGCCGTGGTACGTGTCGGTGTGTCCCGCCGACTTGCCGGTGGCATCCGGTGCGTAGTACGTGAGCGAGACACGGAACGAGCCGCCTTCGCGGGCGTCGAATTCATGAACGTGGCTGCTCATGCCGGCCGGCACCCGCCATTTGGCGATCGCGTCCGCATCCAGCAGTGCCCGATAGACGGCCGTACGGGGAGCACGGACATGCTGAGAGACCCGCGTGGAGTACATGGAGCGAACCTACCCCCGTCTGACTTTCTGCTCTTCCACGTCGTGCCGGCGTGGCAAGCTTCGCCCATGAGCAAGGCCCGGATCTCCCACACGGCGGCGGCGAGGGTCCTGGCCGAGCGGGATCCGGTCATCGCTCGGCTGCTCGCCGAGACCGGCCCGCCGCGGCTGCGCCGCTTTCCGGACCCGCCGTTCGCCGCCCTGGTCCGGGCCATCGTCTACCAACAGCTCGCCGGGGCGGCCGCCGCGGCCATCCACGGCCGGCTGATGGCGGCGCTGGGCGGCGAGGTCCAGCCGGCGCCGCTCGCCGCGCTCTCCGACGAGGCCCTCCGGGCGGTCGGCATGTCCCGCAACAAGGTGCTGTCGCTGCGGGACCTGGCGGCCAAGGTGCTCGACGGAACGGTGATCCTTTCGCCGCGCGGCCTCGCTCGGCAGAGCGACGAGGAGATCATTGCTCGGCTCTCCACCGTGCGGGGAATCGGCACGTGGACTGCCGAGGTGTTCCTCCTGTTCCAGCTCCGGCGGCTGGACATCTGGCCGACGGGGGACCTCGGGGTGCGCCGCGGGTACGGGCTCGCCTGGGGGATCTCGACCCCGACCGCCAAGCAACTCGAACCGCTGGGCGAGCGGTTCCGACCCTACCGGTCGGTGGCCGCCTGGTACTGCTGGCGGGCCGCGGAGCTCTACGCCGGCGCCGCCGAGAGCGCCCTGACCCGGTAGCAGACCGTCATGGCTCGACTGAACCGCTCCATCCGGCGTGCTGGCGGATGACCCGGACCAGGGCCGGCAGACCATGGAGTAACGCGGCGCGCTCGGTGCCGGTCATCGCCGCGACCCAGCTCTCGTACTGGGCGTGAAACGTGGAAGCCATTCGCGCGTGCATCGCCTGGCCCCGGTCCGTCAGGCGTAGCCGGTACTGCCGGCGGTCCTCTGGGTCCCGCTCACGTACGAGGAGTCCCTTGCGTTCCATGTCCGCTGCCATCCGGCTGACGCTGCTCTTCTCCAGCTGAAGCCGCTCTGCCAGGACGCGCTGGGATAGCGGCGTTCCGGTGTCCAGTTCGTGCAGCGCGAACGCCTGCGACAGGGAGAGCGCGTACCCGGGGACGGTCTGGTCTGGCTGCAGCAGGCCCGCCGCCCGGACGAGGTCCATCAGCAACGCGTGCAGGCCTTCCGACTCGGCGGAGTCGACCCGTGGTTTCGCCACCTTCACCTTCCGGCGAGTAGTTGTGCTCTACAACTCTTGAGGGTACCGTTGAAATTGGTTGTAACATTCAACTTACGTGGAGGGCGCTATGCATGGCTTGCTCCACGCTCGGCGCCGCAACAGGCCGAAGGTCTTCGAGGGCAGGTCCAGCCGGGTCTATGACGTGGTGTCGAGACGGTTCCTGCGCGGCATGTACCGCCGCCTGGCCGCCGATGTGGCCAAGGTGGCACCGAACGGAGGGGACGTGCTGGATGTCGGCACGGGCCCCGGTGTGCTGCTGATCGAGCTCGCCGCACGCCGCCCCGACCTCCGACTTTCTGGCGTGGACCTGTCCGCCGACATGATCGCCGCGGCCGCGCGCAACCTCCAGCCTTTCGGCGACCGGGTAACGGCCCGCGTCGGCAACGTCACCAGCCTGCCGTTCCCGGACGGCTCGTTCGACCTGGTGGTCTCGTCGCTAAGTCTGCACCACTGGGACGAGCCGAAGGCTGCGGTTCCGGAGCTCGCACGGATCCTCCGGCCAGGCGGCCGCGTGTACATCTACGACTTCCCGTTCGCGCCCTTCGATGAGCTCGCTGCCACCGCCCGTACCCAATCTGTCCTCAATGGACGTCCTCCGGAGCGTTCGAAGGTCTGGACGGGATTCCCATTCCTACGCTGCGCGCGGTATGTCATGTCGTCGTGATCAATCGGCCAGGACCGGGGCTTCGCCGAGGACGCGTCGCCCGCCTTGCCACCTCGTTGCCAGGCGGGCACCGGTACGGAGGCTTCCCCGGGCGTGGCAGCGTCCGCTGTGGGACGCTTGCGGTAGAGCGGAGGCGGCGAGGGAGGAACCATGACAGCTCTCGACAGGGCAAGATCGGCGGTCGAGCGCGGCATTGAGATGGGCCGCGCACAGCTGGACGAGATGCGGGCACGACGAGAGCACCGGATGCTGATGCGGCGCCTAGGTGAGGCCAGTTACGCCGAACACGCCGGAACGGGGACACCCGAGGCGGTGGCGGGCGCGCTGGCGGCCGTGGACTCCCACGTGCGGGCGCGGGCGACGGAGTCTGCCATGCGGTCTGCCGCGGGACGGCAGGCCCGCGACATCATGCATTCCGGCGCCGAATGCATCGGGGCGGACGACACCGTGGCGGCCGCGGCGCAGAAGATGCGTGATCTAGGGGTCGGTTCGCTGCCCATTTGTGGGGCGGACGATCGGCTGCACGGCATCCTCACCGACCGCGACATCGCGATCAAGTGCATTGCCGAGGGTCGCGATCCGGCCCAGGTCCGGGCCGGTGAGCTGGCGCAGGGACGGGTGTTCTGGGTCGACGCTGCCGCTGAGATCGGCCAGGTGGTGCACGAGATGGAGGACCACCGGGTCAAGCGGATGCCGGTCCTGGAGAACCACAGGCTGGTCGGCATGATCAGCGAGGCCGACCTCGCGCGGCACCTCGACGAGCACCGGCTGGCCGAGTTCGTCGAGAAGGTGTACGGGAGGAACTGAGGGCCCCTATGCGTGGGTCAGCCCTGCTGGCGCTCCACCACACATGAGCAGACGTGGGCAGGCCCCGCACGGGTGTGGCCTTCAAAACAACCAATGACCACTCTGCCTATCCGGCTGCGGCGGTGGGACCACGCCACTGCACGAGGACGGCAGTGGCGTCGTCCTGGAGCTGGTCGTGCTGGTGGGCCAGGATCGCGCGTACGAGCCGGCGCATGGTTTCGGGCAGCGGGAGTCGGTCGGCCAATGCCCGCGTGACGAAGTCGACCAGCCGGTCGAGGCCGAAGAACTCGCCGTCCTGAGTGCGCGCCTCGATCACGCCGTCGGTGTAGAACAGCACCTGGTCGCCGGGCTGCATATGCTCGCTGATAAAACGAGGAGCCACGGGCGACATGTGCTCCAGCCCGAGCGGCAGCGCCGACGGCCCGGGAAACTCCTTGACCAATTTGTTCTGCCGTAACAGCAGCGGGGCCGGGTGGCCGGCGACGACGAGGTTGAGGGCGCCGGTCGTGCAGTCCAGCTCGGCGAGCACCGCGCTGACGAACACTCCGGCGCGGTACGCCTGCAGGTGCTTGTCGACGCTGCGCGCGGCATCGACGAGACCGAGCCCGGTCCGGCGGGCGTTGCGGTACGCGCCGATCGCCAGCGTGGCCAACAGGCTGGCCGGGTTGCCGTGGCCCACCGCGTCGAAGATGGCGACCGAGAGCGTGTCGCCGTTGAGCGCGTAGTCGAACGCGTCACCTCCGATGTCGAGGCACGGTTCGAGTACGCCGGCGACCTGAACCCGGTCGGTGGTAAAGCTCAACGGCGGGAGTATGCCCCATACGATCTCGGCGGCCAGTTGCATCGGCTCGCGGCGGCGCACCCGCTCGATCAGGTCGCCTTGCGGCTGGCGCGTGAGCAGCAGCTGGGCAACCAGCTCCGCTACGGCGATGCTCGCCGCGCGCACCTCGGGCCCCGGGCGCCCCGCGGTGTTGACTTCCAGGACGCCGAGCCGGTCACCGCCGTGTGCCAGCGGCACCCATACCCGCCCCACTCGGCCGCCCTCCTGGTGCACCAGCCCAGTGGAGTAGGCCCGCCCGGCCACGCTGCCGTCGATTGGCTTGGCGGCGCGCCGCACGCCGGCGCCCGGCAGGAGCGGCACGAGCCGGGTCTGCGAGTAGTCCACCAGGTACACGAGGATCGATGTCGCGCCCAGCCCCGGCGCCAGCTCCTTGACGAGCAGCGGCAGGTCGTCCTGGGCTACTCGCGGAGCCCACCGCAACAGCCACCGCACGGCACCGTCCGCATCCATGACCCTCGCCTCGCGTTCTCCGGTGGGCGCCCGTGAGCCTACCGATGGCCCCCCGGTCAGCGGCCACCCGCTCCATGCCCCATGACGGGGCGATCTCGGGCCGGCGCTATTCACCGACGACGGGGAGATCGACGACGAGCGTGGTGCCCCGGGTGGGCGGGCTGACGACCGAGACGGTTCCGCCCAGCGCCTCGACCCGGTCGCTGAGCCCGACCAGCCCGGACCCACCACCAGCCGCGGCGCCTCCGGCCCCGTCGTCGCGTGCCTCCAGGTGCAGGACCCCGTCCCGGACCTCTGCGCGCACGGTGGCGAGCGTCGCACGGGCGTGTTTGGCGGTGTTCGCGAGTGCCTCGGAGACGACGTAGTAGGCGGCCACCTCGACGGGTTCGGGCAGCCGGGCCGGCACGTCCACCGCCAGCTCGACCGGGACCGGGCTGCGGCGCGCGAGCGCCTTCAGCGCCGGATTCAGGCCGGCATCGGTCAGGATCGCCGGGTGGATGCCGCGGGAGGTCTCGCGCAGCTCGTCCACCGCCTCGCCCAGCCCGTCGGCCAGCTGGTTCAGCTGCTCGCCGAGTTCGGGCTGGTCCGGCGGCACCGTCGCCTGGGTGGAGCGGACGTCGAGCACGAGCGAGACCAGCCGCTGCTGGATGCCGTCGTGCAGGTCGCGTTCGATGCGCCGGCGGGCCTGGTCGGCAGCGGTCACGATGCGCGACCGCGACGCGGCCAGCTCCGCCCGGTTGCGGGCGAGCGTCGCCGCCATCGTGTTGAAGCTGCGCTCCAGCAGCCCGATCTCCGCGACGCCGCCGCCGGGCGCGCGTGCCGCGAGGTCGCCGGCGGCGAGCCGCCGGGCGGTCGCTGCCACTCGACGGACCGGCGCGACCACCACGCGGGTGAGGTAGCCGGTGTACGCCGCGATGAGCGCGATCGATGCGATCAGTCCCGCGACGCCCGCGGCGCTCGCGCGGCGGGCGGCCGTGTCGGAGCGCCGCTGCTGGGCCAGGGCCAGCGACTGCTCGGCCGCCACGAGCCCGTCGAAGTCCTCGCGCATGGCGTCCACGCGCCGCTTCCCCTCGACGGTCGCGGTCGAGGTCTGCGCCGCGACCGGGTCGCGACGGGCGGCCTCGATGAGTGGGGTCGCATAGTCGTCGATGTAGGAGGTGCCAGCCGTCGCGATCTGCCGGGCGCGATCCAGCTGCGTGGCGGTCCCGGAGACCAGCCGCTCCAGCGCGTCGATCTGCCCTGGGTAGGCCGCGATGGCCTCCCGCCACGGCTCGAGGAACTGATCCTGACCGGTGAGCGCGAACCCGCGCACGCCGGTCTCCATGTCGATGATCAGACGCTCCAGCCGGTTGGCCATCACCAGAACCTGAGCGGAGTGCTGCGCTCGAAGTTGCGACCGGCGCTGTTCGGCGATCGAGGACAGCAGGATGGCGAAGGCGGCCCCGACGACCAGCGCAAGCACGACCCCCGCGGCGACCGCTCTCCGGGTCAGGCCGATGCCCACGTCAGCTCCCGGTTTGCGTACCCCGGCGAAGGCTCATTCCCGGAGCGTACCGTCGATCACGCTGGTGCTGACCGGCGTCCGGGTCATCCTGGCGGTCCTCACCTTCCTCGAGGCTCGCTCGCAGGCGTCCCGTCCCGCGGCCTGCGGAGCAGGCGGCGGATGGCCGCTCCGGACAGCGCCGCCTTGGGCAGAAACCCGATCGCTGGGCTCGCCGCGATCAGGTCGGCGAGGTCGTCTTCGTCCGCTGTGGAGATCAGGATTACCGGGGTCTGACCGAGCCGCGTCGCCACGTCGAAGCCGCTCTCGTCGCCCAGGCCGATGTCGACCAGCGCCACGTCCGGTCGCAGCGTGGACGTCCGCGTCACCGCCTCGGCGCCCGTCGTGGCCACGCCGACCACCTGCACGCCCTGCCGCTCCAGCAGCCCGCGCGCGGCCTGCAGGAACCGACGGCTGTCGTCGACGATCAGGCAACGCAACTCCACGAGGACAACCTGCCACTCCGGGCCGGGACAGGCATTCCGGCTAGCCGGAGATCGTTCGCTGCTGGCTGGTTTCCTCAGATTCCTGCTGGCGGGTAGTCGAGTTGGGTGCTGGCCGCGAGGACGCACCTGGGCCGGCCGGACCACGGTGGCGAAACTAGCCCCGAGGAGCTCATCGCCGCGGTCACGGCCGACATACCCGGTGCGACGCCGCGCGAACCGACCCGAGGAGCGACCGTACGCGAGGCGATGCGGCCCGGCGGCGGCCGCGTACCTGATGCGGCGAGCGCACCCGCCAGACACGGATCCTCGCCGAGCGACTCCGCCGATCGGCCGCCCAGTGGCGTTCGTACGATGTCAACCGACGGTCCGAGCAGGACGTTGCGACCCGCGCTGCGGGCCTCGCGCCCAATCGCCGCACCGTAAGCCTCCGCCAGGTCGACGTCGAACGTAGCGGCCAGTGCGAGCGCGACGGGGAACGCGGTGACGCCTTCTGCCTCGCGGACCCCGTTGCCGCTGTCGGTGTACACAAGCGGCGGAAGGCCGAGATGGGCGACGGCGGGGAAGTCGCTCAGCGCCAGCGCGATCTTTTCGTCGAGGGTCATCGCGCCGAGCAGCGCTCGGGCCCGCTCGCTAGCATCGTGCTGGTTCCCGCGCGTCGACGGCGCGTTCACGATGGGACGCCTTCACCGAGTTGCCGTTTGGCGATGGCGACCAATGCCTGCGGTGTAAAGCCGAACTTGTCCTTGACCGCCTTCAGCGGAGCAGAGGCGCCGAAGGTGTGCATGCCGATCACGGCGCCGTCCCGGCCGACATACCGGTCCCAGCCCATCGTGGAGGCAAGCTCCACCGCGACGCGTGCGGTGATCTCGGGCGGGATGACCTCGTCGCGGTAGGCCGCCGGCTGCTGCTCGAATAGTTCCCAGCACGGCATGCTGACCACCCGGGCGCGGATGCCCTCGTTGGCGAGCGCCTCGTACGCCTCGAGCGCGAGGGCGACCTCGCTGCCCGTGGCGAGCAGGATCAACCGCGGGTCCCCGTCGGGCGGGTCGGCGAGGACGTACGCGCCGCGGGATACGCCGGCGGCCGAGGCGAACCGGGTTCGGTCGAGGGTGGGCAACGCCTGCCGGGTGAGGACGAGCGCGGCCGGTTCGTGCCGCAGCGGCATGATGGTCCGCCACACCTCGGCCACCTCGTTGGCGTCGCACGGTCGGAACACCAGCAGCCCCGGGATCGTCCGCAGCGAGGCGAGCTGCTCGACGGGCTGATGGGTGGGCCCGTCCTCGCCGACGCCGATGGAGTCGTGGGTGAGGATGTGGATGGCCGGGATCTCCATGAGGGCGGATAGGCGGATCGCGCCACGCGCGAAGTCGGAGAAGATCAGGAAGGTGGACCAGAACGGCCGGATCTTCACCAGCGCCAGGCCGTTGGTGATGGCGGCGGCGGCAAACTCGCGCACACCCAGGTGCAGGTTGCGACCGCCCGGCGTATCCGGCCCGAAGTCGCCGGCGTCGTCGACAGTGAGCCGGGTCTTGGTGGACGGTGACAGGTCCGCCGAGCCACCGACGAGCCACGGAACGTTGCGGGCGACCGCGTTGAGCACCGTGCCGGAGCTGTCCCGGGTCGCCTTTCCCTTCGGATCGGCGGGGAATTCCGGGATCTCCGTGTCCCAGCCGTCCGGCAGCTGCCGATGCTGCATCCGGTACAGGTCGTCGGCCAGCTGCGGGTGCTCCGCTCGGTAGCGCTCGAACAGCTGCATCCACGCCGTCCGCGCGGTGTGCCCCCGGGCGCCGATGCCGGCGGCGAAATGGTCGTACACCTCGTCGGGCACCAGGAACTGCGCATCCTCCGGCCAGCCGAAGAACCGCTTGGCCGCCCGGACCTCGTCCTCCCCGAGTGGCTCACCGTGCGCCTCGGCGGTGCCCATCTTGGTAGGCGCCCCGTACCCGATGTGGCTGTCCACGATGATGAGCGTGGGGCGGTTGGTCTCGTTACGGAACGTTTCCAGCGCCCGGGTGAGCATCGCTAGGTCGTTGGCGTCCCCGACCCGGGTGATGTTCCAGCCGTACGCGATGAACCGGGTGGCGACGTCCTCGGTGAACGCGAGCGAGGTCGCTCCCTCGATGGTGATGCGGTTGTTGTCGTAGATCCAGCACAGGTTCGACAGCTTGAGGTGCCCGGCCAGGGAGGCCGCCTCCGACGCGACACCCTCCATCAGGTCGCCATCGCCACACAGTGCGTAGGTGTCAAAGTCGATCAACTGGTATCCGGGTCGGTTGAACCGGGCGCCCATCCAGCGCGCGCCAATGGCCATGCCGACGCTGGTCGCCGCCCCGGTGCCCAGCGGGCCGGTGGTCACCTCGACACCGGATGTCCAGCGGTACTCCGGGTGCCCGGGGCACTTGGAGTCCAGCTGCCGGAACCGTCTCAGGTCGTCCAGCGAGACGGCCGGCGTGCCCAGGTTTTCGTACGCCGGATTGACCGCGGTTACGCGGGCCAGGTGCAGCATCGCGTACAGCAGGGTGGATGCGTGGCCGGCGGAGAGCACGAACCGGTCCCGGTTGGGCCAGATCGGGTCGGCCGGGTCGAAGCGCAGGAACCGCTGCCATAGGGTGTACGCCACCGGAGCCATCGCCATTGGGGTGCCCGGATGGCCGGAGTGAGCGGCCTGTACGGCATCCATGGCCAGGGTGCGGATGGTGTTGACACAGAGGTCGTCGAGGTCGGTCGTGATCGCGTCGGAAACCATGGACATCAGTCTCACCCGCTTTGCCCGGACAGTCGCCGCATTCCCTCGGTCACCTCGTCGAGCAGCCGCGTCATGGCAGCACCTCCAATTCGCTGTCAGCGTTGGCCGTAGACGTTCTGGTACCGGTCGTGGACGCGGTACAGCCGATCGTGAACACGCCGTGATTCTGCATCAGCACGGCCGGTGATCGCGAGCCCGGGATCTCGCCGCCGAACTCACCGCCGACGACGCGGCCCGAAACGCTTCCCGCCGTCCAGGCCACCAGGTTGTGGCGAACGAGTTCGGCGGGCAAGGCGCTCACCTCGCCGCGCACCGCGTCGATGGCCATTGCCGTCGGTCGCCGCCTCGCCCTCCCGCCGCGGCCGCGCCGAGTCGGGAACCGCCGCGAGTTCCCGGAAGAGCCGTTGCTGCACGGCCGGATCGTCGCGGACAGTACCGATGAGCGCGATGAACTGCCGCAGCGTGGCGTGGCGCACCTGGATCGGGAACGGGGAGTCGCCGATCATGGGGAGATACCGCAGCGCGATCGCCCATGCCGGTTCGCTGTCCAGCACGTCGCCGAGGCCGGAGTCCGCCGTGTACGGCACGTCAGCTCTCAACGCCCTCGTACTGGAAGTCCGAGAACGTGACCTCGCCGCTGACCGCATACAGCCCGATCACCCGGCCGGTGAAGGAGGCGGCGGTCTCCTGCGAGAGGTAACGGCCTTCCAGCCGGGCCAGTTCAAGTTTCTCCGCACCGGGGTCCCCGCCGCTGACACTGAGCACCACGATGTCGGAGGTGAGCATCGGCAGCAGCGTCGACCCGGTCGGTCGGACGCACTCCAGGTCCAGGGTCACCGCGGGCGACGGAGCCGGACAGCTCCACTCGTGGCGGATACGGGCCACGGCCCCGCGCGCGGTGACGGTTCCACCAGCCACCTCGATCTCGAAGTGGTGCCACTCGTCGAAGCGCACGCACAATCCGCCGACGCCGGAGCCCGGCGTTCTGGGTGAGGTAGTTCAGCAGCCCTATAAGTTTGTGGATCGGTCAATCATCGATATGGCGGTTGCCTCGGTCGGCCGCGCCCGGCAGTAGTTGTTTCTCGGTGAAGAGGTGCAGTGATGACGATGATCGACGGTGACTACGCCAAGCTGATCGAGACACTCGACCTGCCCCGCAAGGTGACCCTGCTGACCGGGGCGACAGCATTCACCCTGGCGCCCGAGGAGTCGATTGGCCTGGGCGAGGTGCGTTTCTCCGACGGCCCGACCGGTGTACGTGGGCTGAAATTTACCGGTGGCCCGAGGGTGGCCCTGTTTCCCAACGCCACGCTGCTCGCGTCCGCGTGGAGCGAGGACACCGCGTACGAGGTGGGCCGGCTCCTGGCCGAGGAGGCGATGGCGCAACGAATCCACGTGGTGCTGGGACCCACCATCAACCTGCACCGGTCGCTGCTGGGTGGCCGGCTGTTCGAGGCGTACTCCGAAGATCCGTTGCTCACCGGCAAGCTGGCGGCGGCGTACGTGCGCGGCCTGCAGGACAGCCGCGTTGGCGCATGCCTGAAACATCTGGTGGCCAACGAGTCGGAGACCGACCGCAACACTATGAGCAGCGAGGTCGATGAGGCGACGCTGCGGGAGCTCTACCTACTGCCCTTCGAGATCGCCGTGGCAGAGGCGGACCCTTGGTCCATCATGGCCGCGTACAACGACGTCAACGGTGTCGCGGCCACCGAGCAGCACCACGTGAACAACGAGATGGTCAAGGGTGAGTGGCGGTACTCAGGCCTGATCATGTCGGACTGGTACGCGACGAAGACCGCCGCTGCCGCCGCGAACGGCGGATTGGACCTGGTGATGCCAGGGCCGGCGGGTCCGTGGGGGGAGGCGTTGGTTTCGGCGGTACGCGCTGGCGACGTCGCCGAGTCCGTCATCGACGAGCACCTGCGCCGACTGCTCCTGCTCGCCGACCGGGTGGGAGCGCTGGGCGCCCCGCGCGACTATCCCGAGCACCTGCCCGAGCCGGACAGCCCCCAGCGCAAGGAGCAGCTGCGCCGGCTGGCGGCCGAGGGCATCACGGTGCTCAGCAACCGCGACGCGGTGTTGCCGCTGACCCGCGGGCAGACGGTCGCGCTGATCGGCCGGCACGCCATCGAAACCATCGACATGGGCGGGGGCTCGGCGCAGGTCAACCCGCCGTACCAGAGCAGCGTCGCCGAGGGCCTGCGCGCGCTGCTGGGCGACGCGGTTTCGGTCACCGATGGCGTCGAGGTCCGGACCCGACCGGTTGCTGCCCGCGGCGGGTTCCTGACCGATCCGGAGACCGGTGAGCCCGGCGTGCGCTTCACGCTGTTCGCCGCGGATGGGTCGGTCATCGAGGAGCGGCTGAGCCCCTCCGCGACCACGATGATCGGCTTCGACGACGCCTTCGAGGACAGCGTCGCCAAGGTGGCGTTCCGCGCCCGCATCAACGCCACCGGCCCGATCGAGATCGGCGCGATCGGCGCCGGCTCATGGGAGCTGCGCGTGGCCGGCCAGTCCCTCCGCTACCGGCTGGCGGTGTCCGGGCGCGGTTTCGGGGAGGAGATCCTCGCGCCACCGACACAGGCCAACCGGGTGGAAGTGACCGGCGACGACATCGTTGACGGAGCGATTCTTCTGCGCCCGCCTAGCGAGGTCTCCGTCACCGAAGGGAGCGGCGAGGGCCCGGCGGAGGGGACAGTGGCACCGCTCTCCGGCGTGGGACTGTTCGGGGTGATCGCCCGCGCCGCACCCCGCGACCCCGACGAGGTCATCGCCGAGGCCGCGGCGGCCGCCTCCGGCGCGGATGTCGCGGTCGTGGTCGTCGGCCTGACCGAGGAGCAGGAGACCGAGGCGGTCGACAAGACCACGCTGCATCTGCCCGGACGCCAGGACGACCTGGTCACCGCCGTCGCCGAGGCGGCCAGGAAGACAGTGGTCGTCGTCAACGCGGCAACCCCGGTCATCATGCCGTGGCGGGACCGGGTCGACGCCGTTTTGTGGGCTGGGCTGCCGGGACAGGAAGGCGGGCACGGGGTGGCCGCGGCGCTGCTGGGCGACATCGAGCCGGCCGGCCGGCTGGTTACCACGTTCCCCGTCGACGACGCACAGACGCCGGCCTGGTCGGTCACGCCGGTCGATGGCAAGCTGCCGTACACGGAGGGCACGTTCATCGGGTACCGCGGCCACTACGCCGGCCGCGCGCCCGCACCGGCGTTCTGGTTCGGCCATGGGCTGGGTTACTCCACATGGGAGTACGACCAGCCGCAGGTCTCCCGCGATGGCGAGTCCCCGACGGTGGCACTGACCGTGACCAACACGGGTTCCCGCGATAGTCGCGAGGTCGTCCAGGTGTATTTCGAGCCGGCCGAGGACGACCAACCGGTCCGCCTCGTCGGCTGGCGGACGGTACGCGCGGCGCCGGGGGAGTCCGTGTCGGTCGAGGTGCGTACCGACCCGCGGCTGTGGCGCCGGTGGGACGCGGCCAGTGGCGCCTGGCGGACGTTGACCGGTGGCGGGCGTCTCCTGGTGGCGCGCGGGCTGGGCGACGTCCGGGCGACCATCTAAGTTATCGGCGCTGCGGCGAGTGTCGGATGCTCGGTGTCACGCGCCCTCGGCAACCGGGTAGATCTCGTCGGCGACGAGCCCGTGAGCCTCGCGGTGCACGGTGGCCGCGGTGTCGGCGTCGGGGGCGTCGACCAGGCAGAAGATCTTGCCGTGCTGGTCGTCCACCCAGTAGCGCAGGTAGTTGACACCGTATTCACCCTGGGTCTGCAGGTCGGCGGCGTGTGCCGTGGCGACATCGTCCACAGTGACCGGACCGCCAACGGTGTGCACGTCCATGAACAAGGCCATCGGTCCATCCCCTTCCCGAGATTTGCGTGCCCTCTGCACTCACGGACCAGCACATCTCGGTCCGAGGAACGCCACATCGGAAGTGTTCCCTATCTTGGCGGGATGATCCCGTGGCGCAGGGCCGTGGCGACCGCCCGGGACCGGGTGGGTTCGCCGAGCTTGCGCAGCACGGCGGAGACATTGATGCCCCACCGTCTTTTCGGACAGGACGAGTCGCTGGGCCACCTCGGAATATGACAGGCCGCGAGCGCCGTCTTGCCAACGCCAGCCTCACCGCCCAGGAACACCAGCCGACCGCTGCCGTCCACCGCCTCGCCGAGCAGACCCCTCAGCGACGCCAGGAAATCCCCGCGTTCGACCAGCACATCAACCATTCAACCGCGGCGCCCCCGCAGGACAGGAAAGGCATCGACCTGGCTCAAGTCGCCAGCGCGCCGCGGTGTATCGCGCCTAGCGTGAAAACGACGTCGGCATTCAGATCGGACCGTCCGGCACGGTCCGGCCGGTGAAAGGACCCACCTGGCCATGGCAACGGTCAAATACGACAACGCCACCCGGATCTACCCAGGCACGTCGCAGCCGGCGGTCGACAGCCTCGATCTCGACATCGGCGACGGGGAGTTCCTCGTCCTCGTCGGCCCATCCGGCTCCGGCAAGTCCACCGCTCTGCGCATGGTCGCCGGCCTGGAAGACGTCGACCGCGGCGCCATCTTCATCCAGGACCGCGACGTCACCCACCTGCCGCCGAAGGCGCGGGACATCGCGATGGTCTTCCAGAACTACGCCCTGTACCCGCACATGACGGTGTACGAGAACATGGCGTTCGCCCTCAAGCTGCGCAAGATGCCCAAGCATGAGATCGACGCCCAGGTCAAGAAGGCCGCGGCGCTCCTACAGTTGGAGGACTATCTCGACCGCAAGCCGAAGGCGCTCTCCGGCGGCCAGCGCCAGCGGGTCGCGATGGGCCGCGCGATCGTCCGCGAGCCACGGGTCTTCCTGATGGACGAGCCGCTGTCGAACCTCGACGCGAAGCTGCGGGTGCAGACCCGGTCGCAGATCGCCACCCTCCAGGCGGAGTTGGGCACCACGACCGTCTACGTCACTCACGACCAGGTCGAGGCCATGACCATGGGCCACCGGGTCGCGGTGCTGGACAACGGCAAACTGCAGCAGGTCGACACACCGCGGGGGCTCTACGACCGGCCGACCAACATATTCGTCGGCGGGTTCATCGGGTCACCGGCCATGAACATCAAGACCGTTCCCTTGACCGACGCCGGCGCCAAGTTCGCCGACATGATCCTGCCGCTGACCCGAGCGCAGGTCGAGGTGGCCCGCTCCGACGGCACCGAACACGTCCAGGTCGGCTTCCGACCCGAGGACACGGACCTGGTCGGACCCGACGATGGCGGCATGCCGATCCACGTTGACCTGGTCGAAGAGCTCGGCTCCGACGCGTACATCTACGGCACCGTCGCGCTCGAAGGCCACAACGAGCGGTTCGTGATCAGGGTCGACTCACGCCGGGCTCCGAAATTCGGCGAGATCGTCTACGTCAAGCCGCGCGTCGGGGCCCACCACGCCTTCCACGCCGTCAACGGCGAGCGGCTGTAGGAATCGGCAGCGACACTTGCGGTGCACCCATCAGCGCGTCAGCAGGACGTGCCGGACGACGTGAAGAGCGGCGTCGGTTAGGCCCGTCGCCGGCGCCGCTATCACCAGCCCGGCAACGT
>DASXRC010000126.1:0-36062 GCA_036506795.1 Micromonosporaceae bacterium
CCAGTGACACAACTGGCGCGACCGCGGTCGACTGGGTCGCGGAGCTGAACCTGAACTCCACCATCTTCACCGGCGGCGGTTCGAAGGACCCGCAGGACATCAACCAGTGGGCGTGGAAGGACGGCGCCGGCGGGCTACCCGACAAGGACAACCTGCTGCACAGCTTCGCGGCGCGGTACACGACCAGCCAAGGCGAGGTGCTGTTCTTCGGCTCGGACCGCTACGACAACAGCGGCGACGCGCAGGAGGGGTTCTGGTTCTTCCAGAACGAGATCAGCCTCGGCTCCAACAGCATCGGCGGTGGCACCGGCTTCAATGGCGTGCACAAGGCCGGCGACCTGTTGGTGATCAGCGACTTCAGCAACGGCGGCGGCACGTCGACGATCACGGTGTACGCGTGGGATCCGACCTGCACGAAGACGACCGGCTCCACGGCCGGCACATGTGGTGACGCGAACCTGCGGATCAAGGGGACATCGACCGCCGCCAACTGCGCCACCCCTGGATTGGCGAACGACGCATTCTGCGGCATCGTCAACCCGACCAACGGCACGACGGCGCCGTGGCCATACACCGACAAGAGCGGCAACAACAGCTACCTGCAGGGCGAGTTCTACGAGGGCGGGGTCAACCTGACCACTCTGGGCCTCGCCGGTACTTGCTTCTCGTCGGTGGCGGCCGAGACGCGGTCGTCCACGTCGACGACGGCGACGCTGAAGGACTTCGTCCTCGGCAAGTTCGGCGCGTGCCAGACGGAGGTGCACACCACGCCCACGGCTGCTAGCGTCTCGATCGGCACCGGCTCGGTCCAGGTCACCGACCAGGCAACCGTCACCGTGACGGGCGTTTCCACCTGGAGTGGCACCGTGCAGTTCTCGCTGTGTGGTCCGCTGTCCTCGGCAGCCGGCTGCGCGTCCGGCGGCACGTCCATCGGCTCTGTCAACATAGACAACACCACGTCACAGCCGATCACTTCACCCGCGGCGACGGTGACCCAGGTGGCCACCTACTGCTGGCGGGCCGACTTCACGCCGAGCGCGGAATCGGCGGCGGCCGGAGTCAAGCCGGGTTCGGACGGGTCGACCACTGAGTGCTTCACGGTGACCCCGGTCACACCCATGCTGGCCACGCAGGCCGGTGCTGGCCCGGTGACCTTGGGCCAGCCCATCACCGACACCGCGACGCTGACCGGTACGGCGAACCAGCCGGGTACTCCGGTGATCAACCCGACGACGCCCGGCGGCCCGGCGGACGGGACCATCACCTTCACCGCCTATGGACCGAACAACTGCAGCACGGTCGCGTTCACCACAACCGTTACGGTGAGTGGTGACGGCACGTACGGCCCGGTGAGCTTCACGCCGACCTCACCCGGCACCTACCACTGGGCCGCGGTCTACAGCGGTGACCCACCCAACACCAACGGAACGTCGCACAACCTCGATTGCTCCGACACCAGCGAGAACGTCACCGTCACCGATACGACGGCGGCCACCTCGGCCCAAACCTGGCTGCCCAACGACACCGGGACCGTCACGTCGGCGGGCGGGGCGCCACTGAACGGTACGCTGTCCATCCAGCTCTACACCGGCGACAACTGCGGTGCCACCTCGGGCTCCGCGGTCAGCGGGCAGCTGTACACAAGCACGCTGACGAACGCCACGTCCCCGCAGTCACTGACCACGACCAACACGTCCTTCACGGTGACGGCCAGCACGAGTGTCTCTTGGCTGGTCACCTTCACGAGCAGCGATCCCAACGTGGGAGGCTCCAGCCACTGTGAATCGACGAGTCTGACCATCACGAACTGAACCTGGACCGGACTCGGCCCAGGCCGAGACCGGACCGAAAGGAAGGGGCGCTGTGGGCTCCGGCATCGCCGGGGCCCACACGCTGTCACTGGGACAGGAACCGGGCGAGCGCGCTCATGTCGTGGTCGCCGAGGCCGGCGGCGATCGCCGCCCGGACCACCTCGGCGTTAGCGTGCGTCTGCCGAAGTTCCGCGCCGACCCGCTCGCCGAGCCGCTCGATCAGGTCGAGATCCTTGGCGACCAGATCGAGCGTGAACGCGACCGGAGTCTCCTCGGGGTGTTCGAACGCCGGCCGCTTGTAGTGCACGAACGGGGCCGCGACCGCGCTCGCGGCGAACACCTCGTACGCAGTGGCGCGTGGCACCCCGGCGCGCTCGGCGAGTACCAGCGCCTCGCTCAGCGCCTGATTCAGCCCGTGGATCACGAGGTTCGTGGCCAGCTTGACCACGCTGCCCGTACCCCGGGCGCCGACGTGGAAGACCTGCCTGGCGAGCACGTCCAGCACGGGCCGCACCCGTTCCAGCGCCTCGGCCGGGCCGCCCACCATGAACGTGAGCTCGCCGCGCTCGACCAGCGGAACGCTGCCCGAGACGGGCGCGTCCAGGAGCGTGGCGCCGCGCGACTCCACGATCGGGCTCAGCGCGCGTACCGTGTCCGGGTCGATCGTGCTGGTCTCCACGACCACCGCGCCGGGGCGCAGGCCGGCCGCCAGGCCGTCGGCACCGGCGTACGTCCGCCGGACGGCCTCGTCGTCGGCGAGCGAGACGAGCACGACCTCGCCCGCGGCGGCGGCCTCGCGCGCGGTCGTAGCCATGCCGACGCCGAACCGGGACGCAAGCCCGGCGGCCCTGGCCGGGGTGCGGTTGTACGCGACGACGTTCAGGCCCGTGCCGCGCAGGCGGGCGGCCATCGCGCCGCCCATGCGCCCGACGCCGACGACCGCGACCCCGACGTCGGTCATGTCAGCAGCCAGCCGCCGTCGACCCGGAGCGTGACGCCGTTGATCGCGGCGTTGTTCATGAGGAACAGGACGGCGTCGACCACCTCCGCCATCGTGGCGAGCCGGCCGAGCGGGGTTTGGGAGATGAACGCGTCGAGAACCGGCGCCGGCTTGTCCCGCCAGAACGGGCTGTCGCCGATGATCCCCGGCTGGATCGTGTTGACCCTGATCGGGGCCAGCTCGGTGGCGAGCGAGTTCATCATGCCCAGGACGCCGCCATTGACCGTGGACACGGTGGTCGACCCGGGGTACGGGCGGTCCTTCGCCCCGCCCCCGAAGAGCACGATCGAGGCATCCGGCGCCATGCGGGGCAGCAGCGCATGGACCACCTCGGTGTAGCCGACGAGCTTGAGGGTAACCAGCCGGATCGCCGTACCAATGTCGTAGTCAGCGCACGTGTTCACGTCCCGCTCGATCGCCGCGAGCACGAGGTGGTCAACCCGCTCCACGCCAGCGAGGGCCGGCGCGATGCCGGACGGCTCGGCCAGGTCGAAGCCCAGGCCATGGGCTCGAGCGCCCAGCTCCTTGGCGACCCGTTCGGCCCGGCCGGGGTCGCGTCCGGTCACCACGACTTCGTCGCCGGCGTCGACGAGGTGCCGGGCGAGCTCCAGACCGATCCCGGCCGTGCCTCCGACGATGACGACGTGTTGCTCAACCATGCTCGCCTCCCGAGGAAAGCGCCTCGCGCAGGTACGCCCAGTCCCGCACGAAGCGGTATGAATGCCGGCCCGGAGGTTGCGGCGACTGGGTCTCGAGCCAGCGCAGTGCGCCGCCGCCGGCGTTGGCGAAGCCGTGCACGCAGCCCACGCCGGCCCAGGCGACGTCGCCCGCCCCGAGCCGGTACCGTGAGCCGTCGAACGTCGCGTCCACCGTGCCCTCGAGGAACATGTACGTCTCCTCGAACGGGTGGTCGTGCGGGCCGGCCGCCCCGTCGGGTTCGTACTGCACCATGAACATCGTCGTCAGCCGGGCGCCGAGGTCGCTGTCGACCATCATCTTGACGGTGATCCCGCTGTATACGAGCAGCGCGGTGCGCATGCTCGCGGAGACCGCCAGCATGCTCTGACCCTGCTTGGCCACGTCCATGTGGGCGGGCGTGATGTTGCCCAGCCGCCGGGTGCGTGGGTCGCGCACGTCGACCGCGATCGGGTCCCGTTCGGGCAGGGCCGGCACCGGGACCGTGTCGCCGTCGTACCGCTGGCGGGGGACCGGACCCTGCATCTCCGCCCACCGGACCGGCTCGTCGCCGTCGTTGCGCCAGGCGTGCGTCACCCCCACCGGGAGCAGCGTGTAGTCGCCCGGGCCGAGCCGGAACGAGCCCTCGGCGGTGTCCAGCACGCCGACGCCATCGAGCACGTACGCGCTCTCCTCGAACGAGTGCACGTGCGTCGGCAGGCTGCCACCCGGCTCGAGCAGGCCGACGCCGAAGCCGGTGTGTACGGCGCCCGCGGACTCGTTCACCACCGTCCAGCGTCGGTAACCTCGCGCCGTTGCGGCCCAGCCGCCGGGCACCTCGTAGCCGGCGTCGGCGGCTCGGCGTACCAGGTGGCGTGAGCTCATACCGCCGCGGCCTTGCGCCGGTCGGCCTCGGCCACGAGGTAGTCGCGAGAGTTGTCTACCAGCTCGCGCGCCCGTGCCACGTCGGCGAGCAGCCTGCCGTCCCGCTTGCGGAATTCGCCCGCGACGAGCACGGACTCCACATTGGACACGTCGGCACACAGGGTGACCGCGGCGACCGGATCGTGGATCGGCGCCATGTTGATCGCGGTGGCATCGAGGATGACCACGTCGGCCTGCTTGCCGGGCGTCAGCGAGCCCGTGCGGTCCTCGAGGCCAGCCACGTGCGCGCCGTTGACGGTCGCCATCTCCAGCATCTGGCGGGCCGTGAGCAGGCCCTGCGCCGGCTCGTTGCGCTCCCACCAGACCGCGTTCACCCGGGCCCGCTCCGAGCCGAACGCGCTGCGGATCTGGGTGAACATGTCGCCGGGGACCGTGGTGACCACGTCGATCGACAAGGACGGCCGCAGGCCGTACTCCATGGCCTTGACGACCGGCGGCCAGCCGTGCCCCATCTGGACCTCGACCTGCGGCGCGACGGAGATCGTGCCACCGCTGTCGGCGACCAGCTGCCACTCCTCGTCGCTGAAGTAGCAGCAGTGGATGTAGGTGGTGTCCGGGCCGAGCAGGCCCAGCTTGGACAGCGCCTGAATCATGCCGAACCGGCCGGCGAGCCGGCCCATCGCGACGTGCACGGTGAGCGGGATGCCGAGGTCGCGGGCGAGCCGCCACTCCGAGAGCACCACCTCGTCCTTGCAGAAACCGGTGCCGCGCGTGGCCAGGGCCATCGTGAGCAGACCGGAGTCGGAGGAGAAGTACGTCTCCCGGACCCGGCGTACGTCGTCGCCGGGGATGGCGATCGAGCTCTCGAACCAGTAGTCCGCGAGCGACGTATTCGCGCTGCCGTACGCGTACTGGGCCCGGATTCCGGTCTCCTGGAGCGCGCGGATCCCGGCGTCGGGGTGCTCGACCGTGTTGTTGATGTGCGACCAGTCCACGAGCGTGGTGATGCCGGCGTTGAGGCACTCGAGCGACCCGGCCAGGTTGCTGCCGTACACGTCCTCGGCCCGGTACAGCGGCGCGAACGTGTCGAGCACCTCGACGAAGTAGTCGTCGAGGGTGGCGTTGGGTGCGCAGTTGCGGATCGCGGCCTCCCAGGTGTGCCGGTGCGTGTCAATGAATCCCGGGATGACGATGCGGCCGGTCGCGTCGACGACCTCCGCGTCGGCGTCGATGTTCCGGTCGACGGCGACGATCCGGTCGTCCTCGATGAGCACGTCGCCCGGTTCGAGATCACCTAGGCGCGGATCCATGGTCAGGACGGTGCCACCGCGGATGAGGATCCGGTTGGTCATGGCGTACTCCTTGGGAGCGGGCTAATAGGCGGTGAGCGCGCGGACGGTCGCGATCACCTTGTCGACGGTGGGGATCACCTGCTCCTCGAGCCTGTCGGCGAACGGCAGCGGGACGTTGGCCCCCGCCACCCGCTTCACCGGGGCGTCGAGCAGCTGGAAGCCCTCGTCCGCCACGATCGAGACGACGGTGCCGCCCCAGCCACCCTGGAACGGGTTCTCCTCGACCACGACGAGTCGCGAGGTGCGCTCCAGCGAGCGCAGCACGGTGTGCATGTCGAGCGGTATCAGGCAGCGCAGGTCGATGACCTCCGCGGAGACGCCCTCGTCGGCGAGCCGCTCGGCGGCGGTCAGCGACAGCGGGACGGTGGACGCGAGCGCGACGAGCGTGACGTCGCTACCCTCCCGGGCCACGGCCGCCCGGCCCAGCTCGACGACGTGATCCGGCGGCGCGGCCGGACCCTTGTTCGCGAAGAGCGCCTTGTGTTCGAAGAACACGACCGGGTCGTCGCTGCGGATCGCGGACGCCATCAGGCCGACGACGTCCGCCGGGTTGGACGGTGCGACGATCTTCAGCCCCGGCACGGCCAGCGCCCAGTTCTCCACCGACTGAGAGTGCTGTGCGCCGAACCCGAGCCCGCCACCGTTGGCCGTGCGCACGACCAGCGGCACGGTAACCTGTCCGCCGGTCATGTACCGCATCTTCGGGATCTCGTTGGCCAGGTAGTCCCAGCAGCAGGCGAGGAAGTCGCTGAACATGATCTCGGCGACCGGGCGCATGCCGGTCATCGCGGCTCCCATCGCCGCGCCGACGATCGCCTGCTCCGAGATCGGGGTGTCCCACACGCGCCGCGGCCCGAACTCCTTGTACAGCCCCACTGTCGTCTTGAACACGCCCTCGGGCGCGCCGATGTCCTCGCCGAGGCACACGACCGTCGGGTCGCGCCGCATCTCCCGGGCGATGCCCTCGGCCACCGCCTCCCGGTAGGTGGTCACCTCCGCTGTCGTCACGTCCGCCACGCCGCACCCCCGTCCGCCCACACGTCGGTGAACGCCTGCTCGACCGGCGGCGGCGGCGCGGCCTTTGCGGCCTCCACGGCCGCGTCCACCACGGCCGCCGCGCGCGCGTCGGCCGCCGCGACGGCATCCGGGGGTACGCCGAGAGCCTCCAACCGGGCCCGCGCGAGGTCCAGCGGGTCGTGCTTGAGCCAGCGCTCGACCTCCTCCGCGGGGCGGTACTTGGCCGGGTCGGCGCGGCTGTGCCCGTACTGCCGGTAGGTCTGCGCCTCGATCACGGTCGGGCCGTCACCCGCGCGCGCCCGCTCGGCGGCGCGGGCGACCGCGTCGCGGACCAGCACGACGTCGTTGCCGTCGACGACCTCGCCGGGCAGCCCGTTGCCGCCGGCCCGGTCGGCGGCCGGGTTGGCCACCGACGTCACCTGCCCGATCGGGGTGTACTCCATGTAGAGGTTGTTCTCGCAGACGAACAGCGCCGGCAGCTGCCACACCGCGGCCAGGTTGAGTGCCTCGTGGAAGGCCCCGATGTTCGTGGTCCCGTCGCCGAAGAACGCGACCGCGACCTGCTCGGTGCCGCGCAGCTTTGCCGACCACGCCGCGCCGGCGGCGATCGGCAGGTGCGAGCCGACGATCGCGTACGAGCCGAGCATGTGGTTCGCCGCCTTCGTCAGGTGCATCGAGCCGCCCTTGGCCCCGCACAGGCCGGTCGCCTTGCTCATCAGCTCGGCCAGGCACTCCTCCGGGGTGGCGCCACGGGCGATCGCGTGGTGATGGCCGCGGTACGTGGCGAACACGTAGTCGTCCGGGCGAAGCGCGGCGCTCGCCCCGACCGCGATCGCCTCCTGTCCGGCCGCGAGGTGCGTGGTGCCCTTCACCAGGCCGGCCATGAACAGGTCGTACGCCGCCTTCTCCGTACGCCGGATCACGGCCATCTGCTCGTACATCTCGAGCAGCTCGTCGGCCGTGACCTGCGCGTCCCGGGTGGCGTTGGTCGCGGTCACGTCGTCGGCCCACCGTTCGGGGTGTTCAGGTTGGACTGCGCCTCGCGCAGCGTGTTCAGCGGGCCGTCCACGGTCCAGTAGCGGCGGCCGGCCACGAGCAGCTCCTCGGCGGGGAACTTCGTGATGACCTCGCAGCCATCCGCGGTCACCACCACTTCCTCCTCGATCCGGGCCGCCGACCAGCCGTCCGCGGCCGGCCAGTAGGTCTCCAGCGCGAAGACCATGCCCTCCTCGAGGACCTCGGGGTGCTCCAGCGATACCAGCCGGCTGAAGATGGGCTTCTCCCAGATCGACAGGCCCACGCCGTGGCCGTACTGCAGCGCGAACGCGGCCATCTCGTCGGCGAAGCCGAACTCCTCGGCTCGCGGCCACACGGCCACGATGTCGGCCGTTGTCGCGCCGGGCTTGACGAGGGCGATGGCGCGGTCCATGTACTCCCGGCAGCGCACGTACGCGTCGCGCTGCGCCGGTGACGCGCTGCCGACCGCGAAGCACCGGTAGTAGCAGGTGCGGTAGCCGAGGTGGCTGTGCAGGATGTCGAAGAACGCCGGGTCGCCGGGGCGGATCAGCCGGTCGCTGTAGACGTGCGGATGTGGCGAGCAGCGCTCACCCGAGATGGCGTTGACACCCTCGACGTACTCGCTGCCGAGGTCGTACAGCACCTTGCTGACCAGCCCGACACACTCGTTCTCGCGTACCCCCGGGCGTAGGAACTCGTACAGCTGCTCGTACGCGGCGTCCACCATGGAGCAGGCCTGGGTCAGCAGCGTGATCTCGTCGGCCGTCTTGGTGCGGCGGGCTTCCAGGAAAACCTGCTGACCGTCGACCACCTCGAGGCCCTCGGCCCGCAGGGCGGCCAGCACCGGCATCTCGACGACGTCGACGCCGACCGGGGCGTCCGCGAGGTCGTGCTCGCGCAGCACGGTGGCCACCTTGGCCGCGACGTCCGTCGCGATGCCGGCGTCCGGGTGGAAGGCGCCGCGCAGGGTCGAGATGCCGGCCCGTGCCCGGTTCGCGCCGTCGAGCCACGGGTTGTACAGCTGGTGGTGGCGGGCCGCCGAGCCGAAGTCCCACTCGTACGGCTCGCCGCCGCGGGGCAGCAGCGCGAACCGGATCAGCTTGTCCATCGCCCACGTGCCGATGTGCGTGGACGTCATGTAGCGGATGTTGCCGAAGTCGAACGTCAGCAGGGCACCGAGCTGCGAACGCTCCAGCGTCGCGCGCAGCCGGTCGAGGCGCTCGCGGCGCAGCCGGTCGAGATCGACCCGCTGCTCCCAGTCGACCGCGTTGGTGCCGAAGGTTCGGATCGCCATGAGGCCAGACACCCCCTCCGGGATACCGCGGAGAAGTGTTAAGTCCTGATTACCGAAGCTAGTCATATGGGCCTAGAGCGTCAAGCAGTCGTTCACAGCTGTTCGGCCCTGGCCTACACTCGACGTCTACGAACAGGGAGATCGGTTGAGTCCTACCGTTCCTCCGATCGGCGAGCGGCTCCGCGAGGAGCGGAGCCGGCGCGGCGTCACCGTGCGCGGGTTGGCGCGCGAGATCGGGGTCTCCGCCAGCCTGATCTCGCAGATCGAGACCCAGAAGAGCTCGCCGTCGGTGAGCACGTTGTACGCGATCACGACCGCGCTGGGCATCTCCATCGAGGAGCTGTTCAACGGCCGGGAGCCGATGCCGCCGGTGGAGGCCGTCCGCGCGGACCCCGGCGGTGCTCACCGCCGCATCGGCCCGGTCGTGCGGGCGGGCGAGCGTGAGGTGTTGACCCTGGAGTCCGGAGTGACCTGGGAGCTCCTTGGCCGCCTCCCGGGCACGCACGTGGACTTCCTCCGCATCACCTACCAGCCGGGCGGAACGTCATCCAGCTCGGGCCTGCTGATGCGGCACTCGGGCACCGAGTACGGCCACGTGCTCAGCGGCGAGCTCGTGCTGACCCTGGGGTTTGAGAAGCACCGGCTGACCCCCGGCGACTCGGTCTCGTTCGAGTCCACGACGCCGCACCGCTACCACAACGACGGGTCGGTGCCCGCGGTGGGCGTCTGGTTCGTGCTGGAGCGCTCGGCCGACTGACGCCGCCCGGTGTCGTCGATCATGGCCTTCCCCGTCGATCATGGACGTATCGTCGTTAGTCGATCACGGATCCACGACAACAAGGCCATGATCGACGGAGAAGGCCATGATCGGCCGGGAGGCGACCATGGCGACCGCGCGGCGCGCGGGTCATAGTGGAGCGGTGCCGACGGCTGATCTCCAACGCGACCCGGTCGACTCCCCACAGGCGTTGGCGTGGGCGCTGGAGCGCGTCGGCTACCTCGCCGACGTCGGGCTGTCGACCGCGGCGTTCCTCGCGCTCCGGCTGCACCGCCCGATCTTCCTCGAGGGCGAGGCCGGCGTCGGCAAGACCGCCTTCGCCGAGGCACTGGCCGAGACGACCGGCCAAGAGCTGATCCGGCTGCAGTGCTACGAGGGGCTGGACGCGGCGCAGGCCTTGTACGACTGGGACTTTCCCCGGCAGATCCTGCATCTGCGCGCCGTGGAAGCGGCACGGCACGCGGACGGCGCCGACGCCGCCGACGCGCGGGCGCTCGAGGACGGCCTGTACGACCGCCGCTTCCTCATCGCCCGTCCGCTGCTGCGCGCCCTCGAGAGCGCGCCGTGTGTGCTGCTCGTCGACGAGCTCGACCGCGCGGACGACGAGTTCGAGGCGTACCTGCTCGAGCTGTTCGCCGACTGGGCGGTGAGCATCCCCGAGCTGGGGCGGGTGCGGGCACAGACACCGCCGACCGTCGTCGTCACGTCCAACCGCACCCGTGAGGTGCACGACGCGCTCAAGCGACGCTGCCTGTACCACTGGATCGACCACCCGGACCTCGACCGGGAGGTCGCGATCCTTCGGCTGCGGCTGCCCGACGTCGCCAAGCGGTTGGCCGTGGAGGTGGCGGCGGCGACTGCGCGACTGCGGGCCGCCGATCTCGTCAAGCCGCCCGGCGTCGCCGAGGCCATCGACTGGGCGCGGGCGCTGCGCGAGCTGGGTTCCGACGGGCTGACGCCGGAGGTCGCCTCGGCCACCCTCGGCGCGGTGCTCAAGGTGCGCGAGGACACGGATCGAGTCCGCGGCCGGCTCGACGCCGTGCTCGCGGAGGCCGCGGCGCTCACCGAGACGTACGCGGGGGAGCGCTAGGTGACGTCCGGAGGCCCGGAGCGGGCGCTGGTCGATTTCGTCGCGGTGGTACGCCGACACGGCGTACCGGCCGGGGCGGATCGGGTCCACGCGTGCGCCGCGGCGCTGGCTGCGCTATGCGCGGCCGATGCCCGGGACCCGCTGTACTGGGCGGGTCGGCTCACCCTCTGTGCCGACGCGGAGCAGCTGTCCCGGTACGCCGAGGCGTGGCGCGTGTATATCTCCGGCGGCGCGGACGGCACGGCCCGCGGCACGCGTCGGCTGGGTCGCGGCCGGCGCCGCATCGTCAACACGTTCGACCTGGACCGGGACGCCGCACGGACCGCCGCGGACGCCGGGCACAGCCTCCCGGTCGCGGTGCGGGCGTCGGCCCACGAGATGCTGCGCCACCGCGACCTGGCCGACCTGTCCGGTCTCGAGCGCGACGAGGTGCGCCGTCTGCTCGCCCTGCTGCGGCCGGCCGCACCGACCCGGCCCGGCCGGCGGCACCGGCCGGCGGCCCGCGGCGATGTGGACGCGCGGCGCAGCCTGCGCTCCGCGCTGCGCACCCTCGGGGAGCCGGCCCGGTTGGCGCGGCGCCGCCGTCGTGAGCGCCCTCGCCGGCTGGTGCTGCTCATCGATGTCTCCGGCTCGATGGCCGCGTACGCCGACGGGCTGCTGCGGTTCGCGCACGCGGCCGTGCGGCTGCGCCCGGCGGCCACCGAGGTGTTCACGCTCGGTACGCGGCTGACGAGGGTGACCGGCCAGCTGCGGCTGCGGGACCCGGCCGCCGCGCTCGCGGCCGCCGGCGCGGCCATCCCGGACTGGTCGGGCGGCACGAGGCTCGGCGACGGGCTGGCCGCGTTCGTCGCCCGGTACGCCCATCCCGGCCTCGCCCGCCGCGCGATCGTCGTCGTCTTCAGCGACGGCTGGGAGCGCGGTGACCCCGAGCGCCTCGGCGAAGCGGCGACGCGGCTGCGTCGGTTGGTGCACCGCCTGATCTGGGTCACGCCGCACGCGGCCCGGCCCGGCTTCGCGCCGACCGCGGCCGGGCTCGCCGCGGTGTTGCCGCGGCTCGACGCCCTGGTGGCCGGGCACAGCGTGGCGGCGCTGACCGAACTGGTAGAGACACTCCGAGACGGCGGGTGAGCGCATGCGCGAGGTGTTGCAGGACCTCCTCGACTGGTGGCGGGCCGGCGAGCCGGTGGGCATGGCGACGGTGGTCGAGACGTGGCGCAGCGCCCCTCGTCCGCCCGGCGCGGCCATGCTGGTCGGCCCGGACGGCACCGCCGTCGGCAGCGTGTCCGGGGGCTGCGTCGAGGCGGCCGTGTACGAGTTGGGGCAGGAGGTCAAGGCCTCCGGCCAGCCGGTGCTGACCCGGTACGGCGTCAGCGACGACGACGCGTTCGCGGTCGGGCTGACGTGCGGCGGAATCATCGACTTGTTCGTCGAGCGGGTCGACCGCGAGAGCTTTCCGGAGCTGGCCGACGTCGCCGCGTCGGTGCAGAGCGGAGAGCCGGTCGCCGTCGTGACCGCGGTCAGCGGCGACCCGGACCGGGTGGGCCGGCGGCTGGTGGTCTGGCCGGATCGGCGCTCCGGCACGCTCGGCTCGGATCGGCTGGATGACGCCGCGACCGACGACGTCCGCGGCATGCTGGCCGCCGGCCGTACCGGCCCGCTCCGGTACGGCCTGGATGGCGAGCGGCGCGGCGACGACCTGACGCTGTTCGTCGCGTCGTTCGCGCCCCGACCCCGAATGATCGTCTTCGGCGCCATCGACTTCGCGGCCGCGGTCGCTCGGGTCGGGAACTTCCTCGGCTACCGGGTCACCGTGTGCGACGCCCGCCCGGTATTCGCCACCAGCCGGCGGTTCCCCGAGGCCGAGGTCGTGGTGGACTGGCCGCACCGGTACCTGACCAAGGAGATTGAGGCGGGGCGCGTGGACGGGCGCACGGTCGTCTGCGTGCTGACCCACGACCCGAAGTTCGACGTCCCGGTGCTGCAGGTGGCGCTCGCGCACCCGATGGCGTACGTCGGTGCGATGGGCTCCCGGCGTACCCATGATGACCGGTTGGCCCGGCTGCGCGAGGCCGGCGTGCCCGACGAGCAGCTGGCCGGGCTCGCCTCACCGATCGGCCTCGACCTCGGCGCGCGTACGCCGGAGGAGACCGCGGTGAGCGTCGCCGCGGAAATCATCGCCCGCCGGTGGGGTGGCGGTGGCCAGCCACTGTCGAGGCTGATCGACCGGATTCACCACGACACGGTGGATGTCTGACGCGTTCGGCGTTTCGCGCCGATCGCGACACGAAGATCGGGCGCCCCCCTTGCTGTGCCGGGCCCGAGAATGTTTGCTGATCGGGTAGCGGCCCGCGTGCGTCCGCGGCGGGCCAGTCTCCGATCCGCGGGAGGACCCATGGCCCGGATCAGTCTCACCGTCGACGGCGTGACCTACGCCGACGACGTTGCTCCCCGAACATTGCTCGCCTACTACCTACGCGACCAGCTCGGCAAGGTGGGCACGGTCATCGGCTGCGACACCAGCAACTGCGGCGCCTGTACGGTGCTGATGACGAACGCCGACGGCGCTCCGCGCAGCGTGAAGAGCTGCTCCGTGCTCGCCGTCCAGGCGGACGGGCGCAGCGTCACGACGATCGAGGGGCTGTCAACCGAGGACGGCATGCACCCGATGCAGCGCGCCTTCCACGAACAGCACGCGCTCCAGTGCGGTTTCTGCACGCCCGGCATGATCATGACCGCCGTCGATCTGCTGGCGGACAACCCCGACCCCACCGAGGACGAGGTGCGAAAGGGCCTGGAAGGCAACCTGTGCCGGTGCACCGGGTACCAGAACATCGTGCGGGCGGTTCTGGCCGCCGCGGCCGACATGCGCGGCGTCCCCGCCGTACCGTCGCCGCGGGCCGAAGCCCCCGCCCCGTCGGCGGTCGCGCCGGCGCAGACCGCGGAGGTGGCCCCATGACCGCCGTCGCCGAGCCCGAGGTCGGCCGCGCCCGGCTGCGCAAGGAGGACGCGCGCCTCATCGCCGGCCGCACCCGCTGGACCGAGAATATGGCCCTCCCGGGCATGCTGCACGTGGCGATCCTGCGCAGCCCGCACGCGCACGCCCGGATCTCCCGCATCGACGTCTCCGCCGCCGCGGGTGCGGCCAACGTCGTCGCCGCGTTCACCGGCGCCGACGTCTCGGAGACGCAGGGCGCGCTGGCGTGCGCCTGGCCGGTGACCGAGGACATCGTGATGCCGACCTACCCACCGCTCGCGGTGACCGAGGTGCGCCACGTCGGCGAGCCGGTCGCCGTGGTGGTGGCCCGGGACCGGGCCACCGCCGTCGACTCGCTGGAGCTGATCGACGTGGAGTACGAGCCGCTGCCGGTCGTCCTCGACATCGAGGCGGCGCTGGCCGATGACTCGCCGCTCGTGCACGCCGACGCCGGCACCAACAAGTGCTACACCTGGGTCTTCGACTCGGCGCAGGCCGGCAGCGGCGGTGCGACGTCGGACGCGGCCGCGGAGGCCGAGGTCACCATCCAACGCCGGTACGTACAGCAGCGGCTGATCCCGTCGTCGATGGAGCCGCGCAGCGTAGTCGTGGACCCGACCGGCGGCGACTGGACGATCTACTCCGCCACGCAGATCCCGCACATCCTGCGGTTCCTGCTCGCGGCGACCACCGGCACCCCCGAGCACAAGATCAACGTGATCGCACCGGACGTCGGCGGGGGGTTCGGTGGCAAGCTCGCCGTGACGCCGGAGGAGTGGATCGCGTTCGCGGCCGCGAACCGCGTCGGTCGGCCGGTGAAGTACACCGAGTCGCGGTCCGAGAACATGGTCTCGGCCCACCATGGGCGCGACCTGATCCAGGACATCACGCTGTACGCCAAGCGCGACGGCACGGTCACCGGACTGGACGTCAAGCTGACCGCGAACATGGGGGCGTACCTCGGAATCGTCACGCCCGGCGTGCCGATTCTCGGCGCCTTCATGTACAACGCGATCTACAAGTTCCCGGCGTACCGCTTCGAGTGCACCGGGGTCTTCACCAACACGACGAAGACCGACGCGTACCGCGGCGCCGGGCGGCCGGAGGCCACGTACGCCATCGAGCGCACCATGGACGAGCTCGCCGCCGAGCTCGGCGTGGACCCGATGGAGGTACGCCGGCGCAACTGGATCAAACACGAGGAGTTCCCGTTCACCACGGTCGCCACGCTGACCTACGACTCGGGCAACTACGAGGCGGCGACCGACAAGGCGATGCGGATGCTCGGGTACGACGAGCTGCGCGCGGAGCAGCAGGCCCGACGGGCCGCCGAGGACCGGGTACAGCTGGGCATCGGCATCTCGACCTACACCGAGATGTGCGGCCTGGCGCCCTCGCGGGTCCTCGGCGCGCTGCGCTACGGCGCCGGCGGCTGGGAGAACGCGGCCGTACGGATGCTGCCCACCGGCAAGGTCGAGGTCGTCACCGGGACGAGCCCGCACGGGCAGGGACACGTGACCTCCTGGAGTCAGATCGTGGCCGACCGGCTCGGCGTCCCGTTCGAGGACGTGGAGGTGCGCTACGGCGACACCCGGATCGCACACAAGGGTCTGGACACGTACGGCTCGCGGTCGCTGACCGTCGGCGGCGTGGCGCTGGTGCAGGCCTGCGATCGGGTCGTGGAGAAGGCCCGCACGGTCGCCGCACACCTGCTCGAGTGCTCCACGGACGACCTGGAGTTCGCCGACGGCACATTCCGGGTCCGGGGCACGCCGGACGCGGCCAAGACCCTCGGCGACTGCGCGCTCGCAGTCTTCGCCGCCCACGACCTGCCCGACGGCGTCGAGGCGACGCTGGACGCCGACGCGACGTTCGACCCGCAGACGTTCTCGTTCCCGCATGGCACGCACCTGTGCGCGGCCGACGTGGACCGCGAGACGGGCGAGGTGCACCTCCGTCGGTACGTCTGCGTCGACGACGTCGGACGGGTCATCAACCCTATGATCGTCGAGGGCCAGGTCCATGGCGGCGTCGCACAGGGCATCGCGCAGGCGCTGTTCGAGGAGGCCGTGTACGACGCGGACGGCAACCTGCTGACCGGGTCGTTCGTCGACTACACGATCCCGAGCGCGGCCGACCTGCCGCCGATCGAGTCCGATCGGACCGAGACGCCGGCGACCTCCAATCCGCTCGGCGTCAAGGGTGTCGGCGAGGCCGGCACCATCGCGGCCACGCCCGCGGTAGTGAACGCCATCGTCGACGCGTTGCGGCCGTACGGCGTGCACGACGTTCCCATGCCTTGCACGCCCGAGCGGGTGTGGCGGGCGATTCGGTCGGCGTCCCAGGAGGTGGCGTCATGATTCCGGTCGCGTTCGATTACCTGCGACCGTCCACGGTGGAGGACGCGGTCACCGCGCTCGCGGACGGCGGCGACGAGGCGAAGGTCCTCGCCGGAGGGCAGAGCCTGCTGCCCGTGCTCCGGCTGCGGCTGAGCGCGCCGAGCGTGCTGGTGGACCTCGGCGGGCTGGCGCAGCTGCGCGGTGCGCGGGTCGACGGTGACCGCCTGGTGGTCGGTGCGATGACCACGCACGCGGAGGTGGCCGGCTCCGAGGTTGTGGGGGCCGAGGTGCCGCTGCTCGCGGTCGCGGCCGCCGGCATCGGCGACCGGCAGGTGCGGCACCTGGGCACGCTGGGCGGCGCGCTCGCGCACGCCGACCCGGCGGGCGACCTACCCACGGTAGCGGTGGCGCTCGACGCCGAGCTGGTCGTGGCGGGGCCGGGCGGCCGGCGGTCGATCCCGGCATCGGAGTTCTTCCGCGACCTGTTCACCACCGCGCTCGGCCCGGACGAGGTGCTCGTGGAGGTGCGGCTGCCGCGGATGAGCGGTTGGGGCTTCCGGTACGAGAAGTTCCAGCGCACCGCGCAGGCGTGGGCAACCGTGGGCGTCGCCGCGGCCGTACGCCGCGAGAACGGGTCGATCGCCGAGGCTCGCGTCGCGCTGACCAACATGGGGCCGAGACCGGTCCGGGCGGCGGCCGTCGAACAGGCGCTCGCCGGGGCGGACGCGACCGCGGACGCGCTCGCCGCCGCGGCCGGGCATGCGGCCGAGGGCGCCAGTCCGGCGAGCGACCTGTCGGCGAGTGCCGAGTACCGCGAACACCTGGCCCGGGTGCTCACCCGCCGCGCGCTGGTGGCGGCGGCCGGGCTCTAGCACACGAGGAGAGCGCCGATCTTGCAGTTGTGGTGGGCGGAAAGCCGTACAAAGGCGGGCTGACCGGGCACCACAACTGCAAGATCGGCGAGCATAGGGGAGGCACGCATGCAGATGGAGCACGCGTTCACGGTGCCGGTGCCGGTCGCCCAGGCGTGGGACGTCCTGCTCGACGTCGAGCGGGTCGCGCCCTGCATGCCGGGCGCGACGCTGACGTCGTTCGACGGCGAGGCGTTCGAGGGCACCGTACGGGTCAAGCTGGGCCCGGTGAGCATGACCTATAAGGGCCGCGGCCGGTTCGCCTCCACCGACGAGGCGGCCCGGCGGGTCGTGATCGAGGCGTCCGGGCGGGAGAGCCGCGGCGGTGGTACGGCGGCCGCCACCGCGACCGCGCACCTGCAGCCGAGCGAGGATGGTGCCGCCACCCACGTCACCGTCGTCACCGACCTCGCAGTGACCGGACGGCCGGCCCAGTTCGGCCGCGGAATGATCTCCGACGTGGGCGGGCGGTTGCTGGGACAGTTCGCCGACTGCCTCGCGACGACGCTGGCCGAGGGGGGCGGGCCGTCGGCCGCGGCGGAGCCGGCCGTGGCCGAGCCGGCCTACGAGGCTCCGGCCGCCACCGCGTCGACCGCTGCGCCCACCGCGGCCCTCCCGTCGGCGCCGGCCGAAGCCGCGACGCCTCCACCCCGCCGGTCGGCCGACGCCATCGATCTGTTGCAGGTGACGGGCATCAGCGCGATGGCGCGCCGGGCCGCGCCGTACGTGATCGGGTTCGTTGCCGGCGCCCTGGTGACCTGGGCGGTTATCAAGCTGCTGGGGTGAGCTCACCGGCACCCCGTCACGCTCCCCCAACGACGACGAGAATTCACGTCGCGTTGAGAAACGCTAAATGATCGCGTCAGCGCGAGTACACCCCGTTGTGGCGAGTGCGACACCTAAACGACCCAGGGTGTTGCGGTGACCGAGCGAAGCGAGCGCACGGCCGTCCGGGCGACGCTGCGCCCGGCGACCGACGACGACCGCGAGCTGGTACGTCTATGGCGCAACCACCCGCAAGTACGCCGGGCGAGCCTCACCACGCACGAGATCGGTCCGGCGGAGCACGAGCGGTGGTGGCGCGCGACCGCGGCCGATCCCACCCGCCGAGTGCTTATCTTCACGCGCGCCGGTCGGCCGGCCGGGGTGGTCGTGTTCACGAATCTCGACCTCGTCGTGGGATCCGGCGCGTGGGGCTTCTACCTGGACGTCGCCGGCCTCGCCGAGCGTGGCGATCTGGTGCCGGCATGGCTGGACCTGGAGCGCGCCGCCGTCGCGTACGCCTTTGGGGAGCTCGGCCTCGCGCGGCTCGGCGGCGAGACCCTGGCCTGGAACACATCGGTGCTCGCGCTGCACCGGCGGTTCGGGTTCACCGAGACCCGCACCTACGAGCGCGAGGTGGACGGCCGCCCGCAGCGGGTGGTCTGGACTGAGCTGCGCAGGGGAGCCCACCGGTGAAGATCGCCGAGCACGTCATCGGCGCCGACGAGCGGCCGTTCGTGGTCGCCGAGATGTCGGGCAACCACAACGGCGATCTGGACCGGGCACTGTCCATCGTGGACGCCGTCGCGGCTGCCGGGGCGCAGGCGCTCAAGCTGCAGACGTACCGGCCGGACACCATCACGATTGACGTGGACGCGCCGGCGTTCCGGGTCTCCTCCGGGCACGACCTGTGGGGCGGCCAGCACCTCTACGAGCTGTTCGAGAAGGCGCACACGCCGTACGAGTGGCACGCCGCGATCTTCGAGCGGGCGCGCGAGCGCGGGGTGACGGTCTTCTCCTCGCCGTTCGACCCGAGCGCGATCGAGCTGCTCGAGGAGCTGGGCGCGCCGGCGTACAAGATTGCCTCGTCGGAGCTGGTCGACCTGCCGCTGATCCGGCTCGCCGCGAAGACCGGCAAGCCGCTGATCATCTCGACCGGGATGGCCACCCTCGGGGAGATCGACGCGGCGGTGCGGGCCGCCCGCGAGGCCGGCTGCGAGAGCCTGGCGCTGCTGGCGTGCACGGCGGCGTACCCGGCGCCGCCGGCCGACACCAACCTGCGGCGCCTGCCCCTGCTGGCGCAGGCGTTCGGGGTACCGGTAGGGCTGTCGGACCACACGCCCGGCATCGGCGTCGCGGTGGCCTCGGTCGCGCTCGGTGCGAGCGTCATCGAGAAACACGTGACGCTGTTCCGGGCCGACGGTGGCGTGGATGCCGAGTTCTCGCTGGAGCCGGCCGAGCTCGCCGCGCTCGTGGCCGAGAGCGGCCGCGCGTGGGCGGCGCTTGGCGGCACGGCGGTCGGCCCGACACCGGCCGAGCGGGAGGGGCTGCGATTCCGCCGCTCGTTGTACGTCGTCGAGGACGTGCGGGTCGGCGACGTGGTGAGCACGGCGAACGTCCGCTCGATCCGCCCGGCGGGCGGGCTGCCGCCGGACGAGTTGGGGGCGGTGCTGGGCCGGACGTTCGCCCGCGACGTTCCGAGGGGCACCCCGCTGACCTGGGACCTGGTGTAGCCGCCCGACCGTCGTGGTAGTGCGCGACGTCCTTTGCTCTGCTTCCCCCGGCGATACACCGAAAGGTCGAGCGCCGCACTCGTCCGTGCGGTGTCTCCTGTAGGGAAGCAGAGCAAAGGCTCCAACGACATACCGCGTTGGTGGCCGTGCGTCAGGCGTCCACCGTAACCAAGCGGCAGAACTCGCGCGCGAGGTCGTAGCCGTCCCAGATCGCGGCGAAACTCAAGGCCGCGCCCAACGGCACGATCCGGTCGATCCCGCGCCCGCCGAGCGCGTGCGCGAAAGCGACGAGCTCGGCACGGTCGAAGCCGAAGTGGCTAAGGGTTTGGTCCTTGCGTTGGATGACCGGGATCAGGTCGGTGAGGCGGTCGACGGTCGCAAACGGCAGCGTGCCGGCGCCCAGCCACCGCCGGGGCGCGGCGGCCGGCGCCGTGAGCCGCAGCGTCGCGACCGCGTTGCCGGCGAACGCCACCGCCGAGGCGTCCCCGTCGGCGGCCACGCCGTACGCGCCGACCCGCTTCTCCACGGCCATCGCCGCGTCGACGTCCCAGCCCTTGTCCCGGACCGCGGCGCCTACCAACGTCACCAGCTCGGCCCGCACGGCGCCGGCGGCCACCGGGTCCCCGACCAGGAAGATGGCCCGCGGCGACGCGCACGCGGCCTGGTCGAACCAGTACACGTCGTTGGCCAACCGCTCGGCCGCGTCCCGGCGTGCGGCCGTGTCCGCGGCGAGCCAGCCGGCGACCGAGATCACGGCGAACGAGGCCCGGTCCGGGAACGTCAGGTCGCGGGCGGCCGGCGCCAGCGGGTGCCGGCGCACGTCCGTGACCGAACGGTCGCCGCCCCACACCACCCGGACGTCGCAGGCCGCGCTCAACCGCGCGGTGATCGCGTCGTCGTGCCCGTACGTGATCATTCGCTGGGTCTGCGCCACCACCGGATCCGCGTCAGCCAGGCTCTCGTTGAGCGCGTCGAGCACGATGTCGGCCACGCCGGCGGCCCGGGTCGAGATGCGGACCACGTTCGCGTTGCCGGCGAGCGCCGCGACCGCCCACGAGTAGACGAAGATGGTGTCCACATTGGCCGGTGGGACGTGGAACACGAGCCCGCGCGGGAACGCCAGGGCGTCGTCGAGTTCGAGCCCGGCGCGCAGCCGGGTCAGCTGCCGCTCGGTCTCGGTCCGACGCAGGAAGAAGCCGAGGGGGCCGAGCTCCGGATGCCGTCGGGCGACCGCGGGCGCGAGCAGCCGACGGGAGAACCCGTGCAGGAAATCCACGATCCGCGGGTCGCCGACGCCGAGCCGGGCCGGACCAGCGGCGGCCGCTACCACTCCCGCCAGCACCTCGTCAACCGTGCCCGGTGGTCCGGCGGGGAAGCGGGCCGTCAGCTTCATCGGGTCGCCCCCGCGAACGTGTCGCTGCAGCCACGCGCCTCCGCCCGGGGCAACCGGCCAAGGACGGAGAACCGCTTGCCCGGCCAGTGGCCGTCGTCGACGCCGTTCACGACGCCGAGGTCCTCGGTGAGCAGCACGTGCCCTGGGTACGACGTCGGCAGCGTGCTGACGACCTCGATCAGACCCGGCGTGCCGACCGGGGCCTCGGCCCAGGAGACCGGATCGCGGATGATGACGTCGGCGAAGTCGGGGCAGTAGAGCCCGTCGCCGCTCGGTCCCTCGAGGAAGACCGTGCCGATCTGTTCGACCATGCCATAGAAGTTGTGGATCGACGTCAGCCCGGTGTCCTCGGCGAACCTCCGCCGGAACTCCGCGTTGTCGACGGCCTGGTCGACGAGCGTCTTCCAGCCGCCGGAGTGCACGAGCACGCCGTTGGACAGGTCGAGCCCGTGATCCCGGGCCACCTCGTACAGGTACCGCCACACCATGAACGTGAACCCGAAGACCAGGAAGGGCGCGTCGCCGTGCCGGGCGAGAAACGCGCGCAGCGCGGCCACGTCGGGCTCGTCCCGCTCGTCGAGCAGCCAGACGTGATCGCGGCCGAAGTTCACCATGCCCAGCGCGCCGGCGCCGCGCGCCGAGTACGACCGCCGGTCGGCGACGACGCCGCGTCCGTCGACGACCAGCATCGGCAGCCGGCGCGGGCCGAGCACGGTCTGCAGGGTCTGGGCCAGCGCGCGCGTCTGCGCGGCCGCGCCCGTCCGGTCCAGGTAGATCCGGCTCGGGTCGCCGGTGGTCCCGCTCGACGTGAGCACCTTGACCACCGCGTCGTCCGGCACGCTCTTCAGCTCGTGCGTCTTGAACATGCGCACCGGCAGCCACGGGAGGTCGGCGACCGTGGCGAACCCGGGCCCGACCTCGCCGAGGGCGTCGAGGATCCGGGCGTACGGGGCGCAGTGCGCGCGGTGGTGCGCCACCAGCTGGGTGAGCTCCGGTAGCAGCCGCCGCTCCCGCTCGGCCTGACTCAACGTGAACGCGCCCGTCACGAACTCGCCTCCAGGGCGCGATAGTCGATCTTGCCAGCGGGGGTGAGCGGGAGCGTCCCGATCGGCCGGACGTCCACGCCGGAGGAGTGCGTGCCGATGCCGGCGGCCAGTTCGGCACGGAGCTTCGCGGCCACCTCGGCGTCGTTCGACTCGACGAACACCACGAGCCGGTCGTCGCCGGCGACCGCGGCCACCGGCCCGTGATGGGCCACCATCCGCTCGACGTCATCGAGGTCCACCCGGACGCCGAACACCTTGGCCATCCGCTTCAGCCGCCCGGTGATGAACAGGAAGCCATCATCGTCGAGTCGGCCGCGGTCACCGGTGGCGAGTACGCCGCCGAGGTCGTCGCTGCGGGCCAGGTCGACCGCGTTCTCGGCGTACCCCATCATGACGTTGGGTCCCCGGTAGATGACCTCGCCGGTCTCCGGGTGGACCGCGACGGACCCGCCGGGTATCGGCAGGCCGACCGAGCCGAGCCGGGCGGGCAGGCAGCCCGGTGGCAGGACCGTCATCCGGGCCGTCGCCTCGGTCTGGCCGTACATGACGAACATGCGCCCGCCCACCGCCGCCATCCGCGCGTGGAAGTCCGCGATCAGGTCGGGGCGCAACCGACCGCCGGCCTGGGTAAGCGTACGCAGCCGCGGGTACCGGGCCGGCGCGAACCGTAGCCGATGCAGGATCTCGTACTGGTACGGCACCGCGGCCATCGAGGTGGCCCCGTGCTCGTCGACGGCCCGCCAGAACTCCCGGGAGGTTAGGCCGGACCGTTCGAGCACCACGGTGGCGCCGCGTCGGAGATGGCTCGTGAGTACGGACAACCCGTACGTGTAGAACAGCGGCAGCGTCGTCGGCGCCACCTCGTCGCCGTCGATGCCGAGCGCGGTCGCGATCGACTCGGCGTTCGCGGCGACCGCGGTGCGGCTCAGCCGGACCAGCTTCGGGTTCCCGGTGGAGCCCGAGGTCGCCAGCAGCAGCGCCAAATCGGGGTGTGGCACGGCCTCCGGCGAGTCCTGGCACACCCAGGCGGTCCCGAGCGGCTCGCGGTGCTCCGCCCGGTACCCAGCCGGCGGATCGTCCAATCCGGACACACCGGTGACGATCGCCGGATGGAACCGGGCGACCATCGCCCGCAGGGTCGCGTCCGGCAGCGCCGGGTCGAGCGGGGCGACCGGCCGGCCGCCGGCCAGGGCGCCGAGCAGGCATAGCACGGCCGGCGCCTCGGTCGGGGTCAACGCGAACGCCGCACCGGCGGGAAGCGGGGCGTACGCCTCGGCGACGCCCTCGATGCGGGCCGACAGCTCGGCGCCGGCGACGGCCGCCCCCGTTGCGGCGTCGACGAGCCTCGCGCCGGCGTGCACCAGCCCGGTCACAGGGACAGCCCGCCGTCCACCCCGAGCACCTGGCCGGTGACGAACGCGGCCCGCTCGGAAAGCAGAAAGGCGACCACGTCGGCCACCTCGTCGGGGCGGCCGAGCCGGCGCAGCGCCGTGCCGGCGATCCTCGTCGCCCGCCCGTCCGCGTCGAGGCCGGCGAGCATGTCGGTCTCGATGAAGCCCGGCGCGACCGCGTTGACCCGGATGCCGACCGGGCCCAGCTCCTTCGCGGCGGCCCGGGTCAGCCCGACCACGGCGGCCTTGGTGGCGGCGTACGCGGCCTGACCGGCGACCCCCGCGAGACCGACGGCGGACGCGGTGAGCACGACCGCCGGCGTACGCCCGCGCCGCAGGGGACGGGCCGCGTGCTGCAGCGTGTGCGTGGCGCCGACGGCGTTGACCGCGAAGAGCCGGTCCACGACGTCGTCGGCGACCATGCCGAGCGGACCGGCCTCGTGCACTCCGGCGTTGACCACGAGGGCGTCCAGCCGGCGCCACCGCTCGATCAGTTCGCGCATGATGCGGCGTACCGCGATCGGGTCGGCCACATCCCCGTGTACGGCGACGTGCCCGTCGCCGGGCAGCTCCTTGATGACGTCGTCGGCCGAGCCCGGTGCCCGGCCGTGCAGGGCGACGGCGTACCCGTCGGCGGCGAGCCGCTCGGCGATGGCCCGGCCGATCCCGCGTGACGAGCCGGTGACGAGCGCGACGCGGTGGTCAGGCGGTGAAGCTGACACCGTGCCGCGCCAGGATCTCTCGGGCCTTGTCGAAGGAGCTGAGGTCGATCACGTCATCGGTGTCCACCATGACGTCGAACTCGTCTTCGATCGCGGCCACCAGCGACATGTGGGCGAGCGAGTCCCACTGTGAAATGGCTCGGTACTCGAGGGTGTCGACCGGCCAGTCGTCGGGCAGTTCCAATGACTTGCGGAACACGCTGCGAAGTCGCTCGATATCGACCATTCGTCATTCCTTCCCGGCGGGTCGCCGCGTCGCGCTCGGCGAGTGTAGGCCGCGGTTCGAACCCGTTACCAGGAGAAGAAGCGCCCCGGGGAACTGTTTGCCTGACATCCCACCCGCGTTCACCGTTGCCGCGAGCGACGTTTACCTGGCCACGCCGATCCGTTCACCTGGCGCCGTTAGCTTCCAGATCCGGTCGAGGTCACAGGGCCGTCGTTGACGTGCGGACACCGGGAGCTTTGCATTGAGTATCTTGAATGGATCGTCCATTCTGATCACCGGCGGAACGGGCTCGTTCGGCAAGACGTTCGTCCGCCATGTGCTCGATCACGCCGATCCCGCACGCGTCGTCGTCTTGTCCCGCGATGAGCTCAAGCAGTACGAGGCGCGACAGGCGCTCCACGACGACGAGCGACTGCGCTGGTTCATCGGGGACGTCAGGGACCGCTCACGGCTGATGCGGGCCATGCACGGCATCGACTACGTGGTGCACGCCGCGGCGCTCAAGCAGGTGGACACCGCCGAGTACAACCCCTCCGAGTACGTCTACACCAACGTGACCGGTTCGCAGAACGTGGTGGACACCGCGATCGACTCGGGCGTACGCAAGGTGATCGCCCTCTCCACGGACAAGGCGTCCAGCCCCATCAACCTGTACGGCGCGACGAAGCTCGTCGCCGACAAGCTGTTCGTGTCGGCCAACCACTACGCCGCGCACCACCCGACCCGGTTCGCAGTGGTCCGTTACGGCAACGTGATGGGCAGCCGCGGCTCGGTCGTGCCGCTGTTCCGCCGGCTCGCGTCCGAGAAGCAACCGCTGCCGATCACCGACAAGCGGATGACCCGGTTCTGGATCACCCTGGACCAGGCGGTGCGGTTCGTCGTCGACTCGTTCGACCAGATGCAGGGCGGCGAGCTGTTCGTGCCCCGCATCCCGAGCGTGCGGATTCTGGACCTGGTCGAGGCCGTCGCGCCGTACGCGACCACACACGAGATCGGGATCCGGCCCGGCGAGAAGCTGCACGAGGAGATGATCGCGCCGGACGACAGCCGGCGGACGGTCCGCGCCAAGGACCGTTACGTCGTCCAACCGACGATCGCGAGCTGGGGTTACCGGCCGCCGGCCGGCTGCGAGCCGGTCTCGGACGGGTTCGCGTACCAGTCACAGAGCAACGACCAGTGGCTGTCGGTCGAGCAGCTGCGCGTGCTGCTCGACGGCGTCGGGTAGGGCGCGGCCGTGCTGCCCTATGGTCGCCAATCGATCGATGAGTCCGACGTGGACGCCGTCGTCGCCGCGCTGCGCAGCGACTGGCTCACCACCGGGCCGCAGGTGGACGCGCTGGAGACCGACCTCGCGCGGTGGACCGGCGGCGCCCCGTGCGTCGTGGTCACCAGCGGCACCGCGGCGCTGCACGTGGCGTACGCCGCGGCCGGCGTCGGGCCGGGCGACGAGGTCGTCACCTCGCCGATGACGTTCGTGGCGACCGCGGCGACCGCGATCGCGCTCGGCGCGACGGTCGTATTCGCCGACGTGGAGGACGAGACCGCTACGCTCGACCCGGTCACGGTCCAGGCCGCCCTCGGTCCGCGTACGCGGGCCGTCACCGCTGTCGACTATGCGGGCCACCCCGCCGAGTACGACGCGCTCCGTAAGCTCGTCGGACGGTCGGACACCCTGCTGGTCGCCGACGCCGCGCACTCCATCGGCGCGTGCTACCGCGGCGAGCCGGTGGGCGCGCTGGCCGACCTGACGACGTTCTCGTTCTTCCCCACGAAGAACCTCACCACGGCCGAGGGGGGTGCGGTCGCCACCGCCGACCCGGCGCTGCTGGAGCGCGCCCGCCGGTTCCGCAACCATGGCCTCGTCCGCGAGCGGAGCCGGATGCGGGAACCGGACGAGGGCGGTTGGCACCAGGAGGTGCACGAGTTCGGGCTGAACTACCGGCTGCCGGACGTGCTCTGCGCGCTCGGCCGCAGCCAGGTGCGGCGCCTGGCGACGTTCCTCGCCGACCGCGCCGGGCTCGTGGCGCGGTACGACGCGGCTCTCGGCGACGTCCCCGGGCTGCGCCTGCCCGGGCGCCGGCCGTGGGTCGAGCCCGCGTGGCACCTGTACCCGGTGCGCATCGCGGACGGCCGCCGCCGGGAGGTGTACGACCGGATGCGCGCCGCCGGCATCGGCGTACAGGTGAACTACGTGCCCGCGTACTGGCACCCGGTCTTCGCAGATCTCGGCTATCGGCGGGGGATGTGCCCGGTGGCGGAGGCGTTCTACCGCGAGGAGCTGTCCCTGCCGCTCTTCCCGAGCCTCAGCGAGGCCGACCAGGACCGGGTGATCGAGGCGCTGCGCTCGGCGCTGCGGTGAGCGGGACACGGCGACGAAGGACCTGACGGTGCACCACGCGAATCATTTCTACGGCCACGCGCACGTGCTGGCGCGCTACTGCGGGCTCGACGAGCTGAACCCGCCGCGCATCAACGGCTACCTGCAGCACGGCTGGAACATCGGTGACGGGCTCGCGCCGGGGACGCCGTACGCAAAGCGCAGCCCCAGCTACCTGTGGTCCGAGCAGACCCGCCGCCGCGCCTGGTCCGTGGGGCGGCGCAACACGGTCGTGGTGGGCGCGCCCTGGATGTACCTGCTGGAGATGGAGCCCCCGGACCCGGCGGTCGAGGCCGCGCGGGAGGGCACGATCTGGTACCCGTTTCATGGCTGGGAGCAGCAGCAGGTCGAGGGCGACCACCGTCGGCTGATCGACGAGATCCGCGCGACCGAACCCGGCCCGGTGACGGTCTGCCTGTACTGGCAGGAGTACCAGACCAGGCGCATCCGCCGCGTTTACGAGCGGGCCGGGTTCCGGATCGTGTGCCACGGCTACCGCGGCCACTGGTGGCAGAACACCGACGAGCGCTTCCTCTACAACCAGCTGGCCGAGCTGCGGCGGCACCGCCGGGTCGCGTCCAACCGGGTCAGCAGTGCGCTGCTCTACGGCGTACTCGCCGGGTGTGAGCCGGCGGTGTACGGCGACCCGATGGTGCTGCAGGGCGAGGATCCGACGTTCGGCGGCGTGGCCCGCATCCGGCGGCAGTGGCCCGAACTCCACGGCGCACATGTGGACCGGGACATCGCCGAGGAGATCACCCGAGCCGAGCTCGGCGTCGAGCACCGGTGGGGGCCGGGCGAGCTGCGCGAGCTCTTCGGGTGGCGGCACAGCGAGGCGTACGGCAACGAGGAGGCACTGCTGTGACAAGCCAGACGGCACCGCCGACGAACCTCCGGCTGATCGGCGGTGAGATGGTGGTCTGGACGGACGAGCCGGCCGCGGATCCTGAATCGGCGGACGCCGGCAGCGCGGCGCTGGCCGCCCTCGTCGCGCGCGCGGTGCCCGCGGGCGCCCGCGTGTTGGTCGCCGGCGGCCACCCCCGGTCCGTCGTGGACGCGCTCGCCGCGCGGGCCGGACGCGTCACCTGCCTGATCCGCGGCTACCCCGACGCCAGCGCGCTGGCCCGGGCGTACGCCGACGAGCCGACGGTCGAGGTGCTGGCCGGCAGCCTGTCCCGGCTAGCGGCGGCGGAGAGGTTCGACGCCGTCGTGGCTCTGGCCGGGTTGGACCGGGTCGTCTCGGCGGAGATCGACGAGCTCGACTGGGGACAGACGCTCGACCGCCTACTCGCGGTGCTCCGTCCGGCCGGCACGCTCCTCCTCACCCTGGACAACCCGATGGGCCTGCATCGGCTCGTGGCACTCGACCCGCGCGACACCGGACGGGGCGACGGTGCCTGGACCGTGCCGGGCGGCCCGGATCCCAGCTCTCCGACCGGCGTCGGCACGCTGCGGGAACGGCTCGCGGCCGCCGGGCTCGGCGTCGACGCGTGCTACGCCGCGTACCCCACGCTTGAGCGGCCCGGCGTTCTCGTGGAGGCCGCCGCGCTGGACGCGGCCGGTTCCCCGGGTGGTCTGCTCGACGCTGCCCTCGCGACCGCGTACGCCGGGGCCGCCGCGCCGCCCGGCGTACGGCTGCGGGATCCGCGACCCCTCGCGCGCGCGGCGAGGCGGGCGGGCCTGGCGGCGTCGCTGGCGCCGGCCTGGGTGGTCGTCGCCCGCCGGTCCGGTGCCGCCGGGTCGGCCGAAAGCCTGCCGGCGCTCCTCTGCGACGACGAGTCGGCCGGCCCACGCTGGCGCACCCTCACCGAGGTCACGTCCGGGGCAGGCGGCTGGGTGCGGCACGGCACGGCCGTGGCCCGCGAGTCCGCCGGTCGCGAGGCCGGCCCGGTGCGGCGCGACCCGACCCGGCTCGCCGGGGCCGTGCCCGCCGGCGACTTGCTCGATGGACTGCTGCTCGATGCCGGCCTGCGCCACGACCGCGGCACGCTGCGGCGGCTGCTGTCCGGGTACGCCGGATGGCTCGCCTCCGCGGCCGACGTCGACGAGCGACTGCCGGGGGCGTACGCCTTCGCGAGTCCCGCGAACGTGGTCGTCCACGATGGACGGTTCGCGGTACTCGACCCCAGCTGGCGGTTGACCGAGCCGCTGCCGGTTGGCGTCGCCGTGGCCCGAGGCCTCCGGCAGCACGCGATCACCGTCGTCACCGGCGCCTACGCACACCCGTGGTCGTCCACACTCGACGTCGACGGCCTGACGGTCGTGCTCGCCGGGCTCGCCGGAATGCCGATGGCGCGGGAGGTGATCGCGGCGGCCGTCGACACCGAGGCCTCCTTCGCCGCGGCCATCGACCGGTTGACCGACGCGCAGCGGGCCGCGCTCGCCGAGCGCCTGGCGGGCGTGTCGGTCATCGACCCGCCGCCCGGCCTGGCCAGCTACGACCAGCTGCGCGAGGCGTGGCAACGGCAGCGGGAGGAGGTGATCCGGCTGGCCGACCGGCTCGCCTGGTCGGAGAAGATTCTCGACTCGCGCGAGCAATCGCTGAAGAAGGCAAAGCTGACCATAGCCCTGCTCAGCGGCTCGCTGAGCTTCCGGCTCGGCCGGCTGCTGATCACGCCGGCCCGGGTGGGGAAGCGGTGGTATCGGCGCACCCGCCGCCGGATCCGCCGGCTGCGCCGAACGCTGTCGAGACAGGGGTAGGCGCCGTGCGGATCGTCGGAATCGTGCAGGCCAGGATGGGCTCGACCCGGCTGCCCGGCAAGGTCCTCCGGACGCTCGAAGGCCGCACGGTGCTCGGCCGGGTGGTTCGGGCGGCGCGGGAGAGTGAGGCGGTCGAGGACCTCGTGGTGGCGACCAGCGCCGACCCGATCGACGACGCGGTGGTGGCCGAGTGCGACCGCGTCGGCGTGGCGTGCCACCGCGGCGATCCGGACGACGTCCTGACCCGCTTCATGGGTGCGCTCGAGGCGCACCCGGGAGACGCGGTCATGCGGTTCACCGCGGACTGCCCACTGCTCGACCCGGAGATCGTGGCGATGGTGGGCCGCGTGTTCCGGGCCGTGCCGGGCCTGGACTACACCAGCACGTCGATCGCCCGCACGCTCCCGCGCGGCCTCGACGTCGAGGTGATCTCGGCGGACGCGCTGCGCACGCTCGACCGGCTCGCCACCGGCTACCACCGGACTCACGTCACGTCGTACGCCTACACGCACGCGGAGCTGTTCCGGGTGGTCGGCGTGACGTTGGCGCCCGACCGGTCGGCGCTGCGGCTGACCCTGGACACCGAGCAGGACTGGCGCCTCGTCGAGGCGGTGGTCGCCCACTTCGGCGACGCCTGCGTGCCCGTCGGGAAGCTCACCGACTGGCTCGACGGGCGGCCGCGGGTGCGCGAGCTGAACAGCGCCGTGCGGCAGAAGGCGCTGGACGAGGCGTGACCGTCGCGCGGGTCGGCCTGCGCTGCGACGCCGGAATCGATACCGGGGTCGGGCATCTGGTCCGGTGCGTCGCGCTGGCCGAGGAGCTCGTGGGCCGGGGCGTCGAGGTCTCGTTCTTCGGCGCGGTGGACGGGGTGCCGTGGGCCGGAGCGCAGCTTGCCGACCGGGGGTTCCCCCGGTACGCCGCGGCGGCCGACGCAGCCGGCCTGGTCGCCACCGCGGAGGCACACGGACTCGACGCGATGGTGCTCGACTCGTACTCCGTCGACCCGGAGGTGGCGGGTGCGCTCGGAGCCGCCGGCGTGCTGACGCTGGCCATTGTGGACGGTGACGCCCGCGGCCAGGCGGCGGACCTCTACCTCGACCAGAACATCGCCGCCGAGCTGCATCCGACCGTGGGCGCGACCCACGGACGCCGCCTCGCCGGCCTGCGCTACGTGCTGCTCCGCGACGCGGTGCTGGCCGCTCGGCTGGCCGCCCCGCCGGGGCCGCGCGCCGCGGTCCGGCCGCGGGTGCTGTGCTTCGCCGGGGGTACCGACCCGTTCGGTGCCGTCCCGGCGCTGGCCCGGCTCGTGCTCGCGACCGGCCTGGCGGTGGACCTGACCGCCGTCGTGGCCCGGCCCGAACTGGCGGCGGCGGTGCCGACGGACGGTGGCGGCGTCACCCTGCTGCCGCCGACCGACGACCTGCCGCGGCTCGCCGCCGCCGCGGATCTCGTGGTGTGCGCCGCCGGCACGTCGACCTGGGAGCTGCTGTGCCTCGGGGTACCGGCGGCGCTCACCTGGGTCGCCGAGAACCAGCGGCACGGGTACGCCCGGACCGTCGCGCGCGGCCTCGCGGCTGGGCTCGGCCGGCTGGAGGACCTGCGAACCGACCAGGCGGTGGCGACGCTGCACCGGCTGCTCACCGGGCCGGCCGAGCGGGCCGAGCTGGCGGCCCGCGGCTGGCGCGCGGTCGACGGCCGCGGGCGCGCGCGGGTGGCCGACGCGGTGCTCGCGGAGGTCAGCCGGCGGGCAGTGGCACGACCATGACCCGGTTCCGCCACTCCGGATGGTTGGCGAGCGCGCGGTCGACCGCGGCGGCGGCCGCCGCGTCCTCCGTCACCAGACGGACCTTGCCCCGCACCCGTTGCAGGAGCCACTCGGTGCGCGCCGGCTCGTGGAACGGCAGCTGGTAGAACCCGGGAGCGCTGTCGCGGGCGGTGCCCTGCAGCGATGCGAGGAAGAGCGTGCCCCGGTAGGAGGCGCGCGGGTCGTCGGCCACCAGCGCGGTCAGCGTGCCGGGCAGGGGCGGATACGCGGCGTACGCCCGGGCGACGAGCCTGCCCTCCGCGGGTCGGTCGAGCTGTCCGCGCACCCACGCCCCGGCCCACGTGGCCGACCGCTCGCCGAACGGCTGCTGGTACATGCCCTGACCGAAGAACACGCCGGACGCGCCGGCCGCGGCGACGGCGAGGAGAACTGCGGTGGCCGCCGCGGTCGTGCCTGCGGCCGACCGCCATGGGGCAGGCAGCAGGAGCGCGACCGCGCCAACCCCGATGAAGAGGACGACCAGCACCAGTTGCAGCGCCTTGCCGTAGTAGTACCGAGGTTCGGTGCCCTGGCTCAGGCTGTACGCCGCGATTCCCGCCGCGAAGGCCACCGCCGCGGTGAGCACGGCCGCGTACGAACGCCACACCCGCGATCGCCGGCCACCCCGGCTGACCAGCCCGGCGGCGACCAGCCCCGCGAGTGCGATCAGCGCGTCGTACCGCGCCCAGATGGGCCCGCCGACGGTCAGGTGCTCACCGGTGATCCCGGCCCCCCGCATGCTCAGCAGCGGCGGCACGGCGGCGACCACCACCGCCGTGACCGCCGCGACGGCGAGCGCCGCGGGGTGGCGGCGGATGGCCCGACGGTCGCGGCCCAGCCAGGCGAGAGCGACCACGCCGGCCACCGGCAGGAGGAACCAGTAGGTGAACGCGATCCCGATCAACAGGCAGGCGACGAGGGCGAGCTGCGTGCGGACCTGGGCCAGCGGGCGGCACACCACGGCGGCGAGCACCACGAACAGCGCCGTGCCGAGGGTCTGGCCCGGGTAGCCGTACACCACGAGGCGGGCCAGCTCGGAGCCGAGGAAGGCGGCGGCGACGAATCCGGCGACCCCGACCCGGCGCGGCAGGTCCAGCTGCCGGCCGCCGACATGCGCGGCGGCCCACACCGTACAGAGCACGAGCAGGGTGAACGCGGCCAGCAGCCAGCCGAGGTAGTGGTACAGGGCGCTCGGCCCGAAGACCGGGGCGGTCGAGGATCGGACGAACCCGTCGAGGGTACCGGCGAGCAGGTGGAAGCCCTGCGGGTAGTAGATCATCATGTCGGGTGCGGCGGCGCCGCCGTGCCGCGGCGCAGCGAACAGGTAGCCGCCCGACGCCCGGATGGCCTCGAACGCGCCCAGGTGTCGGGCGTTGTCCTCCCCCACGATCGCGTAGCCGAGCCGCCCCGCGAGCGCGCCGGCGCGGAGGTAGGGCAGGGCGAGCACGCCGGTCACCGCCAGCGCCACGCCGAGCGCGACCCCATCGAACGCCGCCGGCCGGGGGAGGGCGGGTCGCCGGCCGGTCACCGCCGCGATCGCGACCAAGGCGGTCAGCGCGGTGCCCGCCACCGGGACCGGGTGCAGTCCCCAGGGCCAGACCGACCAGGCCAGCCCCGCCGCGCAGCCGGCGCCCACGAGCAACGCGCTCGCGACAACGAACCGGTCGAGCAGGGTTCGTCCGGCGCGCAGCAGGCCCGCGGTACCGAGCAGCACCAGCGGTGGCAGCACCCAGGCCACCCCCACGGCGTACGCCAGGAGTGGCACCAGCCAGGCCGCCGCGAGCCACCCGGCCAGGCGTACGCCCCGGCGCCCCGTGCCCCAACCGATGGGTCCGGTGCGCGGCCCCGGCTCCGGCGTCCGGATCCCGGCGTCACGCAGATCCACGGGCGACCCCTTCGGCACACGCAGCAGTGGCCGCGCCGGATGGCGCGGCCGGGACAGGCTACGCGGCCGCGCGGCGCGATCCGTTGACATCGCGGTGCCGGTCCGGCGTCCGGCGGGTGACGTTCTGGTGACCCGGGCCCCTGCCCGCCCCGAGTCAGCCGCGGTCGGTCGGGTAGTCGCGCTGGCGTGAGCCGACGTAGACCTGCCGCGGCCGGCCGATCTTCGTGGCCGGGTCGGCGATCATCTCGCGCCACTGGGCTATCCAGCCGGGCAGCCGCCCGAGCGCGAACAGCACGGTGAACATCCTCGTGGGGAAGCCCATCGCCTTGTAGATCAACCCGGTGTAGAAGTCCACGTTGGGGTAGAGCTTGCGCGAGACGAAGAAGTCGTCGGCGAGCGCGATCTCCTCCAGCTGCATCGCGAGGTCGAGCAGCGGGTCCGGCTTGGCCATCGCGCCGAGCACGTCCTGCGCGGCCTTCTTGACGATCGCGGCGCGCGGGTCGTAGTTCCGGTAGACCCGATGCCCAAACCCCATCAGGCGTACGCCCTCGTCGCGATCCTTGACCCGCCGGACGAACGCCTGGATGTCGCCGCCGTCCGCCTGGATGCGCTCGAGCATCTCGAGCACGGCCTGGTTGGCACCCCCGTGCAGCGGCCCGAAGAGCGCGTTGACGCCGGCGGAGACCGAGGCGAACAGATTCGCCTGGCTGGAGCCCACGAGCCGGACCGTCGCCGTCGAGCAGTTCTGCTCGTGGTCGGCGTGCAGGATGAACAGCATGTCGAGGACGCGGGCCACCTTGGGGTCGACCCGGTACGGCTCGGTCGGCACCCCGAACGTCATGCGGAGAAAGTTCGGCACGTAGTCGAGCGAGTTGTCCGGGTAGAGCAGCGGCTGGCCGATCGAGGTCTTGTACGCGTACGAGGCGATCGTCGGCACCTTGGCCAGCAGCCGGACGGTGGACATCTCGACGTGGTCGGTGTCGAACGGGTCAAGGCTGTCCTGGTAGAACGTGGACAGGGCGCTGACCGCCGAGGCGAGCACCGCCATCGGGTGTGCGTCGCTCGGGAAGCCGTCGAAGAACCGGCGCATCTCCTCGTGCAGCAAAGTGTGTATCCGGACCCGTTCGGAGAACTCGGCGAGCTCGTCCGCCGTGGGCAGCTCGCCGTAGATCAGCAGGTAGGAGACCTCGAGGAACGACGAGTGCTCGGCCAGCTGCTCGATCGGGTACCCCCGGTAGCGGAGGATGCCGGCGTCGCCGTCGATGTACGTGACCTTCGATTCGCATGCGGCGGTGTTTACGAAGCCGGGGTCCAGCGTGACGTGGCCGGTCTTCTTGAGCAGGTCGCCGATGTCCAGCCCGCGCGGGCCCTCCTCCGCCGGGCGCTCCGCCAGCGGCAGCGATCCGTCCGCGTACTCAAGCCTGACGTCCGTCATCTGTGCTCCCCGCGGGTCTCCCGGTGGCGATTCTCCCTCACGGTAGCGTCACCCGTCGGCCGGCCACTGGTGGACCGGCACGTTGCTGTGCATCTGCGGGATGTAGCGGCGCAGCACCTCGCGCAGTGCCTCGCCGCGGTCCAGGTTGGTCTCCTCCTCGATGCGGCGCAGCGTGGCGACCTGCCAGGACGAGCCGTTGCTCCCGTTCAGGCAGCGCTCCTCGATGATCTTGAGGAAGCGATCCCGCTCCGCCGGATCGACGCCCCAGCGGTCCAGCCCCTCGTACGCCATGGGCAACAGCCGGCGCAGGACCAGCTCGGTCGCCGGCACGTAGCCTAGGCCGGGCCAGTACACGCTGGCGTCGATGCCGTGCCGGGCGCCGGCGTGGAAATTCTCCTCGGCCGCACTGAACGACATCTGCGACCAGATCGGCCGCTCCGCCTCCGCGAGCACCCGGACGAGGCCAAAGTAGAACGCGCCGTTCGCCATGATGTCCACGACGGTCGGGCCGGCTGGCAGCACCCGGTTCTCGACCCGCAGGTGCGGCCGCCCGCGGGACACGTCGTAGACCGGCCGGTTCCAGCGGTAGATCGTGCCGTTGTGTAGGCGCAGCTCGGACAGTTCCGGCGGGTCACCCCGGGCAAGAACCTCGGCCGGGTCGTCCTCGCTGCAGATCGGCAGCAACGCGGGGAAGTACCGGACGTTCTCCTCGAATAGGTCGAATACCGAGGTGATCCACCGCTCACCGAACCAGACCCGCGGGCGTACGCCCTGGGCCTTCAGCTCCTCCGCCCGGGTGTCCGTGGCCTGTTCGAAGAGCGGGATGCGGGTCTCGCGCCACAGCTCCCGGCCGAACAGGAACGGCGAGTTGGCGCCGAGGGCGAGCTGAATGCCGGCGATGCTCTGCGCGGCGTTCCAGTACTGCGGGAACTGGTCGGGGCTGACCTGCAGGTGCAGCTGCGCGCTCGTGCAGGCGCCCTCGGGCGCCACCGTATCGGCGGTCGTGGCCAGCCGCTCGATCCCGTCGATGCGGATCTCCAGGTCCTCGCCGCGAGCCGCGAAGATCTCCTCGTTGATGAGCGCGTAGCGAGGGTTCGCCGACAGCGACTCGGCGGTCAGCTGGTCGCGCCGCAGCGTCGGCAGGATGCCGATCATGACCATGTGCGCGCCGACCGTGCGCGCCTTGGCCTCCGCGGCGTTGAGGCTGGCCCGCACCTGCTCCTCGAACTCGCTCGCGCCGCGGCCGGCGAGCCGCCGCGGTGCGACGTTCACCTCGATGTTGAACTGGCCGAGCTCGGTAACGTACGCGGGGTCCGCGATCGCGGCGAGCACCTCCGCATTGCGCATCACCGGGTTGGCGTGCTCGTCCACCAGGTTCAGCTCGATCTCGAGGCCCGCCATCGGGCGCTCGACGTCGAACCGGGACTCGCGCAGCATCTCGGCGA
>DASXRC010000127.1:0-8372 GCA_036506795.1 Micromonosporaceae bacterium
CTGGACCTGCTCGTGGACGGTGCGTCGCGGATCCTGCGGGAGCTGTCGGCCGGGCAGTACGAGCTGGTGCACGCCAAGGGCGAGTTCTACGTCGTGGACCACCACGACGCCGGTCTACGCCGCGGGGTGCGCACGCTGTCCGGCGGCGAGACGTTCCAGGCGTCGCTGGCGCTGGCGCTCGCCCTCTCTGAGCAGCTCGCGGGGTTGTCGACGAGCGGGGCGAGCCTGGAGTCCATCGTGCTCGACGAGGGCTTCGGCACCCTCGACGCGACCACATTGGACATCGTGGCCGCCACCCTGGAGAACCTCGCCGCGCGGGGCGACCGGATGGTCGGCGTGGTGACCCATGTCGACGCGCTCGCCGACCGGGTCCCGGTCCGGTTCGAGGTGCGCAAGGACGCCCGCACCGCCCACGTCGAGCGCGTGGACTGATGGTCACCCGGCTGTTCGTCGACGCGTGGGATCCCGGCTACGGATCCTCATTCGAGCCGGCCGACGTCGGCGCCCCGGAGGCGCAGAGCAGCGCCCAGCTCGACGCCGACGTGGAGCTGCCGGCCGACTCGTGGCGTGCGCTGTCTCCGCCCGCGGACCTCCGCGCGCCCGCCGTCGTGCTGCTGGTCGACGGGGTTCGACGCAACGACGCCCGGATCTGGACCGAGGAGGAGGACGGCACGTCGTACGCCGGGCTGGCCGCGTCGTACGCCGCCGGCGTGGTCCGGTGCGACCTGCGCCGAGGCGTCGCCGAGCTGGTCGCTTCCCGCATCGGCCGGGGGCTGTTCACGGCCAGCCCCGGCGCGGCCGACGTGGCCGCCGGCCAGGTCAGGTACGCCGTGCACCGCGTCCGCCACGGCGAGCCGGAGAAGCTGCAGGCCGCGGTGCAGGGTCCGCTGACCGAGCTGGAGGTCGGCGTCTCGGTGGCGGCGCGCCTCGACACCGCGGACGACGACGACCTGCTCGTTGTCGACGGCCCACTGCGCGGCCGGCGCCACCTGCCCAGGACCGTCGGGTACGTGAAGACGCACCGCACCCAGTACCTGCCCGTTCCGCTCGCCGCCGTGGTCACCGCCCTGCGGCCCGGCCAGCGCTCGCCCGTGTTCACATTCGGCACGGCGTGGGGCGGCCACTCGTGGTATCTGCGGCTGCCCGGGCCGCCCGGCGCGCCGTGGGCCGGGATCGTACGCGGCGAGTGCTCGACCGAGCTGCCCACGCAGGAGGTGATCAGGCTGGCCGACCTGTCCGCGGTCACGCTGCCGCGGTTCGCCTCCACGTCGTACAAGGATCCGCGCGCCCCGCAGAACCTGATCCCGATCGGCGGCCTCGAACGGCGGCTGCGCGGGCTGCTCGGCGACCCCCGCCTGCTGCACCGCGCGCTGACCTCGGCGGTGGTCGCCCAGGCGAGGCCCGACCCGGCCGTGGTAGACCCGTGATATGACCGATATGAACTCGCCGGAGCGCGCGGACGACGACGGCTCCGCCCGGACCGGTGCCGAGCAGGAGTGGGACCCTGAGGACCTGGCGGTCGCCCAGGGCCACGATCCGACGCCGGCGAACGTGGAGCGCGCCCGTAGGCAGCTCGAGGACGAGGGCCCGGCGGCCATCGAGAAGACCGTGCCGTGACCTGACCCTGGCCCCTGTGCATGGCACAGTGTCCTGGTGATCGGCGCATCGGTGACGCGACGGCTGCCGCTGCCGGCGGACTACCGCGTGGGCGGCACACTCGGGCAGCTGGCGATGGGCCGGCACGACCCGTGCGCCCGCTTCGCCGACGGCGCGTTCTGGATGGCCATCCGCACCCCGGACGGCCCGGCCAGCCTGTGTCTGCGCCGGGACGGCGGCGATCTGCTGGCCCAGGCGCACGGCCCGGGCGCGAGCTGGGCGGTCGAGTGCGCCGACGCCGTCGCCGGCCTGCGGGACGAGGTGGCGGGCTTCGCCGACGTCGCGGCCGCCCATCCGGTGGTCGCGCGGCTGGCCCGCAGCCACCGCGGCGTCCGCCTGCCCGCCACCGGCCGGATCTTTCCCCGCCTGCTCCGCGCGATCTTCGAGCAGAAGGTCACCGGGAAGGAGGCCTATCGGGCGTACGCGGCGACCGTGCGGCACTTCGCCGAGCCGGCGCCGGGCCCGACCCCGCCGCGGCTACTCCTCCCACCCGAGCCCGAGGTGGTGGCGGCCACGCCGTACTGGGTGTTTCACCCCTTCGGCGTCGAGCAGAAGCGCACCCAGACCCTGCTGCGGGCGGCGCTGGTCGCCCGGCGCCTCGAGCAGTGCGCCGACTCGGTCGAGGCGACGCGGCGGCTCCGCGCGATCCCCGGCATCGGCCCGTGGACCGCCGCCGAGGTCGTGCGCACGGTCTACGGCGACCCGGACGCCGTCAGCGTCGGCGACTACCACATTCCGAACGTGGTCGCCTGGGCGCTGGCCGGCGAGGCCCGGGCCGACGACGCGCGGATGCTCGAGCTGCTCGAGCCCTTCCGCGGTCACCGCGGACGCGTCTGCGTGCTGCTCGAGCTCGCAGGTGTCGCGGCGCCCAGGTTCGGCCCGCGAATGCCGCTGCGCTCGTTCGCGGCGTACTAGCCACGAGGCAGCGCCGGGCCTTCTCCCGCTCCGGCCGGGCCCTCTCCCGTCGATCATGGACTTGTTGTCGTGGTTCGGAGATCAACTAATGGCAACACGTCCATGATCGACGGTGAGGGCCATGATCGGTGAGCCTCGGTGAGCGGATCTCGGGCCCGGCCGGCCGTGCGGCAGACTGGGGTGCGTGTTGCTGCCCGTGATGCCCCCGGTCGAGCCGATGCTCGCGAACGCCGTGCCCCACGTCCCGACGGGCGAGGGCATGGTCTATGAACCGAAGTGGGATGGCTTCCGGTGCGTCGTGTTCCGCGACGGCGACGAGGTCGAGCTGGCCAGCCGGGGCGGCAAGACGCTGACCCGGTACTTCCCGGAGGTCGTCGCCGAGGCCCGCGCCCAGCTGCCCGTCCGGTGTGCGATCGACGGCGAGTTGATCGTGATCGGACGCAACCCGGAGGGCCAACCGCGGCTCGACTTCGAGCTGCTCCAGCAGCGGATCCACCCGGCCGCGTCACGGGTCATGCTGCTCGCGGAGCAGACGCCGGCGTCGTTCGTGGCGTTCGACGTGCTCGCGCTCGGCGAGGAGTCGCTGCTGAACAGGCCGTACGCCGACCGCCGGGACCGGCTGGCCGGGGTGCTCGCCGACGCGACCCCGCCGGTGTACCTCACCCCGACCACCACCGATCCGGACACGGCGCGCCGGTGGTTCGAGATCTTCGAGGGCGCCGGTCTCGACGGGCTGATCGCCAAGCCCGCCGACATCCCGTACGCGCCGGGCAAGCGCCTGATGTACAAGGTCAAGCACGCGCGGACCGCCGACTGTGTCGTGGCCGGTTTCCGGTGGCACAAATCCGGTCCGATCGTCGGCTCGCTGCTACTGGGCCTCTACGACGAGAGCGGCAGGCTGCACCACGTCGGCGTGTCCGCGAGCTTCAGCGTCGCCCGCCGGAAGGAGCTGCTGGACGAGCTCGCGCCGTACCGGGACAACGCGCTCGACGGCCACCCCTGGGCGGGGTGGGCCACGGCGACCGCAGAGGCACAGACCCGGATGCCGGGCGCGGTGAGCCGGTGGAGCGCCGGGAAGACCCTCGAGTGGGAGCCCCTGCGACCCGAGCTCGTGGTGGAGGTCGCGTACGAGTCGATGGAGGGTGACCGGTTCCGGCACACCGCGCGGTTCGTACGCTGGCGTCCGGACCGCGACCCCCGCTCATGCGGCTACGACCAGCTCGAACGCCCGGTCCGGTTCGACGTCGATCAGGTGCTGTCCGGCGCACCACTCGCGGAGGCGACGTAGCCTGGGTGCCCAAGCACGACCCGAGCACGACCGCACAATCCGCCGGAGGATGACGCCGTGGCCCGTTCCCACCGCCTGCCGCTGATCGGGTTCCTCGCGGCGGCGGTGGTCACCGCGGGCTGTTTCCTGCCGGTCGTCGTGCCGCCGATCACCAGTTCGGGCACGGCGACACCGCAACCCAGCGCCGGGACCGCCTGGCGGGAGTGCCGGGACGTGCCCACCCAGCTCGTCGGCCGGGTGGCGCCCGGCATGACCTACGAGTGCACGACGATCAAGGTGCCCAAGGACTGGGCGAAGCCCGGCGGCGCGACCCTCGACCTCGCGCTGCTGCGCATTCGGTCCCGTGGTCAGCACGACCGCATCGGCTCGCTCGTGCTGAACCCGGGCGGTCCCGGCGGGTCCGGTATCGAGACCGCCGTCTACCTCTCGTTCGGTCCCGGCTTCGGCGGCCTGCCCGAGGAGGTGACAGACCGGTTCGACATCGTGGGCTTCGACCCGCGTGGCGTGGGCCGCTCGGGCCCGATCAAGTGCATCCCGGACGACGTGCTGGACAAGGTGTTCGGCTACGAGCCCGATCCGCGTACGCAGGCGGAATTCGACGGGTTCGTCGCGCTGACCCGCAACGTGGCCGAGGGCTGCGCCGCGAAGTACGGCGACGACCTCAAGCTGTACTCGACGAAACAGGCCGCACACGACATGGACGCGATCCGCGCGGCGGTGGGCGACGAGAAGATGACCTACCTTGGCTTCTCGTACGGCACGCTGTGGGGCGCCACCTATGCGCAGCTCTTCCCGGACAAGGTCCGCGCCCTCGTGCTTGACGGCGCCGTAGACCCGAAGGCCGGCGCGGTGGCCGCGTCCGAGGGCCAGGCGAAGGGGTTCGAGCGGGCGTTCGACAACTTCGCGGCGTGGTGTAGGACCGCCGGCTCGGACTGCCCGATCGCCCCCGACGCGCGGGCCGCCGTGAACGACGTGATGGCGAAGGCGCGTGCGGCACCGGTCCGCGGGGACGACGGCCGCGAGGCGACGGCCGGCTGGGTGTTCAACGCGATCGTGTCCGCGCTCTACACCGAGAGCTTGTGGAAGGACCTCGCCTCGGCGATCCACGACCTCGGCAACGGCCAGCCGGACGGCGTCTTCCACCTCGCCGACCAGTACGCCCAGCGCGACGACGAGGGCCACTACTCCAACCTGTTCGACGCGTTCTACACGGTCAGCTGCGCGGACGACGCGGCGTCCATCTCGCCGGAGCGGATCCGGGCGCTGCAGTCCGACTGGCGGCGAAAGTACCCGCTGTTCGGCCCGAACCTGGCCGTGACGCTGCTGCAGTGCGCGGAGTGGAAGACGCCACGCGACCCCTATCCGACCGGTGCCGCGGAGGGGGCGCCACCCATCGTCGTGGTGGGCACCACCGGAGACCCGGCCACGCCGTACGCACAGACGGCGAAGCTCGCGACCATGCTCGGCGTCGGCCACGTCCTGACGTGGGAGGGCGAGGGACACACGGCGTATCCGGGCACGAAGTGCATCACCGACGCGGTCGACGCGTACCTCATCGACCTGCGGATACCTCCGGAGGGCCAGCGGTGTCCCGCGCGCTGACCGTGCGCGCCGCCCGCCGTGCCGACGTGCCGGCGATTGTCGCGCTGCTCGCCGACGACGCGATCAGTGCGGGCCGGGAACGAGCCGCTACGGCCGACGCGCTGGACGAGGCGTACTGGCGGGCGTTCGAGGCCGTCGATGCCGACGCGCGCAACCTTCTCGTCGTGGCCGAGCTCGATCGGGAAGTGGTCGGCACGCTACAGCTGACGTTCATCCCGTCACTCACCCACCGCGGCGGGGAGCGCGCTCAAATAGAAGGCGTACGCGTACGCTCGGACCGGCGTAATGCCGGGGTCGGCCGGTTACTCATCGGATGGGCAGTGGAGCAGGCACGCGCCCACGGCTGCCGACTCGTCCAGCTGACCACGGACAAGCGCCGCACCGACGCGCACCGGTTCTACGCATCGCTCGGCTTTCGGGCTAGCCACGAGGGGATGAAGCTCGCCCTCACGCCGAGCTAGTCGCGTACGCCGGCCACCGCCCGGCGGGACGCGGACCGGCGGCGGTACGCACGGGTCTTGTTCCGGTTGCCGCAGACCTGCATCGAGCACCAACACCGCGACGCGTTCTTCGAGCGGTCGTAGTACGCGACCTGGCAGCCGCCCGCCCGGCAGATCTTCACGCGCCGCCAGCTGCCGTCGTGCGCGGCGAGGACGATCGCCGCCAGGATCTCGCCGAGCACGCCCCGTACGCCGGTCTCGGCTGGACCCAATCCGATGCCGGCCGCGCTCGCCCGCGCCCGCAGCGGCACGGTGAGCGTCAGCTCGTCGAGCCACGTGGTGTCCGCGACCGACCCGTCACCGTGGTGCGTCGCGGCCTCGGCTCGGATGGCGTACCGCAGCTCACGGGCCAGCTCAAGGTCGGCGGCGTTGGCAGCCGCCGCGACGTCCTGGCGGTGGTGGACCGCGAGCCAGCCGCGGAAACGGGGCACCGAGTCGAGGTAGTCCTGCCCGCTCGCGAGGTCGATCGAGTTGAGGAACGACTCGACCAGCCGCAACCGGTCGGGCACCAGGCCCCGTTCCATCGAGCTCCTCCTCGTTACGGTCGGTACAGCTGCTCCCGGCCGCCGGGCCGCCCTTGCGGTCCCGGTCGCGGCTCGGTCGAACCCACTCGGTTCGCCAGGCATTTTTCGGAATGCCGCAGGCCCGGGCGTGCTTGGACGCGGCCGTAGCAGGTCAAACATGGATCTCCGGTGAGAGTACGCGGCAGAGGTATCGGGCGAATCCAACACGCCGCGTAGCCCCACAAAATAGGCGGCCCGGGCGGGTGCGAACACCGTTCTCCGGGCTCTGACCCGTCGTTAACGGGATCGCCGCATCAGTCGTCGCCGTCATCGCGATCATCGCGGCGTAAGGGCGTGCTCGCCCTAGGTCCACTCTCTCGGGTATGGCACCACTCGGTCCTTCGACACCTTTAACACGATCGCGTCCCGCGTCTCGATCATTTCGAGCACCTCGGGTAGCCTCGCCTCGATCACCGCGATGGCCTCCCAGTCCATGCAGGTAAGCCGGACGTGTCGCCCGTAGGTGTTCCGGCGCCGTCGTCGAATAGCCTCTCGATCATGGGTGATCAGCACAGCGCGATGGTCGTCGGCGAACACGGCGACTGAGTCGTCATCGGCTGTTGCGAGCCCCGCCTCGCTCGCGGTCACACATCGGTTTCCGGCGCGGCGAAGCAGGGAGGCGACCCCGGCATCGACGTCGTGATCGAGAAGGAAGAGCACTCAGGCGCTCACCCGGTACTCGCGTGCCGCTTCTATGTCGGCGGGCACCAAGTCCGGGTAGGCCTTCATGACCTGCTCGGCGCTAAAGCCATGTTCCAAGCGACGTTTGACAATCTCCACCGGGATGCGTGTGTCGGCGAAGACCGGCTTGCTGCCCACTGTCTTCCGACGGCGTTCGATCTTGCCGTAGCTGGTGGCCGGGCGCTGCCGCCCGGCCCGCACCATGGTTCGGATGATGTCGAGGTCGATAACCTCCTGGAGGACAAGCTGGTCTCGCTTAACCCCGTCTTCCCAGCTTCCGTCGGGATGCTGGAAGAAGACCTTGGGGCCGATGGTCGCAAACCTCAGCTCGCGTAGCGGGTCACCATAACCCCGGGATCGCAGGTGACTGACGATGCGGCGGACATGCTGCAGCGACACCTTGCGACGGCGCAGCGTCGCGGCCACCAGGAGCGAGACCATGTCGTGGAAGCTGTAGAGGCGAACGTTGGCCCGCGGGCCAGTCCGCCGACTGATCGTTGGTCTGAGAAGCCCGGTGGCACGCCAGTAGGTCAGTGTGCGCATGGAGATGCCGGCGATTGCCGCCGCCCGTTTGTCGGCGAACGCGATCAGCTCATCATCCTGGTCAGCCCCCACACGCTCAGCGTGGCACAGAACGACTCGAGGAGGAACGACCGCCGCCCCTACGGCGCCACCGACGTCGGTCACTGGTCCTTTGGCCAGTTGGCAGGGTTCTTACGACTCGGCTGCACCCTGGGCGGTTCGCCGGGCATCTTGGGGGAGCCAACCCCCTGAGCGGCTTGCTCAATCGGCCATGTCCAGGTCAAACGTAGGTCATCGGTGAGCGTACGCGGCTGGGTTATCAGGTGAATCCGCCACGCCGCGTAGCCCGAAATTAGGCGGGCCCGGACGCGGAGATTCGCGCTCCGGCCGGGCCCTTGACCGGAACGAGGCCGGCCCATGTCGAATCATCCCCCACCCAACTCCGACCCGTTGGTCGTCGCGGCGCTCGAGCTGCTGCGCCCGTTCTACATCAAGGACCGGCGCGACGCACTGACGATCCTGCACTACTGGGCGCGCTTCGCCGAGCTGTCCCCGGCCCAGGTGCTGCTCATCCTCAACCACTACCCGTCGCGCGGCGACCGGCCCGGCGGTGCCCGATGATCGCCGGCCGGTTTGAGATCACGC
>DASXRC010000128.1:0-8962 GCA_036506795.1 Micromonosporaceae bacterium
CGGAACCAATGCCGCGATCGCGGCAGCTCACCGAGGCCCGGAGACCGTCCTCGCGATCCCCGGCGCGCTGCACGCGCTGGCCCTGCTCGACGGCCCGGATGGCACCAAGGTGCGGGTCGCTCTGGACCGGTTCCTCGCCAAGGTCCTGGCCTGACGGCCGGCCCAGCAATCGCCGCCGAGTCCCAGCATCCTTGCCCGGGTTGTGGCGATCATGGAATCTCCGGCGCGTTGCGCACCGCGACCAGCGCGCTGTCCAGCAGGCCAACGAGCTCAACCCGCTCGGTGTCGTCGATTGCGGCGTACGCCTCACCAACGATGCGGTCGGTGACCGCGTCGGCCCACAGCCGCCGGCGGACCAGCGGCCCGACCGGAGGGTACGGCGGCGGCCAGCCATACGCGATCGCACCCGCCTCACCCTCCGGCCCCGAGATGACGGCCTCGAGCGGGCTCAGCGCCGCTGCGCGGACCGCAATCAGCAGGGCGCCGGCGCGGTGCTCGCGCAGCAGGTGCAGCAGAACGGCGGCGCGAGCGGCGTGCGTGTCGTCCGGCACCGGCATCGCCCGCCACGCGGCGAACAGCGGCATGCCGGCCGGGTCGGCCGCCACCACGATCCGCTCGGTCAGCTCCACGAGCCTGCCGACCATCGGGAACTGACCGAAGTGCTCGATGCCCCAACGACAGCACTCGGCGAGGTGCTGCGCGGCGACACCCGCCGGCGGAGTCACCCTGCGCGCCGCCTCCCAGCCGTCGCTGACCGCCTCCGGTGCGATGAGCCCCAGCGCCGCCGCGACCGTGTCGGGCCGCACGTCCCCCAGGGCACCGCCACGACCGGCCACGTGGAACGCCCAGCCGGAGAGGCCCATCAGCCGGGCGCGGCGCTTGGTGCGCGGGCTCTCGCCGAATGCCCCGCCGAGCTCCTCCACGGCGGCCCTGGTGGCTTCGGCCGCCTGCTCGGGGGTCATGGACCAGATTGTGCCCTGCGCCCCCCGGAGTCGCTGGTTGCCTCGACCGCTGCCTCGACCTCTCCCGCCCGCCGCCGCGCGGCAACGGCATCGCGTTGCGCGGCCTTGTGAGCGAGCTTGCGCCGGCTCAGCTCCTCCTCGGCCGCGGCTCGCCGGCGCTCGACGCCGGCCAGCTCCGCCTCCACCTCGGCGAGCGCGCGGGCACCGTCGGCCTCGGCCGTCGCCGCGCGCTCCAGCGCCGCCTCCGCCTTCTTCTGAGCGGTACGCGCGGCGGCCAGCTCCCGCTTGAGGGCCGACCGCTGAGCCGCATCGACCGTGGGCGAGCCCGACCGGCCGGACGCCCTATCGGGGCGGCCCGGGCGGTCGGCCTCCACGCCAGCCTCGGTCACGAGCCGGAGCTGGGGCCGGGGCACCTCCCCGAAGCCGGCGTACTCGACCGAGCGCACGAGCCGGCCCGAGCGGACGATGTCGGCGACCTCCTCGTCGGCCAGCGCGGCATTCAGCGTGGTCTCGACCTCCGCCAGCGGCAGTTTCGCGCTGGCGAGCGCCGGCTGCTCCCGGACCGCGAGGTTGCGGGCCGCCTCGACGAGCGAGGACACGACCTCGCGGCGCTGCATGGACAGCTCGCGCAGCTGGGCGCCTCGTAACTCCCGCTGGGCCACCCGGAGAGCGGCCGACAGCTCGGCCAGCTCGTCGATCAAGTCAGGGCGACGGATCGCGAGCAGGTTCACCAGCCAGGCGGCGACGGTTGGCTTGCGGAGCTTGCCGATCTCCCGGGCGGCCGTATCGTCGCCGGCCTCCCGCGCCTCGGCGGCCACCGCAGTCCGCGTGGCCACGAACCCGTCCGGCGGCGCGGCGTACAGCCGCTCCACGGCGTCCTTGCGCAGGCGGGCCACCCCGTCATGATGCCCGATGCCGCCCGCACCGTGGTCGCGACTCCGTCGAATTCGCCGCGGCGCGCCGCAGACCCCTAGGCCTCCACTGTGGAGCCGGGTTCGAGGTGGGCGTAATCGCAGTTGGCCAGCTTCGCCAGGTTGCCGTCGTAGACCGCGGCGCCGGCCTCGTTGATCAGGCCGTCGTGAAGTGCCAGCGCGCGGCGCGGGGCCACCGCGCGGACGAACGCCACGGACTCGGAGAGCTTCAGCCACGGAGCCGAGATCGGCACGAACAGCGTGTCGACGTGTGCGCCGTCGGGGATGTCGAACGAGTCGCCCGGGTGGTACACGGAGTCCTCGACGAGGAACCCCAGATTCGCGACGCGCGGGATGTCGGGGTGGATCTCGGCGTGCAGGCCGCCGTACGCCCGGACCGCGAACCCGGCCGCCTCGAACAACTGTCCCGACTGCACCGTGGTGATGGCTCCATCCAGCGCGGCCAGCTTTGGCACGACGTCGGCATGCGTGAACACCGCCACGGAGGGGCGCCTGGCCAGCGCATCGGCGAGCTGGTTCACGTCCAGGTGGTCCACGTGCTCGTGGGTGATGAGCACGGAGTCGACGCCGTCGAGGGCAACCGGCTCGCTGAAGATGCCCGGATCGATGACCAGCACCGCGCCGTCGCGCTCCAGGCGAACGCAGGAATGGGAGTACTTCGTCAACCGCACCGTTACCTCCTTGCTCCGGTGACCGTGCCGGGTTCGCGGCCGAATCGTGACGCTACTTCGAGAGTCTGCCGGAACCGGCCCGCATGCGCGGCGCGTCCGACGATCACGACCGACGATCGGAGGAGAGATGAACGAGGCTACTCGCGGGTGGCGTACCGCCGCCGTCCTGACCGTGGCGGGCCTCGTCGCGGTGCTGGCGCTGGGGGCGTGCGGCGGCCCGGACCGGTCCTCGCCGGCCAGCAACTCCGGGGGCGCCAATGCCGGCGGGGCCGCTGGCAACGCTGAGGGCGCGCCAGCGCAGCCGCCCCCCGACAAGGCCGCGCAGCCGGGTCAGGCGCCGGGCGGCGCGCCGATCCAGTTCCGGGTCGATGACAGGGCCATCGTCTACACGGGCGGGATGACCGTTCGCGTGGCGGACGTCGACCGGGCCGCCGCACGGGTCACCGAGATCGCGACCGGCGCGGGCGGCTTCGTCGGACAGGACAAGCGCAGCATGGCCGACTCGCACGCCGAGGCGACGCTGCAGCTGCGCGTGCCGGCCGCGCGGTTCCAGGGCGTGGTGAGCGAGCTGGCCGACCTGGGCAAGGAGGATTCCCGCGAGCTCAGCAGCGAGGACGTCACCGAGGCCGTGGTCGACGTCGACTCGCGAATCGCCAGCCAGCAGGCGAGTGTCAGCCGGACCCGCTCGCTGCTCGCCCAGGCAAAGACGATCGCGGAGATCGTCTCGGTGGAGGGGGAGCTGACCAAGCGTGAGGCGGACCTGGCCTCGCTTCAGGCCCGCAAGCGGCAGTTGTCGAGCCTGACGACGCTGTCCACGATCACGGTGACCCTCCTCGGACCGCAGGCGAAGGCGGCGAGGTCAACGGACCGCGGCACCGGGTTCCTCACCGGTCTCCGGGCCGGCTGGCACGCCTTCGTCGCATCGATCCAGGTGCTGCTTACCGTGCTCGGCGCGCTGCTGCCGTGGCTCGTCGTGCTCGGCGTGCCGATCTCGGCCGTGCTGTGGCTCGCCCGCCGGTATGGCCGCCGCACCCCTCCCCGCCCGATGGGGCCGCCGGCCTCGGTCACCGTCCCTACCGGGCCGCCGACGTATCCGGTGCCGCCGGCGGAGAAGCCGGAGCCGTAGCTGACCGGGCCGCCTGACCGCGACTGATGGCCGAGCGAGGTTCCGCCCAGGCCGCCGGTCGAGCAGCTAGAAAGCGCCGGTGGAGAGGGCGGCGAGCGCGGTGTGCACCATGATGCGGACGCCGTGGCCGATCGCCCGCTCGTCGATGTCGAAGCTGGACTGGTGAATGTCGAGCTTGACATCAGAGCCGGGTACGCCCGTGCCTAGCCGCGCCATCGCACCGGGGATCTGCTCGAGGTAGCAGGCGAAGTCCTCGCCACCCATGCTGATCTCGGCCTCGACGACGCGGTCGGCGCCGAGGGCGGCGCCGGCGGCGCCGGCGAGGACCGCGGTGGCCATTCGGTCGTTGATCACCGGCGGGACGCCACGGGTGTACCTGACCTCGACGCCGGCGCCGGTCCCCGCGACGACATCCCTGATCAGCTGGGTGATCAGCGCCGGAGCCTCCCGCCACGCCTCCCGGTTGAGCACGCGGACGGTCGCCCTGGCGTACCCCTCGATCGGGATTGCGTTGGCGGCCTCGCCGGCCCGCACCGCACCGAAGACCATCGACACGCCCGCGCGGGGGTCGATCCGTCGGTCGAGCAGCGACGGCACGTCGACGATCACCCGGCCGAGCGCGTGCACCAGGTCGGCGGTCAGGTGGGGGCGGGCGGTGTGGCCGCCGCGGCCGGTCAGCTTGACCTCGACCATGTCCGCGGCGGCGGTGAACGGGCCCGAGCGGACGCCGACCAGTCCCACGGGCAGGCTCGGGGCGCAGTGCAGCGCGAAGATCGCGTCGACGTCCTTGAGGCCGCCGGCGGCTATCACGTCCGGCGCCCCGGAGGGGACCGCCTCCTCCGCCGGCTGGAACAGCAGCCGCACGCGGCCGGGCAGCTCGTCGCGCTCGGCGAGCTGGGCCAGCGCGAGGCCGGTGCCGAGCAGCACGGTCGTATGCACGTCGTGGCCGCAGGCATGCGCCGCGCCTTCGATGGTCGAGCGGTAGGGAACGTCCTTGGTGTCTGGCAGGGGCAGGGCGTCCATGTCAGCGCGCAGGGCGATCACACGGTCGCCGTGACCGATGTCGCAGATGACCCCGTTGCCCTTGGGCAGGAATCGCGGGCCGAGGCCGGCCGCCGCCAACTCGCGGGCGACGAGCGAGGCTGTCTCGAACTCCTGGTGCGACAGCTCCGGGTGGGCGTGAATGTGACGGCGGACCGCTACGAGCTCGGCGCCCCGGGAGGCGAGCCAGCGGTCGAGCTGACCGGGAAGGGGGTCGGCCCCCGGGGGGGTTTCGGGCCAGGCCGGCGTGTGGTGACCGGCCGGGGCGGCCAGCTCGGCGCCTGGCGGCACCGTCAACGCGCTCGTCACGGTAGCTTCTCGATCACTATGAATGGGATGGGACTCGGACAGCCTAGTCCGGGACCGGTGACGCTGCGCAACGCCGTTAGGGTAGTAGTCGAGTCGCGTAGCGTCACGAATTCCCTGGTAGGAGCGGTCCCCCGTGGCCGGAACGGCGTCGGCAGCCCGGTCGAGGCCAGACATCCGTCCCTCCACTTCCTACAACGCGTAACGGTTCGGCGAGACACTTGTGACGTCGCCCGAAGCAGCCGTTATCAGCCCGAATCTACCCAGTGTTTCGGGTCAATCAGGGCGATCCTCGCAGCCGGTGACGCCTGGCACGATCGGTGCAGTCGGCGATCGCCGGTGCGACGGCGCTGACGATCACGGTCGCACGCCACTCGTCGCCGGCACCGCACAGCGGGTCCGTCACGACCAGTGTGATACCCCGCACCCGGTAAGACATCCGCAGATTGACGGACTTTGTGCCGAAGCCCGACATCTGTACCCCAGCCGAATGGGCGATCACCCGCGCTCCCGCACGCGCCGCAACTCCGACAGAGTCGGGAGATCGGGCGGCTCCCTGCCGCCCAACTCCGTCAGAGTCGGGCGATCCGGCGGTGTCGGACACCCCGACTCTGACGGAGTTGTGAGGGAGGGGCCGGCTGCGAGCGCGGGGCGGCCGGGCCGCACGGGTCAGAACCGGTCGGTCGGGCGGTAGATGCCCCACACGTCGCGGAGCGCGTGGCAGACCTCGCCGACGGTCGCGCGGGCCCGCAGCGCCTCCCTCATCGCGTAGAGCACGTTGTCGGTGCCTTCGGCCACCGAACGCAGGTCCGCGAGCGCCGCAGCGACCGCCGCGTCGTCCCGGGCCTCTCGCAGCGCCGCCAGACGTGCCGCCTGCGTGGCCTCGATCGCCGGGTCGACCCGCAGCGGCTCGTACGGCTCCTCCTCGCGGAGCGAGAACCGGTTCACGCCGACAACCACGCGCTCGCCGGAGTCGATCTCCCCCGCGACGCGGTACGCGGACGCCTCGATCTCCCGCTTCTGGAAGCCCGCCTCGATGGCATCTACCGCCGACCCGTGCTCGAAGACCCGGTCGATCAGCGTCACCGCGGCCGACTCGATCTCGTCGGTCATCGCTTCAACGGCGTACGACCCGGCGAACGGGTCCACTGTGGAGGTCAGGTCGGTCTCGTACGCCAGGACCTGCTGCGTCCGGAGGGCTAGCCTTGCCGCCTTCTCCGTCGGCAGCGCGATCGCCTCGTCGAAGCTGTTGGTGTGCAGTGACTGGGTGCCGCCGAGCACCGCGCCGAGCGCCTGGATCGCGACCCGGATCAGGTTCACCTCCGGCTGCTGAGCCGTCAGCTGCACGCCCGCGGTCTGCGTGTGGAAGCGCAGCATCCAGGACTTGGGGTCCTGCGCGCCGAACTCATCGCGCAGAAGCCGCGCCCAGATCCGCCGCGCCGCGCGGAACTTGGCGACTTCCTCAAGCAACGTCGTACGCGCCACGAAGAAGAACGACAGTCGTGGCGCGAAGTCGTCGACGGCGAGGCCGGCGGCCAGCGCGGCACGCACGTAGTCCACGCCGTTGGCGAGCGTGAACGCGATCTCCTGGACGGGCGTCGCGCCCGCCTCGGCCATGTGGTAGCCGGAGATGGAGATCGTGTTCCACCTGGGGACCTCCTTGCGGCAGTACGCGAACGTGTCCGCGACCAGTCGCAGAGACGGCTTGGGCGGGAAGATGTACGTGCCGCGGGCGATGTACTCCTTGAGGATGTCGTTCTGGATCGTCCCGTTCAGCGCCGTGCCCGGAATACCGGACTCATCGGCCACCAGCTGGTAGAGCAGCAGGAGCACCGAAGCCGGCGCGTTGATCGTCATGGACGTGGAGACCCGGTCGAGCGGGATGCCGTCGAAGAGCAGCCGCATGTCTTCGATCGAGTCGATCGCCACACCGACCTTGCCCACCTCGCTGTGCGCCACCGGGTCGTCCGAGTCGTACCCCATCTGCGTGGGCAGGTCGAACGCCACGGACAGCCCAGTGGTGCCGGCGCTGAGCAGCTGGTGGTAGCGGGCGTTCGACTCCGTGGCGGTGCCGAACCCGGCGTACTGGCGCATGGTCCACGGCCGCGACGTGTACATGGCGGGGTAGACGCCACGGGTGAACGGGTACTCGCCGGGCTCGCCCAGCCGCGAGTCGAGGTCGGCGGGCAGATCGGAGCGGTCGTACACCGACTTGACGGGGAAGCCCGACTCGCTCAACCGGCGTTCAGTCATACCTCGGATCGTAGGGCCGGGTCTAGCACCGGGCCGATTCGATCCCGGCGACCACGCCACGCTCGGCGCACCACACCGTGACCGGCCGACCACGAAGCGCAGGGGGCGACTGTCCCGTCCAACTCAAGATGGCGAACGGCGAGACCGCTGACCTGCGCTCCGCCAGGTTGACTTGGACAGTTGGTCGGATCGTTGTCCAACTCTACTTGGCGGATCGTGACCGGCCCTTGCTGTGTCGTAGACGACCTGGGCGGATGTGCCGAGTTCAGGGCCGCGGACCGCAAGATCTTTTACAGGCCCAGTGTGCGCTGCGTCGCCCGAGTCAGACACCCATCAAACGTCGGAGCCAGTCGCTGCGCGCCAGGATCGCGGACTGGGACAGCGCCGCCTGGGGCGCGATGACTTCGAACCCGTGGAAACCACCCGGCCAGACGTGCAACTCCGCCACTCCACCGCATTGCCAGATCCGGCTCGCGTATGCGACGGACTCGTCCCGGAACACCTCTGCCGAGCCGACGGCGATGTACGCCGGGGGCAGACCGGACAGGCAGGGGCTTCAGTCGGCCGTGGCGGTGGCGTACTGCGGGCGACCGGTGGGCCGGTAGACCTGGATCGTGACCCCCTTCGGGGTGGTCCGGGATTCGACCAGTTCGAGCGCTGTGTCCGGGCCGGTGTCGGGGAACAGCCGCGTGCCCTGGCCGACGACCACCGGGACGGTGAGCAGGGTGATCTCGTCGACGAGCTGGTTGGCGAACAGCCAGCGGACAAGGTTGCCGCTGCCGTGCACTTGCAGCTCACCTGTCGGCTTGGCTTTCAGCTCGCCGATGGCCGCCGCGACGTCACCGGAGAGGACGGTCGTGTTCGCCCACCGCGGGTCGGTGAGCGTGGTCGATGCCACGTACTTGGGCTGCGTGTTCAACGCCACCGCGATCGGGTGGGCACGTAGATCCTCCATTGCTCCCCAGGAGCCGGCGAAGATCTCGTAGGTCCGCCGGCCGAACAGGAACGCGTCGGCGCGTTGGTAGACCTGGTTGAGAAACGTCGTGGCCTCGTCGTCGAACAGCGACGTGACCCATCCGCCGCGCTCGAATCCGCCCCTGCGGTCCTCGTCCGGCGCGCCGAGTCCCTGCATCACTCCGTCGACGGAGACGATCGTGATGGTCGTCAGCTTCACGGCAGCTCCTTTCTCGATGGTCGTTAGCTTGGATCTGGTTGCCTCAACCGGTTTCAGCCAAGATCTCGTCGATCTGACCGACGGCCAGCCTCAGGCCCTCCTCGGTGCCCATGGCGGTCAGCAGCTGCTCCATGGCCTCGACGGTCGGGAACTCGTTCTCGATCGACATCCGGGTCCTGCCGCCGGCGATCTCCTGGATGCTCACCCGCGCGGTCGTCACCGGGAGCTCGGCGTTCGGCGTGCCGTCCTCGTTCGCGAAGCCATCGCGGAAGACGAGCTTATGTGGAGGCTAGACCTCGTCGACCTCCCAGTATCCGCGGGGCTGATCGCCCTCGGGGCCGGTCATGTGGTATTCCACGCGGCCGCCGGGACGCAGGTCGTGAGCATCGACCGTCGCAGGGTAGGTCGGCGGCCCCCACCAGCGCTCGAGCTGGCGGGGATCGGCCCAGAGCTGCCAGACCCGCTCCGGCGACGCGTCGAACTCGGCCTCCAGCGTC
>DASXRC010000129.1:0-27304 GCA_036506795.1 Micromonosporaceae bacterium
TGCCGGGCGACGATCTCGAGGCACTCGCTGTGCGACAGGTCGACCTCCCGGCGCGCCCGGGCCTCCGCCCGCAGCGCCTTCGCCATGACCTTCGCGTCTCGGAACGTACGCATGATCTGATCCTCCATGTCCGGCGAACGAAGGTGATCAGTGCTCGCATTGCTGATTCGTTCGCCGATGGATGGATCAGCGGAATCGACGGAGAATGCATTCACCGAACCCGGACGGGCGCGAGCGGCTGGCTGCATCGGCCGAAAATCACGCTAGCCGGGCCGGCCGAGCGGTGTCAATCGGAGGCAAGGGGGTGCGCGACATGCGTCTCCGGATCGCGGTGGGGATCGCGGCCGCAGTCGTGCTCGCCGGCGCTGCCATCGGTCTGCTTCAGCGGTCGCCGGCTGCCACGCCGCGCTCGGGTGAAGCGCCCAGCGCCTCCCCGAGCGCGCCGCCGACGCCGACGGCGTCGCTGACCCCGTCGCCGGTCGCTCCGGCCCGGGAGGCGCCGCGGGCATGCACCGTCGACCAGCTCACGGTACTTCGCGGCGGCGAGGACGCCGGCTCCGGACACCGGTCGCTCGCCCTGATCCTGACGAACGTGGGTCACACGACATGCCGGTTGCGCGGTTATCCGGACGTGGCCGCTCTCAACGCGCGGGGCGCCGTTGTCGCGCGGGCCAAACACACGCGGTCGGGGTACCTCGGCGGTCTGGATGCCCCCATGCCCACAGTGGACCTGGCACCAGGCCGGTCGGCGTCCGCGATGGTGGAGGCGCTGGCCTTCAACCCCGCCGACGGCAGTGCCTGCACGGCGTACGCGAGGCTGCGCATCACGCCACCAGGCCAGACCGGTTCCGTCACGGTTCGATGGACGAGCGACGGATGCAGCACGCTCGAGGTTCATCCGGTGGTGCCGGGCACGAACGGGTCGTACCGCGTTGCCTAGCAGTGGCGGCCGACCGTGTCGGCGTCAGGCCGGCGTCTCGAAGCGGATGTCGTGCGTGACCGCCGCGGGCGCGAGGAACGCGAGCAGGCCAGCACCCTCCGCGGTGAGCACGTCACGGTCCTGTGTGGACAGTGCGCCGAACGGCCGAACCCTCAATATGGCCGCGTCGCGAGTGATCTGGGTCGACCAGAATCCCGCCGTGAAGCCGTCGAGCAGGATGAGGCGAGGCGCCGGCCCTTCGGGGTCGAGGTCCTGCGCGCGGTACGCGTCCGTGATGACCCGGTTGCGGTCGGCGTGCGACAGCAGGAGGTTGTCGAAGTCGTAGAGGAAGCGTGCCGGTGCTGGCGTATCGGGCTCCGGGCGGGGCGCGTCCGGAAGGTCGAACAGCTCGACGCCCAGCTCGTCGCGGAACGTGACCAGGCGCGGCCGCAGCCGGTCGAGCACCTCGCGCAGTCTGGTCAGCCCCGACCACACCTGCACGTCGCGGACGCTCGCCGGCCCGAAGGCGCCGAGATAACGCCCCACCATCTCGTCGACCGAGTAGTCGCGCGCGAGGTCCTTGCCCACCCAGGACTCCAGCGGCGCGTGCGCGGACCGGCCGCGCGCGCCCCAGACGCCGCGGGGCGGCACCTGCACGAGCGGCACGTACGCCCGGACGACCTGAGCGAGCGACGCCTCATCCCGGCCTGGCCAGAGTTTGCCCAGCTCCCGGCCGAGCTCACTGAAGATGAGCGGATGCTCGTCCAGTGCGGCGCGGCCGGCCGCGGCGACCTCCTCGAGGTCAAGACCGGCGAGGTTCTTCCCGAAGTTGCTGCGGAACGACCGTTCGCCGACGGACGTGAGCAACGGGCGCAGGGCGAGCGCATCGGCCGCGGAGGCCAGGTGGACGGTGGAACGCATCAGCGCGATGCGCACCACGTGGCGATCGAGCAGCAGGCGCGCCACTACCTCGGGGTCAAACCCGGCGAGCCTGGCCCAGAGTCCGGCGTACCAGGTGTGTGGCGTCTGGGCCTGCAGCCCGACGAGGTGTTCGATCGCGTCGAGCGGCGTCATGTCTGACCGGTCGAGCAGGAGCTGCCGGGCCAGCGTTGCCCGGTTCAGCGAACGTCGGTCGAGCGTGGCGGTGGTCAGCAGAACCTCCGGAGGAACTCGCGCATATCGTCGACCAAGATATCCGCCACCTGGCGGATGTTCGAGATGGCCGACCGCGTGCAGCCTGGGCGGCGTGGTGTGCGTCTCTGCGCTCCAATGACCGCCTTGATCGGCCGGCAGCGCCAGCTCGAGCGGGTTCGGAGCTGGGTGTCCGAGCTGGCGGCCGGGCGCGGGCGGGCCGCGTTGGTCGAGGGGGAGCCCGGCATCGGGAAGACAGCGATCATGCGGTCCGCCGCGGAGGAGGCGGAGGCCCTCGACTGCCAAGTGCTGTGGGCATCGTGCGACGAACTCAGCCAGGCGTTTCCGCTCGTGCCACTGCTCGACGCGTTCGACGCCGCTCGGCACGGTGACCGCCTGGGTTCGCGGATCGCCGAGCTGCTACGGGTGGAGACGGCACCCGGCCACCAGGTGGACGTGGTCGCCCCCGCGGTGGAGCGTCTGCTCACGGCCATCGACGAGGCCTGCGCCGCCGCACCGGTGTTGCTCGTCGTCGACGATCTGCAGTTCGCCGACCAGGCGACCGTGCTGACGCTTGGCCGCCTAGCCCGTTCGGTCAGCCAGGTTCCGCTGCTGGTCGTGGGAACGGCGAGACCGGTTCCGCGTCGGGACGATCTCATGGCACTGCGGCGAGCCGTTGATGCCGCGGATCGCCTGCGCCTGCACGGCCTGTCGGGTCGCGAGGTCGTCGAGCTCGTCGCGCGTGCGGTCGGCGGTTCGCCGGGTCAGCGGTTGCTGCGGTTGGCGGAGGGAGCGGGCGGCAACCCGCTCTACCTCACCGAGCTGCTCGACGCGCTTGCTCGCGGGCGCATGCTCAACCCGGTCGACGACTGTGTGGAGGTCACCGGTGGCCGTACGCCCGACTCGCTGGCCGCGGCGATCGTCGACCGGCTCGAGTTCTTGTCATCGTCCACGCGCGAGGTGCTCCAGGCGGCGGCGCTGCTGGGTGTGGACTTCTCCGTCGCGGATCTCGCGGTGGTGTCCGGTCGCCGGGTCGGCGACCTCCTCCCGCTTCTTGACGAGGCCATTCTCGCCGGAGTGCTGCGAGACGACGGCCCCGAGCTCGCGTTCCGACACCCGCTCATCCGGTCCGCGCTGTACCAGGAGCTGCCCGGTGCGGTCCGCGCGGCCTGGCATTGGGACGCCGGTCGGGCACTCGCCGAGGAGGGCGCGCCACCGGAGCGGGTGGCCCGACAGCTCATGCCCGCACTGGAGCTGCCCGACGGCGGCACCGTAGCCGCCGAATGGCTGGCCCGCTGGCTCGAGGCGACCGGTCGGCAGCTGGTCGGTCAGGCGCCGAACGTGGCGGCGCCGCTGCTGACCCACGCGGTGACCGGGATGCCGGCGGACACCGCGCCGTACGACCTGCTGACCTGCCGGTTGGCCGACGCCCTCTTCCGGTTGGGCGACGTGGCGCAGGCGGCCCATGTCGCGGATGCCGCGCTCGCCCACGTCACCCGTCCACACCTGTTGGTCGATCTGCACTGCACGCTGGCGGCGTGCCGCGCGATGCGCGGCCGGCCGGAGGAGTCGCTGCCCGAGTTGGAGCGGGCTTCGAACGCTCCCGGCATCGGCCCCGGCCACCGGGCGCGGCTGCTCGTGCTCACCGCTCGCGTCCACCTCAGCCTCGGCCAGACCGATACCGCCAGCCAGGTCGCCGAGGCGGCGCTCGGCGCCGCGACCGAGGCGGGCGACACCTGGGCAACCGGTGGTGCGCTGGGCACGCTGACCTTCGCGACGATGATGCGCGGCGAGGCGGCGACCGCGATGCCGTTGCTTCGCCGCGCGCTCGCGGTCGCCGAGGGGCACCCGGGTCTGACCGACCTACGGCTCGTTCTCCAGGTGAACCAGGCCGCCTCGCTGGGCGACCTGGACCGCTACGACGAGGCCATCGAGGCCGCGGTGCAGGCGGTTCGGCTCGCTGACGACGCCGGTAACGTCGTGCGGCTCGCACAGGCCGAGAGCGTGCTCGGCGAGCTGCTGTTCGACGTGGGCCGGTGGGACGACGCGCTGGCCGAGCTCGATGTCGGGTTCGGCCTCTCGAAGCACCCCTTCGCGGAGTGCTGCGACCGAGGCGTCGCCGCCACCATCCGGCTGCACCGCGGCGACCCGCTGGCGAGGGAGAGCCTGGCGCGCGGACGGGAGTGCGCCGCGGACTCGAAGCGCGTCAGTGGAGCGCTCACTCTCGCCACGTGCCTGGAGCTCGAGCAGGCCGACCGACCGGGCGAGGCACTGGCCGCACTGCACGACGGGCTGAACGCGCTGTCGGCGGAGGTCGACGAGGCCATCGTCCTGTTCCCCGACGCCGTTCGGCTCGCGGTGCGGCTGGGCGACGGCGTGGCCGCGCGTACGCTCGTCGAGCAGGCCGAGGAGGCAGCGGCGGCCTCCGATGTGCCGCACCGGCAGGCGATCAGGGCCCACTGCCGCGGCCTGCTTGACGCAGATCCGGCACTGCTGCGCCGGGCGGCGGAGCTGTACGCGACGTCCGGTCGGCCGTTACCGCGGGCGCAGGCGCTGGAGGCGGCGGGGCTGGCCCTAGCCGAGACGGGAGAGGTGGCTGACGCGCGCACCTACTTCACCGAGGCCTTCACCACGTACACCCAGCTCGGTGCCGCCTGGGACCTGGCGCGCACCCAGGCGATCTTTCGCACGTTCGGAATCCGACGCGGGCCACGGGTCAAGCACCGGCATGCGGATCGAGGGTGGGACAGCCTCACTCCGACCGAGCTGAAGATCGTGGATCTGGTGGCTCGGGGGATGTCGAATCCCGAGATCGCGGTGCACCTGTTCCTGTCCCGGCGGACCGTGCAGACCCACGTGTCGCACGTGTTGGCCAAGCTGAACCTGCACTCCCGCATCGACATCGCCCGCGAGGCGAGCCGGCGAGACGCCGCTAGCCACTGACTGAGCCCATCCGGGCCAGCCGGGCCGTGGGGTTGCACCGCGCGGACGCGTCCCGGATCGAGCCGCCGAGCGTTGAGAGGTGCAGCGCGAGATGTGCGCGCATGCCCGCGTCCCACAGGCTCTGCTCCATGTCCGGCGGCGCGATCCACCGGTGTGAGTTGTCGCTGTAATGCAGGTCTTCGTCGCCCGGTCGCAACACGCCCACGACTGACGCTCCTCGGTAGCTGGTCGGTGGCCAAGCCACAGACTCCCGAGCCGAGCGAGGCGAGATAACCGCCAGCTCAGTGAGATCCGAACGGTGCCGGACAATGTCGGCCATGCGACTGGTGATGACCGCCGACACCCACCTGCCCGTACGAGCAAAGGACCTGCCGCCCGAGCTGTGGGCCGCGATCGACGCGGCTGACGTCGTGGTGCACGCGGGCGACTGGGTGGACGTCTCGTTGCTGGACGCCATCGAGCGGCGGACCCGGCGGGTCATCGGCGTGGTCGGCGACAACGACGGCCCGGCGCTTGCCTTCCGGTTGCCCGAGGTCGCGCGGGCCGACCTGGACGGCCTGCGGCTGGCCGTCGTGCACGACACCGGGCCGGCCGCGGGGCGGGAGCGTCGCTGCGCCGCGCGGTTCCCCGACGCGGACGTTCTCGTCTTCGGGCACAGCCACATTCCGTGGGACGCCGTCGCGGGCACCGGCCTGCGGCTGCTGAACCCGGGCTCGCCGACCGACCGCCGTCGTCAGCCGACCGGGACATTCCTCACCGCGGAGGTGTCCGCGGGCCGGCTCGGCCGTGTCGTGCTGCATCGCGTGGCGACACCGGCGCAGGCCCGGATGAGCTGACGTCAGACGATGCGCAGGGTGGCGGGCAGGCCGAGGAACCGGCCGACGTCGGCGGCCTCGGCCTCGAGCGCATCCAAAACGCCGCGGGGCAGCCGGGCGAACGGCTCCAACCGGATGGTCGCCTCGGCCTCTGCGCGGCCGGTTCGGCTCAGCCGCCACGTGCCGACGACCCGACCGTCGACGAGCACGGCGGGGTGGATGATGCCGCCGCCGGCCTGGATCCGCCGGGCGTACCGGGCGTCGAGGGCGAGCTCTCGGCCGCGGTAACCCAACAGGTACGGGTCGAACGCGCCGAGCAGCCGAACCACCGGGTCGGCGGGTGGCTGCAGCTCCATCGTGGACGGCGCGTACGCGGTCGCGCCGCCGAGGCGTACCTCCCGAAGCTCGTCGGCGATGAGCGCGAACCCCCGCCGCGCCGCGGAGGCCGGGAGGCCCGACCAGGCCGCGAGGTCCCGGTCGGCGGCGGGCGCGTGCCCGGCGAGGTAGCGCCGGGCCAGCTCGGCCAGCGCGTCGTCCCCGTCTCGGGGCGCGTCGCCGGGCACCCACTCGTCGAGCAGCACGTAGGTCGGCTCGTCCCGTGCGAGGTCCGGGCCACGGCAGATCAGGCCGCGCATGGCCGCGTACGCGACGAGGTGAGCGGGCGCCTGCGTGTCGACGTCGACGGCGATGCCGTCGTCGACGACCCGGGCGACGAGGTCCGCCCGGGTGAGGGGTGCGGAGCCGGCCAGCGCGGCCCGGATGGCGGACAGCGCCCGCTCGGATGTGGCGTCGTCGAGGCCGAGCTGCAGGCGGCGGCGCCGGCCGGCGGCGGCGAAGATGGGGCCGAGCAGGGCGACCACCCACCGGACATCCGCGGCGGCGAGCACGTGCAGCGTCCCGCGCATCGCCCACGTGCGGACAAGCGAGCCTCTGGCGCAGGCCCGGTCGACGGTCGCGGCGGTGGCGCCATCGGCTCGGCACCGGACCGCGAGCCGTGCGGCCGGGGTCGACTGAGCGGGCACCGCGGTGACCGCCGCGACGGCGGTGGTGACGCGGGCCGGCCGCTCGCCGGCCAGCCGCTGGGCGCGGGTTCGCAGGCGACGGATGACGTCGTCGTCGAGTGGTCGCGGCATGTGTCGCACCCTAGCGAGGCACGAGATTGCCGATCCTGCGACGGAACCTGAAGTCTCGCTTGAGGTTCCGTCGCGGCCCCGGCGATCTCACCTGACGGCGGGCCGCGCGTCAGGTGAGTGATCTGAGGGATATCAGGCTTAATGTCGGTTCCACGCCGGGCCGGTGAGTTGACTCACCCCACATACGTTGCGCCGGACTAGCGGAGCGTACGGCCGACGGAATACTCTCGGTCGCGACTCGGCTACTGAGAGAAATAGCCCGAGTGGCCGGACCAGTGGAGGTGTTCGCGTGAGCCTGTCGATCGTGACCCGGACCCTGCCCGATGGCGTGGTCGAGATCGCGCCGCGTGGCGAGATCAATGTCGACTCGGCGCACGAGGTGCGCGAGGCGGTCGGGGCCCAGCTGGCGCGCCGGCGGACTCGCCCTCGCGAGATCAACCTCAACCTGCGCCGCGTGCGGTTCATCGATTCGGTAGGTTTCTCCGCGCTGGTCGCCGGCTTCCAGACCGCCGAGGTCAGCGGGGTGAGGTTGGTGATCACGGAGCCGAGCCGGCTCGTGTACCGGCAGCTCTGGAGCACGGGCCTGCTCGGCCTCTTCGGCGCACCCGTCCCCCAACATGGTGAGGAGCCGGAGACGCAGCCCGTCGCCGGGCGCGGCGTGTAGCGGCTGCCCCGCGCGCGGTGCCGACGCAGGGTGCGGCCGGAAGCTTACGGGGCGGGTGTGGCTTCGCGCGCGTCGGCGAAGATGTCCGCGAGGCCGGGCAGGTCGATCGCCGCCTCGCTGACCAGGCAGAGGGGCGTGATCGTGGCGTACCGCTCGGCGAGGAGGGCGATGTCGCTGTCGGCCTCGAGTTCGGCGTCTGTCTCGTCGATGGTCGTACGCACGAAGCCGGCGCCCATCTCCGCGATCGCCATCTGCACCTGCCCGAAGCGGCTCAGCGTGGCCCGGCGCAGCCCGCGTATCTCGGCGGTGGGCAGGTCCGGCACGTTCACGTTCAGCACGGTCGCGGACGGGGACTGCTCGAGCATCGGCAGCAGGCGGGCGGCGAGCGCAGCGGCGGCGTCCCAGTTCCGTGACTCGTCTGCCCTGCCTTCGCTCACCGCGGCCCCGACCGGCAGCGGCCGGCCGCCGGCCAGCAGGTCGAGCGAGACGGCGAGCCCGCGGCAGCCGTTGGCGGCCCCGGTGAGCGCGGCCCCTACGGTGCCGGAGTGAAGTACGGCGTACCCGGCGTTGGCGCCCCGGTTGATGCCCGACAGCACCAGAACGGGCGGCTCGCCGAACGCGCCGCGCGTGGCGATCAGTGTGATGAAGCCGGGCGAGCCGGCGACCGCGTACGCCGAAATGCCGTTGAGGTCGGGGAGCTGGCGTTCCGACACCACGACCCGACGATTGTCCTCGACCGCGGTCAGCGATGCGCTGGCACCGCTCGCCTCCCGGGCGGGCGCGGCCACCACCACGTCCATGCCCGCCTTGACCGCGGCCAGCGCGAGCCGGTGCAGGCCTGGTGCGTCAATGCCGTCATCGTTGGTGATGAGCGTGCGGGTCACCGCTGCCTCGCACGATCCGCCAGATCCGACGGCGAGGCGTGGTCGTCCGCGGGGAGCGGCCGGGCCACGCTCGGCGTGAAGCGGGCCAGCCCGGCGTCCTGCTCTGGCAGTGGTTCGCCGCTCGGGAACCGGACCAGGCGCACTCGCTCGAGCAGGCCCGCGATCGCGTCGGCGCGCCCGGTGCCCAGTCCATGCCGGGTCACGTTCAACGCCCCGGCCGCGGCTCCGGACCGGACCGCATGCATGAGGTCGCCGCCGGTGGCGAGCACCGCGGCGACGCCGGCCGTCATGGAGTCCCCGGCTCCGCGCGAGTCCGCCGGCTCGAGGCTCGGCATCTGCACCTCCACCACCTCGTCGTCGATGAGCGCCAGCGCCGGCTTGTCGGCCCTACTGACGACGACCGACTCCGCACCATCCTCGTGCAGCGCGCGCATTGCCGCGATCAGCGCCTCGGGGCCGTCGTGCCCCGAACGACTATCGCGGACCACCTGCTCGTGCGAGACCTTCACGAGCGTGAGGCCGCCGGCGAGCACGGCGTCCAGATACTCGCCGGAGAGGTCAGCGACCACCTTGCAGCCGTTGCGGCAGAGATCACCCGCGAGCCGTCGGTAGACGTCGGGTGGCACCACGCCGGTGTCCTGCACTCCGGCGAGGACGCTGACCGGCGCCCGAAGGCCCTCGGCCAGCGCCAGACTGTAAAGCTCGTCGAGGGTGTGTCGGCTCAGCCGTTCGCCGGGTGCGCGGGCCAGCTCCTTGCGCGTACCGTCCCTGCGATCGTGCACGTAGGCCGCGTTGCGCTCGCTCGCCTGCACCGCGCGGAGGTCGATGCGCTCCGCCTTGATGAGCGGAGCCAGCACCCGGCCGGGTTCGCCGCCGAGCATCGCGCACATCACCACGGGCACGTCCAGCGAACGGATCATGCGCGCCTGCCAGACCCCCTGGCCGCCGGCGTGCAGGTGGATGTCGGGATGCCGGGCGTCGTCGCCGGCGCCTCCGGCCTCGATGGTCACCGTCAGCTCGGGCGCAGGGGAGAACACCATCACGTGCTCGGACACGCCAAGCGGGATACCCGAACGCGCCGCGGCGCTAACCATCGCCGGCGTGGCGGGTGACGCGGCGAGCGCGGCAGCCCGCTACCAGCCGACCGGCTGGCACGACCCCTGGCCGTCCGCGGGCTCGACCTGGAGCGTGGCGTGGTCGATGTGGAACTGATCCTGCAGCGTCTCCCGGGCGGCGGCGAGCACCGTGCCCGTCTCGGCGGCCGCGTCGACGGTCAGGTGCGCGGAGGCGACCTCCATGCCGGAGGTGAGCGTCCACAGGTGCAGGTCGTGTACGTCGCAGACGCCGGGCACCGCGGCCAGCCGTTCGCGGACCGACGAGACGTCCAGGTGCTCCGGCGCGGCCTGGACGAGGATGCGCAGCGCCGCCCGGGCGAGCCGCCAGGTACGGGGCAGGATGAACAGCCCGACCGCCACCGCGACGATCGGGTCGGCATACCACCACCCGGTGACCGCGATGATCCCGGCCGCGAGGAGCACGCCGATCGAGCCGAGCAGGTCGCCGAGCGCCTCGAGGTACGCGCCACGGATATTGACGCTCTCCCGCGCGCCGCCGCGTAGCAGCGCGAGCGCGATGACGTTGGCCACCAGGCCGATCGCCGCGACCACCAGCATCGGCCCGGCCCGGACCTCGGTCGGATCGAACAGCCTCAGGACGGCCTCGACGAGGACGAAGACGGCCACGCCGGAGAGCAGCGCCGCGTTGCCGAGCGCGGCCAGCACCTCCAGCCGGTATAGACCGTACGTGCGCTGGCCGCCGCGGCTGGACCGGGCGGCGGCGGTCATGGCCGCCAGCGCCATGCCGATGCCGAGCACGTCGGTGAACATGTGCCCCGCGTCGGAGAGCAGCGCGAGCGAGCCGGTGACGAACGCCGTCGCCGCCTCGGCGAGCATGACCGTGCCGATCAGCGCGAGGGCGGCCCAGAGCCGGCCGCGGTTCGCCGCGGCCCCGCGGCCGACCCGACCCGCGTGCTCGTGACCGGCTTCCATGCGCACTACCTTCCGTTGCCCAGCCTCGGTCCAGCCAATGTATGTTCACATCGCTATGTGTGCAAATCTGGCGTGGGGGTCGGCGACCGAGGGGAGGAGTCCAGGTACGCCGCGGCCTGCAGCGTGAACAGCTCCGCGTACAGGCCGCCGAGCGCCATGAGCTCGTCGTGGTCGCCGGATTCCACGATCCGGCCGGCATCCAGCACGTAGATCCGGTCCGCCGACCGGACACTGGAGAACCGGTGCGAGATCAACAGGACGGTACGCCCGGCGAGTAGGGTTCGGATGCGGTCGAAGAGCTCCTGCTCGGCGCGTGGGTCGAGGGCCGCGGTCGGCTCGTCCAGCACGATGAAGGGCGCCTCCCGAAAGAACGCCCGGGCCAGCGCCATCCGCTGCCACTGCCCGACCGACAGGTCGGTGCCGCCACGGAACTCCGGGCCCAGCATCGTGGCGTACCCCTCGGGCAGGTCCTCGATGAACTGGTTCGCGCCGGCCTGCGCGGCTGCGGCGCGGATGCTGGCCTCGTCCTCGACCGCCTCCACCCGCCCGAGCGCGATGTTCTCGCTCGCGGTCAGGTGGAATCGCTCGAAGTCCTGGAAGATCACCGCGACCTGGCGGCGCAGCTCGTCGGGGTCCACAGTAGATACATCCACGCCGTCCCACCGGATCTGCCCTGAGTCCGGCCGGTACAGCCCGGCGAGCAGCTTCGCGAGCGTGGTCTTGCCCGACCCGTTCTCGCCGACGAGTGCGATGATCTCTCCCGCCGACACCTCCATCGAGACGGCGTGCAGCGCGGGCTGGTCGCCCGTCGGGTAGGTGAACGTGACATCCGAGACGCTGAGCCGGGAGAACCCGGCGGGGGCCGTGCCCCTCGGCCGGGTCTGCTCCAGCTCCGGCAGCATCGCGGTGAAGACCAGGTAGTCGTCGAGGTAGCGGCCGGCCTCCGAAAGGGCGCCCACGGACCACCCGGCCTGCGCCAGCCGGCCGCCAACCAGGGCGATCGCCGCGACCGCGATGCCAGCCGAGGCCAGCGGGACGGTGCCGCGCAGAGCCAGCCAGGCGACCAGCAGTAGCGTCGCCAGCAGCACGAGGCCCATCACCAGGTTGGCGCCGACGGAGAGGAAGATCTGCTTACGCGCCACCCGGCGCAGCTCGGCGATGCGCTCGGTATACAGCTGGTCATACCGGCGCCGCAGGTGTGCGGCCAGGCCGAACGCGCGGACCTCCTTCGCCGCGACCCGGTCCTGGAGGAGCCGCGCCAGGTACGTTCGCTGCCGGTCCCGCGCGGTCATCTTCCAGAAGAACTCGTGGAACGCCGCGCCGCGCCGGGACGCCGCGAACGCCGCCGGGATCAGCATCAACGCGAGCACCGGGATCAGCACCGGGGCGACCGCCACCAGGGCGACCATGCCGGCCGCCACCCCGACGACGGCCTGCACGAGGCCGGACAGGCCGAACACCATGTTCAGCGGCTGGTGGCCGCTCGCCTGAATGCGCTGCACCCGGTTGTGGAACTCCGGCGTGTCGAAGGTGGCCAGGTCCACGGCGGCGGTGACGTCGAGCACGTGGCCCTGGACCCGCCGGGCGACGAGGTCGCCGAGGATCTGCTGGCGCTCGCGCTGGAGCGCGTTCGCGGTGAACTGGACCGCCGAGATGAGGGACATCGCGAGCGCCCACGGCAGGACCGCGTTCAACGAGGCACCCGCGCTCACCGCGGTCAACAGTGCGGCGAGGGCGGCCCGGCCGAGCAGCAGCAGACCCAGGACGCCCACCCCGCCGATCACGAGGAGTCCGGTCGACGCGATCAGGTCGGCCCGGCCCGCGGTCCAAGCGATACGCACGGCATGCCACAGCAGCCGGGGGATCCGACGAACGGAGAGGCGAGCCGGGCCCTGTTCGTCAGCCAGGAGCATCACCACGACGCCCAGTGTTGCGCGGTTGAACCAGCGGACGCGAGGGACGCGTGGGACAGTGAGGAACGGTTGGAAAGCGCGAAAGGAGATCTATCGTGCCGGTTCGCCTGAATCGCATCGTTCTGTCGATCATTGCCGTCGGCTCCGTCGCCGTCCTGTCCGCGCCCGCCGCGGCCGCCGCGAGCCCAGCCGCGAGCCCAGCCGCGTCGCGTTCGACCGTGTTCCCGACCACGCTGCACCTTCCGAACGCCTTCCTACCCGAGGGCATCGCAATCGGCGTCCCTCCGATCGCGTACTTCGGCTCCCGGGCCGACGGTGACCTGTTCCGGGTCAACCTGCTCACCGGCGAGGGGGACCGGTTCAGCCAGGGTCCGGGCACCCCGTCGGTGGGGCTGAAGGTCGACCCGGCCGGCCGGCTGTTCGTGGCCGGCGGGCCCGCCGGCAACGCCCGCGTGGTGAGCGCGTTCAGCGGCAAGGTGCTGGCCAGCTACCAGTTCGCGACCGCACCGACGTTCGTCAACGACGTCGTGCTGACCCCGACTGCGGCGTGGTTCACGGACTCGTCGCGGGCGGCGCTCTACAAGCTGCCGCTAGGCCCGGGCGGTCGGCTGCCCACGCAGGCGCAGGTCGTCACCGTCCCGCTCATCGGCGAGTGGGAGCAGGTGGCAGGGTTCAACGCCAACGGCATCGCGCGTACGTCCGATGGGTCTGCGCTGCTCGTGGTGAACTCGACGACCGGCAAGCTGTTCCGGGTCGACCCGGCCACAGGTGTGGCCACGGCGGTGGACCTCGGCGGCGAGACGCTCGTGAACGGCGATGGGCTGCTCGTGTCCGGCACGACGCTGTTCGCCGTCCAGAACCAGTTCAACACGGTCGCCGTCGTGCAGCTGAACGCCGGTGGCACCGCGGGCGAGGTGGTCAACCGCTATACGAACAGCCGGTTCGACGTGCCCACGACCGTCGCCCGCTACGACGACCGGCTCTACCTCGTCAACGCCCGGTTCAACACGCCGGTCACTCCCGACACCACCTACACACCCGAGGCGGTTCCGATCGCGGAGGTCCTAGCCGGCTAGCGGCGGGGGCAACCAGCCCGGATCGGTGCCGATCGTCCACAGTCGCTGCGTGGCGCGCGACAGCGCGACGTACAGCGTTCGTACGCCGGACGGGCCGTCGGCGCGGATCTGCTCGGGCTCGACGAGCACGACGCCGTCGTACTCCATGCCCTTGGCCTCCAGGCTGGTGATGACCTGGAGCCGGGGCGCGGCGAGGTCGCCCACCCACGCGGCGATCTCGTCGCGCCGCGGCACCGGTGCGATGACCCCGACCGTCCCCTCGACCTCATCGAGCGCCGCGGCGGTGGCCTTGCGCACGGCGGCCGGCAGCTCGTCGGTATGGACCACGCGGTGCTCAGGCAGCACGCCGGTCGACCGGACCGCGCGCGGCAGCTCGATGTCGGGGGAGACCCGGCGGATGACCGCGGCCGCGAGCTCGAAGATCTCCGCCGAGTTGCGGTAGTTGGTCGACAGCGTGTACTCGTGCCGCCGCCGCGAACCCAGCGCGCGGTCGCGGGCGCGGGTCAGCTCGGTCGGGTCGCCCGTCCAGGCCGACTGGGCCGGGTCCCCGACCACGGTCCACGAGGCGAGCCGGCCGCGCCGACCGAGCATCCGCCACTGCATCGGCGAAACGTCCTGCGCCTCGTCGACGACCACGTGCGCGTACTCCCGGTAATCGTCCGGGCGCTGGACCACCGACGCGCGTGCGGCCCGCTGCCGGTCCGCGAACGTCGTGACCTCCTGCACGCCGTCGGCGACCTGGAACGTATTGCGCTTCGCGCGCTGCGGCTGCCTCGGCCGGCCCAGCAGCTCGTCGAGCTCGTCGAGCAGCGCGACGTCGGCGACCGTCGGGCCCTCGCTCGCGAGCGACGCGTACGACGCGGCGAGTGCCCGGATCTCGGCGCGTGACAGGACGCCGCCGGCGTACCGGTTGAGCCGGACCGGGTCGGCCAACCACCGGAGTACGTCCACCGAACGCAGCATCGGCCACCACGCGCGCAGGAACGCCCGGAACTCGGCCCGGTCGGCCAGGTCGTCCTCGAACTCGAACCGGCTCGGCAGCCGGTCCTCCGCCACCAGCACCTGGGCCTGCTCCCACAGCGCGTCGAAGAGGCCGTCGATGCCCGCCCGGCGTACCGCGTTGCGCCGCGCGCCGTGGGGCAGCGCCCGGCGCCAGACCTCGGCCAGCTCGTCGGCGGCCAGCCGCAGCAGCTGGCCGCGGTAGAGCAGCCGCAGCTCCGTGGGCCCACCCGGCGCCCGGTCCCGCACCGCGCGCTCCAGCACCCGGCGCATGCGCAGCGAGCCCTTCACCGCCGCCGTCGTGCTGGGGTCGACGCGGGTGGCCGTCACGCCGTCGACGACCGAGCCGAGCGACCGCAGCGTGGCCGCGTCCTCGCCGAGCGAGGGGAGCACGGCGGAGATGTACTCCACGAACACCGGCGACGGGCCGACGACCAGGATCCCGCCCCCAGCGAACCGTGCGCGGTCCGAGTAGAGGAGGTACGCCGCGCGGTGCAGCGCGACCGCAGTCTTGCCGGTGCCGGGGCCGCCGGACACGATCGTGACCCCCGAGGCGGGGGAGCGTATCGCCTCGTCCTGCTCCCGCTGGATCGTCGCCACGATGTCCCGCATGCCGCGGCCGGTGGTGCGGGCGAGGTTCGCGAGCATCGCGCCGTCGCCGACGATCCGCATGTCGGGTGGCGCAGCCGCCGGGTCGAGCAGGTCGTCCTCGATGCTGACGACCTTCTCGCCGCTCGACTGGATCATTCGGCGGCGGACCACGCCGCGCGGGTCGGCCGCGGTGGCCTGGTAGAACGCGGCGGCCGCCGGCGCCCGCCAGTCGATCACGAGCGGTTCGGCGTCCTCGTCACGTACTCCCAGCCGCCCGACGTGGTAGGAGGTGCCATCCCGGAGGTCGAGCCGGCCGAAGACCAGACCCTCGTGCTCGGCGTCGAGCGTCTGCCGGCGGCGGGCGGCCTGGAACACCATCGCGTCCCGCTCCACGAGCGAGCCGAACGTGCCGACCCGCGCGATCCCGTAGCCCTCACGCTCGGCCCGCGCAGCGTCGAGTCGCAGCCGCTCGATGCGGGCATACACCCGGTCGACGTGGCGCTGCTCCGCGGCGATCTCCTGCTGCAGGGTGCTGGCGTCAGTCACGCACTGTGCTCCAGCGGTGCCGGTCGCCGGGCCCGACGGCGGAGCCACAACGTGGTCAGGACCCCGCAGAGGATCGCGATGCCGAGCGCCAGCCAGGACGCGTTCTTGAGCCACCGCTCGGCGGCCCGGCCGGCGTGGTAGACCAGGAACGTGGTGCCGAACGCCCACACCACGCCGCCGGCGGCGTTCGCCACGAGAAACTTCCGATACGGCACCCGCAGTGTGCCGGCGACCGGGCCGGCGAGGATGCGCAGTAGGGCGACGAACCGGCCGAAGAATACGGCCCAGACGCCCCAGCGGGTGAACATCCGCTCGGCCCTGGCCAGTTGTGCCGGTCCGACGTGTCGCGGGAACCGGCGGCCCGCCCGGTTCAGCAGCGGCCGTCCGCCGCGGCGGCCTGCGGCGTAGCCGAGGGAATCGCCGGCGATGGCGCCGAGCGCGGCCGCCGTGGCCACGCCCCACGGGTCGGTCAGACCGGTCGAGGCGAGCAGCGAGGCGCTGATGAGAGCGATCTCGCCGGGCAGCGGGATGCCCATGCTCTCCAGCCCGATCATGGCGCCCACGACCAGGTAGACCGCGATCGTCGGCATGGTCGCGAGCCAGACCTCCGCGTAATGCACGGCAGCGACCGTACCTCGCTGGCCGGCCGGCTGGCAGCGGCCGGTCGGGGCGTACGGCGTCACTGCGTGACCGCCAACGCGCGGGCTGTAATCTGCGCCACTGCGGCCGTGACCTCGTCCGGTCGCTCCAGCGGGAGCATGTGTCCCGCGCCTGGGCACACGATGAGGTCCGCGCTGGGCACCGCGGCCGCGATCGCCTGGGCACACGCCGGCGGCGTGAGCCGGTCCCGGTCACCGACGAGCACCGCGGTGGGGATCGGGGCGAGCGCGGCGAGCGTCTCCAGCCGCAGCTGGGACGCGATCGAGGGCCGGAAGCCGCCGATCGCCCGCAGCGACGCGGCGGCGATGGACGCGCTCGTCAGCCGGACGTCCTCCTCGGTCACCCCGTCGCCGAAGAGCAGCCAGCGCAGGCCGGGCCGCAGCGCCGGCAGCACAGCGCGATGCGGGCGCCAGGCGCCGCTGTACGCGAGGAGCCGCGCACCGTTCGACTCGGCCGCGCGGACCAGGCGGGCGAGCCTCGGATGCAGGCCGTACGAGGTGTGCGTCACGCCCTCCGCGGTCGTCGACACGAGCGCCAGGCCGGCCACGCGCGACGCGAACTCGGCCGGGTGGCGGTGGGCGTACTCCATGATCGTCATTCCGCCGAGCGAGTGTCCAACCAGGACGACCGGGCCGGGCGGCACCGCCTGCCGTACGACCTCGGCCAGGTCGTCGCCGAGCCAGGCGAGCGTGGTGCCGCGCCGGGGAGTCGGGCCCGAGCGGCCGTGTCCGCGGGCGTCGTAGGTGACCACGCGGACCGGTCGGCTCAGCTCCGGCGGTGGCGTCCGGGTAAGGCCGGCGACCTGGTGGTGCCAGATCCTTCGGTCGAGCGTCCAGCCATGCAGGAAAACGACGCTGATCGGCGCGTCCGGCTCACCGTGCACCTCCGCACGAAGGCGGACGCCGTCCGCAAGGCGCACCGCCGGTCGCGATCCAGCCCGGTCAGGCATACCTACCTCCCGGTAACAATCATGCACCGGCCAGCGGCGTCGAACCCATTACCCATCGATCGGCATCCGGAAGCCTGGCGTGATGTGCGTCGCGCCGGTCCCGGGTCGGCCGGCGGGCGCCCGCGTGGTGGGTCACACTGCCGGCGTGACGACCGCGACGCCGTCCGACGGGCGGCTGTGCCCCGCGCGAGCCCTGGTCGACCTGCTCGCCGGCAATCGGCGCTTCGCCGCGGGCCAACCCCGGTACGGGCACCATGTCTCGGCGGCGGCCGCCGCGTCGGGCGGCCAGCGCCCGTACGCGGTCGTGGTCGGCTGCATCGATTCCCGGGTGCCGCTCGAGGCCGTCTTCGACCAGAACTTCGGCTCGATCTGCGTCGTCCGCTCGGGCGGTCACGTGCTGGACCGCGCGGTGCTCGGCTCGGTCGAGTTCGCGGTCGGGGAGCTGGGGGTCTCGCTCGTCCTGGTCCTCGGGCACGAGCGATGTGGGGCGGTGGCGTCCACGGTGGCGGCGCTGCGCACCGGTGAGCATCCGCCGGGGAACCTGGCGTATCTCGTCGAGGAGATCGCGCCCGCGGTGTGGGCGGCGGGGCCGGACCACCCGGATGTGCAGGCCCGGGCAACGCGCGGCCACGTGGCGCGGACCGTGCGGCGGCTCGAGGGCGTCGAGCTGCTGAGCGCGGCGACCGCCGCCGGCCGGGTCGCCCTCGCGGGAGCCGTCTACGACCTGGATACGGGCCGAGTCACCGTGGTCTGACAGACAGACGGCGCCCCGCCGCGGGGCGCGGGCGGGGCGCCGGACAGGTGCTGCGGGGCCGTCAGGCGGCCTCGAATACGCCCGCCTCGGCGAGGCGCTTCTCGGTGGTGTCCCACCCGTCGCTCGGGTAGGCGGTGGCGAGCGCGACCAGCTCGGCGCGGATCTTGACGCCGTGACCGGCGGCGGCCAACACCCGGATCTCCTCGACGAACTCGTCGGAGTCGGTGCGCAGGCGACTGGTCTGGCCGTTGGTCAGGTTCCGCACGTACGCGTGCTTCCCGCTGTTGAGGGGAAGCAGGTACTTGAACTCGCCGAGCACGCTCAGCGCGCCACCGGTGGCCTGACCAGCCCGGACCGAAGCGCGCGCGGTCTTGGAGGTGTTGCTCGCCACGGAGGGAACTCCTTGCAGAGGTACGGGATGGGGTGACGGTAACGCGACCGCCGAAGGAAGGGTACACGAACCGGGCGCGCGCTCCGCAGCCTCCGACGGGGCGCTGTGACGGACGTGCAGTCGCCGGGCGGTGTCAATTTCGGGCGTGTTCTTGTCGAATCTCTGGCGCACCATCCGTCACACCAGTCATCATGGTCGTGCGTGGCGCGCCGACCCGCCCGCGGAACGAGGTCGTTGGGGAAGACGCACCTCGGTCCCCGGGAGGTCACCGTGCCCACGCGTGGCGTCGTATACGTTCACTCGACTCCACTCGCGGTATGCCCTCACGTCGAGTGGGCGATGGCGCGCGTCCTTGCCGCGCCGACGAGGCTCGAGTGGACCTCCCAACCCGTGGATCCAAGCACCCGCCGTGCCGAGTGCGGCTGGACCGGCCGACCCGGAACCGGCGCGGAGCTCGCCGCCGCGCTGCGCCAATGGCCGATGATCCGTTTCGAGGTCACCGAGGAGCCGAGCGCCGGGGTGGACGGCGAGCGCTTCATGCACGTGCCCGGCCGTGGGCTGTTCCGGGCGACGATCGGCGCGGCCGGCGACATCCAGCTCGGTGAGGACCGGCTACGCGCGATCATGGAGGGGGCGCGGACACCGGAGGCGCTCGCGCACGCTCTCGACAAGGCCCTCGGGACCGCGTGGGACGTCGAGCTCGAGCCCTACCGGCACGCCGGCGACGGCGCCCCGGTGACGCTGCTCACCCGGGTCGGCTAACCGGACCGCTGCCTTGCCCCGACGTACCCCACCTGGTGGGATGTCGGCGTGCCCTCCCCCCGGCGTCTCGTCTGTGTGCTCTCTGCGCTCGCTGTCCTGGCGGCGCCGGTGGCGTGCGGTCACGGCCGCGAGCGCGGGTCGGCCGGACCATCGCCGAGCCCGACAGCGACCACGCCGGGAACGGCGACGCCGGGGATCACGCCGTCCGCCGAGCCCGGGGCCCAAGCCGCCGCGCTGGTCACCCGCCTCTCCGACGAGGACCTCGTCGGGCAGGTGTTGATGCCGTACGCCTACGGCAGCTCGGCCGCGCGGGTCTCGGCCGGATCCGCGGCGGGCAACCGGAAGCTGGCCGGGGTGGACACGCCCGCCGAGTTGGTCGCCAAGCTGCGCCTGGGCGGCCTCATCCTGGTCGGCTTCTCCGTTGACGACCCCACCGCCTCCACGCAGCCCACGACGAACGTGGATTCGGTGCGGCAGGTCCGCGAGCTGACCGCCGGGTTGCAGGGGGCGTCCGCGCGGCTGCCGGCCGCGGTGCCGCTGCTGATCGCCACCGACCAGGAGTACGGGGTGGTCACGCGGATCAAGGCCGGCGTCACGTCACTGCCGAGCGCCATGGCGTTCGGCGCGGCCGGCCGACCCGCGCTCACCGAGGCCGCCTGGCGGGTGGCCGGCGCGGAGCTCGCCGCGATCGGGCTGACGGTCGACTTCGCGCCGGTCGCCGACGTGCTCGGCACCGCACCGGGCGGCCCGATCGGCTCGCGGTCGTTCGGCTCGGATCCAAAGGCGGTCGCCGCGCAGGTCGCCGCGGCGGTCCGCGGCCTGCAGGGCGGTGGCGTCGCGGCAACCCTGAAGCACTTCCCCGGGCACGGGCACACGGCGGTCGACAGTCACGCCTCGCTGCCAGTGCTTTCGCAGGGCCGGCCGGCGCTGGACAGCGGCGACCTCCCCCCGTTCACGGCGGGGATGTCCGCCGGCGCCTCGGTGGTGATGTCCGGGCACCTGGACGTGCGCGCCGTCGATCCGGGTACGCCCGCGACGTTCTCCCACGCGGTCCTCACCGATCTGCTGCGCGGGAAGCTCGGCTTCGAGGGCGTGGTGGTGACCGACTCGCTGGAGATGGCTCCGGCCCGCCGGTGGACTCCCGGTGAAGCGGCCCTGCGTGCCCTGCTCGCTGGCAACGATCTCCTACTCATGCCGCCCGACCCCGTCGCGGCGTACCAGGGCCTGCTCGACGCGCTGCATGACGGGCGGCTGCCGCGCGTGCGCCTCGTCGAGGCGGTGACGCGGATCCTCACGCTGAAGTTCCGGTTGGCGGCGCGGCCCGCTCCCGGGCTGTCCACACTGGACAGCACGGCGCACCGGGCCGCGGCGCGCGCCGTGGCGGAGGCCGCGGTCACGCAGGTGCGCGGCCGGTGCGGCGGCCCGCTGGTGCGCGGGCCCGTCACGGTCACGGGCGCCACCGGACGGGGCCAGACGCGGGCCGCGCTCGCGGCCGCGTTGCGCGCGGTCGGCGTGCGGGTGGTGAACTCCGGCGGCGTCATCGTGCACGTCGTCGGGTACGGCGACACCGCCGCGGACCTGCGCGCCGACGCCGCGGTGACGGTCACCACGGACACCCCGTATGTGCTGGCGGGCGCGCGGTCGCCGGTGCTGCTCGCCGCGTACTCCGCGGACCGGTCGTCCCTCTCGGCCCTGGCCGACGTGCTCGCCGGCCGCGCCGCCGCGCCCGGCCACTCGCCGGTGGCCATCAACGGCCTACCGCGCTCATCATGTGTCTGAGCGGGGCGGCGTCTAACCTCCTGGGCCGTCGGCCATCTCGCGGACCGCGACCTCGGGCTTCGACATTCCGGTTGACCGGGGCCGTGCGGGTTGAGACCGTTGCGTGATGGCCGACCCGACAGCCCACCCCAATTGACCTAACGCCGTCGCGGCGCCCGACCGGCCGGCGGTCGGCCGGATCGCCGCGCGGCTCTACGCCCTCCGGCTCTGCGACGAGGGCGTCCTGCTCTACCCCGTGTACGCCCTGCTCTTCGCCGACAGCGGCCTGAACACGGGGGAGATCTCTTCCCTGTTCGTGCTGTGGTCCGTCACGGTGTTCGTCCTCGAGGTGCCTTCGGGCGCGTGGGCGGACGCGTTCTCCCGCCGCAGGATGCTGGCCCTGTCGGGCCTCCTGCGTGGTGTGGGTTTCGCCCTCTGGGTGGCCTGGCCCTCGTACCAGGCGTTCGCCGCCGGCTTTGTGCTGTGGGGCGTCTCAGGAGCGATGCAGTCCGGCACCGAGGCGGCGCTGGTCTACGACGAGCTGGCCGCGGTCCGCGGCACCGACCGGTACGTGGCCATCGTCGGGCGGGGCGGCGCCGTGGCGCTCGTCGCCGTGATGGTGGCGACCGGGCTGGCCGCCCCGGCCCTCGCGCTCGGCGGCTACGGCCTCGTGGGCGCTGCCAGCGTGGCGGTCTGCCTCGCGTACGCCGGTGTCGCACTGTCGTTCCCGGAGACCCCTCGCGTCCGGGCCGCCGTTGGCGGCGGTGCGGACGGCCTTCGGCGGTACGCCGCGAGCCTGCGCGCCGGGCTGACCGAGGCGCGCGCGACTCCGGTCGTCCGGCGGGCGGTCCTGCTGGCGGCCGTGGTGCCCGGGCTGACCGCCCTCGACGAGTACCTGCCGCTGCTGGCGCGCGAGATGGGCGCGAGCACGGTCGCCGTACCCCTGCTGCTGCTCCTGCCGGCCGGGGCGATGGCGGTGGCCGGCGCGCTGGCCGGCCGGTATGCCGCGGCCCCGGCGCGGTGGGTCGCCGCCGCACTCGCAGCCGCGGCCGTGCTGCTCATGGGCGGCGCCCTCGCCGGTCACCCCGTTGGCATGATCGCGGTCGCCGCGTCGTTCGGGCTGCTTCAGACGGCGCTGGTGCTGACCGAGGCACGGCTGCAGGAGGTCATCTCCGGACCGGCACGGGCGACCGTGCTGTCGACCGCCGGGTTCGGCGCCGAGGTCGCCGCTGTGGCCATCTATGTGGCCGTCGGCGCGGGCGCCGAAGGCGGGTTGCCGGTCGCCTCGCTGGTCGCGCTCACGGGCGTACCGATTGTGCTGGTGTCCCTCGCCGCGGCCCGCTGGCTGCCGGCGCCGCGCGAGTTCACCGAGACGACAGAGAAGCCTGGTACCGTGCGCGCCCGTGAGGCACCGGAGCGAGGGTGAAACGGTCGTAGCCGGCGGCGGGCCCGTGGTCTCGGTCGTGGTCCCGATGTACGACGAGGAGCAGGTGCTCCCGCTGACCGCCTTGCGGCTGCGCGGCGCGCTCGAGTCGCTCGGCGAGACCTACGAGGTCGTAGCCGTCGACGACGGCAGCAGCGACGGGACGCCACGGCTGCTGACACGGCTCCGCGAGGAGTGGCCTCAGCTACGGGTCATCCGGCTACGCCGCAACTGCGGACACCAGGCGGCGCTGCTCGCGGGGCTGCACCGGGCGCGCGGCGCGTACGTCGTGAGCATCGACGCGGACCTCCAGGACCCTCCCGAGGCCATCGCCGAGATGATCCGGCTCGCGCGGGCGAATGGTCTGGACATCGTGTACGGCGTGCGGGCGGACCGCACCGCCGACACGCTCTTCAAGCGGTGGACCGCGGCCGTCTACTACAGGCTGATGCGACGCCTGGTCGGCGAGCAGGTGCCGGCCCACGCCGGCGACTTCCGGTTGCTCAGCCGCGTAGCGGTCGAGGCCGTCCGGGGCCTGCCCGAGCGGTCGCCGGTGCTGCGGCTCGTCGTTCCGTGGCTGGGTTTCCCGAGCGGCGAGGTGACGTACCAGCGGGAGGAGCGGCCCGCCGGGCGCACGAAGTATCCGGTCTCCAGGATGGTGGGGTTGGCCGCCGACAGCGTCACCAGCTTCTCGGCGGCGCCGCTGCGCGTGGCCACCTGGCTCGGTCTCGCCGGCATGGTGCTGTGTACGGCGCTCGCGATCGTGGCAATCGTGGCGTACGCCCTCGGCGCGACGGTGTCCGGCTGGGCGTCCCTGTACGTCGCGGTGCTCTTCCTCGGCGCCGTCCAGCTGCTCTGTCTCGGGCTGCTCGGCGAGTACGTCGCGCGCGTCTACACCGCGGTGCAGGCTCGACCGCCGTTCTTCGTCGCCTCGGACAGCGCGGACGAGGTCCGGCCCGGCGCGCGCGAGGCGGCCGCCACGATGGTCGACACCCTCGGGTGACCCGCGCCGGACGGGCGGCCGCGTGCTACCGGGCCGCCGGCCGATGCGTGCGCATCATCAGCGAAACGCCGGGCAACCCGCGCACCGGCAGGTAGCGCTCGGCCGCGATGATCGCGGAGAGTCCGAGGTTCACCGGCCCCGGTAGGTCCTCCAGGTCGCTGCCGGTGGACCTGCGGCGCCGCCACGCGGCGACCGGGCGCAACAGCACGTTCCAGCTCCACAGCTCGTCGACCACGAGCCCGGCCTTCTCGACCACCGCGGTCAGCCCCGCCCGGTCGTACCGCCGGACATGCCCGACCGCCACATCGTGCGCCGACCACAGCCGCATGTCGGCCGGCACGGCGATGAGCGCGGTACCGCCCGGCCGCAGCGTCCGGCGGATCTCGCCGGCTACCACGTGATCGTCGTCGATGTGCTCGAGGATGTCGAACGCGACGACCAGGTCGAGGCATGCGGCCGGTAGCGGCAGGAGGCGCGCGTCGGCGCGGATGACGTCGAGGCCGCGTTCCCGGGCGACCCGGGCGCCGTCCGGGCTGTACTCGAGGGCGATCGGCCGAAAGCCGTGCGCACGCAGCACCCGCGTGTTGCCACCGCCGGCGGCTCCGATGTCGAGCGCCCGGTCGGGCCGGTAGGCGGCTCGCCCGCCGGGCCGGCCGCCGGCTCGCCCGCCGGGCCGGTCACCGGCCGCGGCCAGCCTTCGCAGGGCGCGCGCCAGCAGGACCCGGCGCTCGCGGTACCACCAGTGGGTGTCCTCGAGCGCGGCCAGCTTACGGATCTCGGTCGCTTCCACGGCCGCTCACGGTAGTGCCGCAAAGTGAACTGGACCCCTCCAACCGGGGACCGGCGCGCCTACAGCGGGATGTTGCCGTGAGCTCCGCGAGCGGGCGGGGCGCCCGCGAGCGCCTCCGCGATGCGCCGCCGGGTCTCGGTCGGCTTGATGACGTCGTCGACCACGCCGATCTCCAGCGCCCGGTTGACGCCGCCCGCCACGCGGGTCTGCTCATCGATCAGCTGGGCCCGCAGGGTCTCGCGCTCCGCGGTCGGCGTCGCGGCCAGCTTCTTCCGATGCAGGATGTTGACCGCCGCGCTGGCGCCCATGACCGCAACCTCGGCGCTGGGCCAGGCGAAGACCGCGGTCGCGCCGAGCGAGCGGGAGTTCATCGCGATGTAGGCGCCGCCGTACGCCTTGCGCGTCACCAGCGTCACTCGGGGCACGACCGCCTCGGCGAAGGCGTGCAGCAGCTTCGCGCCGCGGCGTACGACTCCGTCCCACTCCTGGCCGAGGCCCGGTAGGTAGCCCGGCACGTCGACCAGCACGACCAGCGGCACGCCGAGCGCGTCGCACATCCGCACGAACCGGGCCGCCTTCTCGGCGCTCGACGCGTCGAGGCAGCCGCCGAGCCGCAGCGGGTTGTTGGCGATGACGCCCACGGTACGCCCGGCGAATCGGCCCAGCGTGGTCACGATGTTTGGCGCCCACTTGGCGTGCAGCTCGACGCTGCCGCCGTCCTCGTCGAACAGCGCCTTGACGAGCGGCTTCACGTCGTACGCCCGATTGGCCTGGGCGGGCAGCAACGCGGCCAGGTCGGTGCGCTCCGCCACGTCGGCCGGCGTGATCCGGCCCTGGTGGCCGAGCAGCGCCGCAAGCTTGCGACCCTCGGCCAGCGCGCTGTCGTCGTCCTTTGTGGTCACATGCACGACCCCGGACCGCCGACCGTGGGGCTCGGGACCGCCGAGACGCTCCATGTCCACCTGCTCGCCGGTGACGGACCGGACGACCTCTGGGCCGGTCACGAAGATCCGACCCGCGCCGCTCATCACCACGATGTCGGTCAGGGCGGGGCCGTACGCCGCGCCGCCGGCGGCCGGGCCGAGCACCACCGAGATCTGCGGTACGCGGCCTGAGGCGCGAACCATCGCGGCGAAGACCTGCCCGACCGCGTCGAGCGCGACGACGCCCTCGGCTAGCCGGGCGCCGCCGGAGTGCCACAGTGCGAGCACGGGCACTCGCTCGCGTACCGCGCCGTCGATGGCGTCCACGATGTGCCGGCACCCCTCGGTGCCCATCGCGCCGCCCATCCGGGTGGCGTCGGTGGCGAACGCGATCGCCGGCGTACCGTCGATCTCGCCGCGGGCCCACAGCACGCCGGAGTCGTCACGCGGCATCGACAGACGCAGCGAGCCCTGGTCGAAGAGGGCGCGCAGCCGTACCTCGGGGTCTCGATGGTCCACGGTGGACGTATCGGAGGCGACGGGGGTGGTGGTCACAGCAACCTCCAGGGGTCAGGGTCAGGCGCGGGCGAAGACGAGCGCCACGTTGTGGCCGCCGAAGCCGAACGAGTTGTTCAGCGCGGCCGGGATGTCCAGCTGGCGCGCCTTGTGCGCGGCCACGTCCAGGTCAAGACCGTCGTCGGGGTCGTCGAGGTTGATGGTCGGCGGGACCATGCTGTCGCGGATGGCGAGGATGGTGGCGATCGACTCGAGCGCGCCGGCCGCCCCGAGCAGGTGCCCGGTCATCGACTTCGTCGCCGTGAGCACCGGGTGGTCGCCGAGCGCGGCGTGCAGCGCGACGATCTCGGCCATGTCGCCGACCGGGGTGGAGGTGGCATGCGCGTTGACGTGCGTGACGTCGGTCTTGGCCACACCGGCGTCGGCCAACGCCTTCGCGATGGCTCGCGACGCCCCGAGACCCTCCGGGTCCGGCTGGACGATGTCGAAGCCGTCGGAGGTGATGCCGGCGCCGGCGAGCCGGGCGTAGACCCGGGCGCCGCGGGCGGCGGCGTGGTCGGCCCGCTCCAGCACCACGATGCCGGCGCCCTCGCCGAGCACGAAGCCGTCGCGCGCCTTGTCCCAGGGGCGGGACGCCTTCTCGGGCTCGTCGTTGCGAGTCGACATGGCGCGCATGGAGGCGAAGCCGGCAATGGGGAGCGGGTGGATGACCGCCTCGGTGCCGCCCGCGACGACCACGTCGGCACGGCCGGATCGGATGATGTCCAGACCGAGTGCGAGCGCCTCGGCGCCGGTGGCGCAGGCGCTGGCCATCGAGTGGACGCCGGCCTTCGCCCCGAGCTCGAGGCCGACCCAGGCGGCGGGGCCATTGGGCATCAGCATGGGCACGGTGTGCGGGGAGACCCGGCGCGGCCCGGAGGCCTCCAGGATGTCGTCCTGGTTGAGCAGGGTCGTGGCCCCGCCGATGCCCGAGCCGACGCTGACCGCCAGCCGCTCTTGGTCCAGACCGGCGTCGGCCAGGCCGGCATCGGTCCAGGCCTGGTGGGCCGCGACCAGGGCGATCGCCTCGGACCGGTCGAGCCGGCGCAGCTTGACCCGCTCGATCGTGTCGGCGGGGTCGACCTTCAGCTCGGCGGCTATGCGAACGGGCAGCTGCTCGGCCCATTCCTGGGTGAGCTTGCCGACGCCGGACCGGCCGGCGAGCATGGCGTCCCAGGTCGACGCGACGTCCCCGCCGAGCGGGGTCGTCGCGCCGAGCCCGGTGACGACTACATCGGGTCTGGTCACAACGTCCTCAGGAGTGGTCGAGGATGTAGGTGACGGCGTCACCCACGGTCTTCAGGTTCTGAACCTCGTTGTCCGGGATCTTGACCCCGAACCTCTCCTCGGCGGCCACCACGACCTCGACCATGGAGAGCGAGTCGACGTCCAGGTCGTCGGTGAACGACTTCTCCTCGGCCACGTCGTCCGGGTTCACGCCGGCGACCTCCTCGAGGATCTCGGCGAGGCCGGTGGTGATGTCGTCACGGGTCATTGCGGTGTTCCTCTCCAAACGGTGGTTATGTGCGGTGTGGACAGGCGCTGCCTAGGGGCAGCGGACGACCTGTCCGGCGTACGTGAGGCCGCCGCCGAAGCCGAACAGCAGCACCGGGGCGCCCGCGGGAACCTCCCGCCGTTCCACGAGCTTCGACAGGGCCAGCGGCATGCTCGCCG
>DASXRC010000130.1:0-3812 GCA_036506795.1 Micromonosporaceae bacterium
GGCGACGTCGGCCGGCGGCAGCCCGATCCGGGTGGCGATGCCCCTCGCGACCGGTCCACCGGCCACGCAGTGGTCGTCGCCGGGCAACCCCTTACCGATGTCGTGCAGGAACGCGCCGAGCAGCAGCAGGTCCGGCCGGTCCACCTCGCGCGTGACGGCGCCGGCCTCGGCGGCGGCCCGCACGAGGTGCCGGTCCAGCGTGTAGCGGTGCACGGGATTGTGCTGAGGCAGGCTGCGGACCCGGGTCCACTCCGGCAGCCACCCGGTGGTCAGGCCGTACCTATCGCACGACTCCCAGGTCGGCACCAACGCCGGTCCGGAGCCGAGCAGCGTGACCAGCGCGGCGCGAGCGGTCGCCGGCCAGGGGACCGGCAGCGGCGGGCAGTACGCCGCCAGCCACTCGCAGGTCGCGCGCGCGATCGGCAGCCGAGCGGTCGCGGCGGCCGCGGCCACTCGCAGGGACAGGCTCGGGTCGGGTCGTGGCCCGACGGCGGTACGCGCGAGCACGACCTCGCCGTCGTGCTCCACAACGTCCCGGGCGACCGGCCGGCGGGCCGGGGCGCCGGGCGGCCCGCCGCGCCGGCGGTGCGCCCGCACCCGGTCGACGGCCCGCCAGGCGTCGTCGAGGGCGTGCGCGATCGTCCGGGCGTCGCCGGCCACGCGCCGGAGCAGGGAGTCCCCGTCGTCCAGGTTCAGCAGGGCCGCCACCGCCTCGCGCTCCTGCGCCACGAGCCGGTCCACGCGGCGGTCCGTCGCCACGTGCAGCGCGTCCCGCACGTCGAGGAGGCGTCCGTGCGCGGCGCGGACCAGCGGTCGCAACGCGTCGCTCACCCCGGCGTACCCGATGGCGCGCAGCACCCCGACGTCCCGCAGCCCACCCGCGGCCTCCTTGAGGTCGCCCTCGAGCAAAAACGCCAGCTCGCCATGCACCTGCCAGCGGGCACGGCAGGCCTCGCGCAGCCGCGGCAGGGCCTGGACGGCCGTGCGACGCCACTGGTCCTGGACGGTGGCGACCAGCTGCGCGGTCAGCCCGGCGTCGCCGGCGACGTGCCGGGCGTCGAGCAGGCCCGACGCCACCTTCACCTCGTCGTGCGCGGCGGACAGCGACTCCGGAATCGTGCGGACGGAGTGGTCCAGCCCGATCCTCGCGTCCCAGATCGGATACCAGATCGACGCGGCCAGGTCGTCCACGCCGGGCACGCCGTCGTGCAGCAGCACTAGATCGAGGTCGCTGTGCGGGGCGCACTCGCGGCGACCCAGCCCTCCGACGGTCAGCAGCGCCACGCCGGGCCGTCCGGCAGGGAGCAGGGTGGTCAGCCAGGCATCGAGCGCCGCCGCCCGACGGAGTCGAGCGGCGGCGCCGATGCCGTGATCGACCGCGGGGACCACCACGGTCTCTCCCGTCATGATCGGGTCAGAGCGCGTCGAGCCCACGCTCGCCGGTACGGACGCGAACCACATCCTCCACGGCGGTGACCCAGACCTTGCCATCTCCGATCTTGCCGGTGCGGGCGGCGTTTACCACCGCGTCCACCACCTTGTCGACGTCCATCTCGTCGGTGAGCACCTCTATCTTGATCTTTGGAAGGAACTCCACGGTGTACTCGGCGCCCCGGTACACCTCGGTGTGGCCCTTTTGGCGTCCGTACCCCTGGACCTCGCTGACGGTCAGGCCGGCCACGCCCAACGCGTGCAGTGCCTCCTTCACGGCGTCCAGTTGATACGGCTTGATGACCGCGGTCACCAGTTTCATGCTCAGCCCTTCCATCCGACGACGCTAACCGACCGTCTCCGAGGTCGGTTCCTCGGCCGGCGTCGCCGAGTTGGGTGACGCCACGGGAGCCGAGATACCGGCCAGAACGAACGCGCCACCGCCCGACGTCGCCGGCGAGAGGTCGTACGCGCTCTCCGCGTGCTCCGCGAGGTCGATGCCGTCCACCTCGGCTTCGGTCCTCGCCCGGAACCCGATCGTGTGCTTGATCGCGAGTCCGATGAGCGCCGCGACCGTGAAGGTATACACCGACACGATGCCGCTCGCCGCCGCCTGCCGGCCGAGCTGGGTGAGGCCGCCGCCGAGGAAGAGTCCCTCGCTCGGGACCAGCGAGTTCACCGATAGCGCGCCGAACAGGCCGATCCACAACGAGCCGATCCACCCGCCGACGAAGTGAACGGCGACGACGTCGAGCGAGTCGTCGAAGCCAAGGCGGTACTTCATCGCGACCGCGAGCGCGCAGACCGCGCCGGCCGCCAGGCCGAGCAGGACCGCCGCGTACGGCTGGATGAAGCCACAGGCCGGGGTGATGGCAACCAGGCCGGCCACGGCGCCGGAGGACGCCCCGACCAGCGTCGGCCGGCCGTCCCGCAGCCACTCCACGATGATCCAGCCGAGCAGCGCGGCGGCGGTCGCGACCTGCGTGTTGACGAAGGCGATGGCGGTGACCCCGTCGGTGGTGATCTCCGATCCGGCGTTGAAGCCGAACCATCCGAACCACAGGAGGCCAGCACCGAGCGCCACGAACGGCACGTTGTGCGGCTTGAAGTTCTCCCTCGGCCACCCGACCCGTCGCCCGAGCACGAGCGCGAGGGCCAGCGCCGCCGCACCGGCGTTGATGTGCACGGCGGTGCCGCCGGCGAAGTCCAACGCATGAATCTTGGTGGCGATGAATCCACCGCCCCAGATCCAGTGCGCCACCGGCACGTAGACCAGCGTGAACCAGCCGAACGCGAAGAGCAGCCAGCCGGCGAACTTGGCGCGGTCGGCGACGGAGCCGCTGATCAGCGCGACCGTGATGATGGCGAACATCATCTGGAACGCGAGCACGACGTACGTGGGGATCCCCGTCTGCCCCCAGATCTCGTTGATGAACGTCTTGGTGCCGAGGTACTGGGTGAAGCTTCCGATGATGTTGTTAGTCCCCGCGCTGTCGTTCGTACCGAACGACAGCGAGAACCCGTAGATGAGCCACAGCACCGAGACCAGCCCGATGCAGGAGAAGCTCATCATCATCATGTTGAGCACGCTCTTGGACCGGTTCAGCCCGCCGTAGAAAAAGGCCAGGCCGGGCGTCATGAGCAACACGAGCGCGGACGACGCCAGCAACCAAGCGGTGTTGCCGGTGTTTACCTCCACGCTGCCTCCTCTCCGTTGATTCCCTCCCTCCCGGCAGGCAGGCGAGCGGCGTTGCCCGTGCGCCGGTTGCGGGGAAGCTTGGTCGCCCCAGGTTTCGCGCACGGTCCCTGCGCGGTTTCCACCGCGTCACGGTGTGTTTCGTGCGTGTGACGAACGGCGTCCCCGCCGGCCGGCCGAGGATGCGTGTTGCCACCTACGAGGCCTGATTCAGATATGAATCGGGGTTGGGCCACGGTCCGAGCGCGGCGGAGCGAGGGCCGGAGTTATCGCAGGGCGAACTCGAGGACGTGCCGCTCGTAGTCCAGCAGCCGCAGGTCGCGCATCGGCCGGCGCAGGTGTCCCTTGTGGACGATGCGAACGAACGCCGGGTCCCCGGCGGCGGCCATCCGTCGGATGCCCTCGACGTGGTCCACAATCCGCTTGCGGATCGTGCGCACGAGTCGGTGCCGATCGCGCGGGATCAGGCCGTACGCCTCGGCGAACAGCCGCAGCCGGCGAGGCCGGTCGGGCCGTTGCCAGCCGAGCGTGACCGAGTCCCGATCCGAGAACAGCGGCACCCATGTCCAGGCCGCGTACGCGACGTCGTAAATCCGGGCGCCGGGCGAGGCGAGGTCGAAGTCAATGAGCGCGAGCGTGCCGTCCGGCCGCCAGATGACGTTGTGCGGCGCGGCGTCGTGGTGGC
>DASXRC010000131.1:0-27264 GCA_036506795.1 Micromonosporaceae bacterium
ATCGTCGAAGGGAACGCACAGTGGACTCCTCTCCGCGCGGCCCAGGTCCGGGCGACCGGAGCGTTCACCGCGGGGATGACCTGGGCCGCTACCAACGTGTCCGGAACTCAGCCTAGGCCCGCTCGCGCCGCGACGCCTGTCCGCGCTGAAATGCTGCCGGTCGATGCACGTTCGCGGTCAGGAACTCCTCCCACGTCCGGCGGCCCACCGCGTGCCCGGGAGATGGCAAGAGGCCGCCCGTCCGCACCGCGCCGGTACCCGGTATCCGAATCGGCACAACCCACGGGCGCCGACGGCGGGCCCGCAGATAGTCGCGAACCAGGTCGGCCCACGTGATTACCTGCGGACCGGCCAAATCGGGCACCCGACCGGCGGGGGCACCCAGTGTCAGCTCGACGAGCCGGGCCGCGACCTCGTCGGTGTCGATCGGCTGGACCGGGAAGCCGGCCGGCACCGGGACCACCGGCAGCCACGCTAGCTTCCGTGCGCCGGCGAGGAGGTACTCGTAGAACTGGGTGGCCCGAAGAGTCGTCCACGGCAGGCCCGAGTCCGCCACCACCCGCTCCGCCTCGAGCTTGGCCTTCGGATAGCTCCACGACGAGATGTTGTCGATGCCGACGATCGAGACGTACACGAGGCGTGGCGCACCGGCCCGCGATGCCGCCCGCACCAGGTTCCGCGTCGCGTCGACGTCGCCCTTGGTGCTCGTTGCGCAGTGGACAATGGCCGCGACCCCGTCCACGGCCGCGTCGATTCCCTCACCGGTGGCGAGGTCACCGGCGAGGAACTGCACACCGTCAGCCGCCTCGCGGCTGTGCCGGGTGAGCACGCGCACGTCGCAGTGTTGGTCTCGTAGCCGCCGGACGACGAGTCGTCCAAGGCGGCCGGTGCCGCCGGTGACCAGGACAGGCGATGTCATGGCTGCTCCGATCGGGGCTGGTTTGGTTCGTCGTTGCTATGACGGATGGCGGCGGGCGAAGGTGACGGATTATCGGCAGAACTCGCCGACCGTGAACCGAGATGCGAGTGCCGGAGCCGGGACACCGGGAGTCATTCCTCGTCATCACGACCGCCCACCTGTTCGCGGTACGCGGAGAGGTGCAGTTGAGCGAGGGCGTCGAGCGCGGCGGAGGTGAGGGTCGCCAGCCGCACGAGGTTGGCCTCGTCCTGCTCGGTGAAGTCGCCTACCAGCCGGTCCGAGGCCTGGATGAACCCGTAGTTCTGTCCGTCCGATCCGATCAGCGGAACGGCCAGCCATCCCCGCATCGGGGGATGCCGTCCCGCTTCGGGCCCGAAACCGCGCCACTCGGGATGCGCCCTGAGCTCCGAGTCGGTGAGTCTGATCGGCTGGTTGACCCTGTGGGCGTACGCGTGAATCCCGATCCCTCGCGCCGGAGCGCGGTAGTCGGCCCACGCCGCGTACTTCTCGGACAGGGAGAAATACTTGCGTGCATTGGCCCAGGCCCCGCCGATCAACTGTGTTGCCGCCCCTTGGTGCGCTCGGGCGAGCACCCGGGCGAGCTCCGCCGCCTGTGCAAGGACCGGGTCGGCCGCCAGCATGAAGCGCGCCAGGTCCGGGGGCACGTCGGATGGCGGGGCGGTGCTCGCGTTGTGATAGCTGTTCAGGAACCGCTCGCCCGTCATTGGTCGCCCCCTGCCGATTCCGGCGCCCGCGGCGTTCCGGGCAGGACGGTGCCCGGAAAGCCCCGCGTGGGGTGGACCTCGTAGGTGAAGACGCCCGCCTCGACGCCACTTCCGTCCCCGACCGGACAGACGATCGGCATCACGCCAGCCGTGCGGAGCGCGTAGTTACGCTTCCCATGCTTCCAGATGATCTTCGCTACGTCGGCGGTCCGGTACCTCATGCGCCCGCCCCTTCCTCGTCGTCTCCTCAGTTCGCGTTCGATGCTCGCAGGCCCAGCGCGACGCCGAGCCCGCACAGCAGAATTCCGATCAACGCGGCCAGCGACCATGCGGATGTCCCGAGGGCGACGCCGGCGGCGAACCCGGCCACCGGCATGACGCCCGCAAACAGGCCGGCCCGGTCAGCGCCGAGCCGCACCACGCCGTCGTACCAGAGCAGGAACGCGGCCGCGGTAGTGAACACCGCCATGTAGAGCAGCGCGAGCCCCTCGGTGACGGTCGGCATCTGCACCGCGGTGCGCGGCTCGAGGGCGGCCGCGGCCGCGAGCATCGGAACGGCGACCAGGCATAGCGACGCCGACAGTTGCAGCGGTGTGATCTCCTTGAGTAACGGCATGGCGAGGAGGGTGAACAGCACCTCGCAGAGCAGAATCCCCACGGCGTAGGGTGCCGCCGCAAGCGGTGCGGATGTCGCGCCGGACACGACGACGATGCCTATCCCTACGACGACGGCTCCGCCGACGGTCATCGGGCGCACGCGCGTCCGGCCCAGGATCGGACCCAGCACGGCCAAAATGATCGGCACCGCGCCCACGACAGCGACGAGGAACGCGGGATCGGCACGCTTGGCCCCCTCGATGACGAACCAGTTGAACCCGGCTAGGCCCGTCGAGGCGAGCGCGATCAGCCGGACCCACTGCCGCTGCCCCAGCCTCGGCAGGCGACCGCCGCGTGCGGTGAGGACGACGACGAGTGCGATCGCGGCGACCAGGTACCTCAACGCCTGCCCCGCCAGCACGGGATAGTTGACCAGAGCGGGCGACATCGCGACTGACGCGCCGACCAGGAGCATGCCGACGGTGCAGCTCAGGGCACCTCGCCTCGCGTATGACAGAGCAGCCGGTCCGGACCGGTGGTGGTGGACGGCGATGTCGGTCATGCTGTCGACTCTGTCCGACCCACTGGCCTAATGACAGAGCCAGAACAGTGGTGCTTTACTAGGCCAGTGCCTTCCGAAGCCGCGATGAGGCTCGTCCAGCTGTGGGAGCCCACTCCGCCGGTGGGCAAGGGAACCTGGCTGCGCGAGCACCTGGTCGCGGCGATCCACACCGGTGAGCTGGCCGCAGGGTCATCGCTGCCCGGCGCGCGTGATCTCGCGAACGCGGCCGGCGTGTCCCGCGGAACGGTCGATGTGGTCTACACCCAGCTGGCCGACGAGGGCTTCCTGCAGCAGGCCGCACGTCACCGAGCGACTGTGGTGGGCACCCACGGCCGTCGGCCGCCAACGCTGGCACCTCCGACCTCCGCGGCACCGCCGCCGACGCCAGGTGTGCCCGACGCCAACTTGTTCCCGCATCGTGCCTGGGCTGCAGCCGCTCGTGCGGCGCTGAACGGACTCGCCAGGCGGGACCTCGGCTATCCCGACCCGTCCGGTCACCCGGTGCTCCGTCACGCTCTCGCGGGCTGGCTGGCCCGAACCCGCAGGGTGTCGGTCACGCCCGATGCGGTCCACGTGACGGGTGGGGTGTCGCACGCAATGTGGCTGCTCGCCGGCGCGCTGGACGCGTCGACGTGGGCCGTGGAACGACCCGGATCCGCGGGGTCGTCGCACGTCCTCGCGCACGTTGTTGATTGCCTGCCTGTTCGGCTTGACGCGGCCGGCATGGTGCCCCGGGAAATTCCCGAGGCCGCGAGATCCGTCCTACTCACGCCTAGCCACCAGTACCCCACCGGAACCGTCATGCCGGTCGAGCGTCGTCGGGAGGTTGTCGACACCTGTCGAACGGGCGGGCGCTGGTTGGTCGAGGACGACTTCGACTCTCATCTGGCCGTGCCCGGCGTCGTGCCCGGCGCCATGCAGGCACTCGCACCCGACGGTGTGATCCTGATGGGATCCCTCTCGAAGCTGCTGGCCCCGGGTCTGCGGCTCGGGTGGATCGTCGCCCCAGCTGACGTCATCGAGCGCTTGCGCGACCTGCGCCAGCGGACCGACCAAGGTGGCTCGGTCATCACGCAGCTGACCGTCGCCGAGCTGATCACCTCCGGAGAGCTCGACCGCCACCTGCGCCACGCCCGACGCGAGTACCAGCTGCGCCGAGAGCGGCTTGCGCTCGCGCTTGCGCCACGGTGGACGCTGTCGGGCGCGCCGGTCGGCGTCTACGGGTTCGTTCGGACCCGCACGCCGGATGACCTCGTCGAGCGGCTAGCCGACGCGGACGTACCGTCGGCGGTCGTAGACGACGAAGACTGGGCCGGTGTGGTGGTCTCGGTCGCAGCCTTCCGTGAGCAGCCATCGAACGTGAGAGGGTGATCCCGTGGCCGGCAACGACGGGACCCGGGAAGGCGTGTCGCTGACCAATCTCGACCAGCAACTGTTCGACGGTGCGAACGCGACCAAGCGGGACCTCGTGGACTACCTGGACGCGGTGCGCGAGCGGATCATCCCGCAGCTGCGGGACCGGCCGCTGTCGGTGATCCGGGTGCTGCGGGGCCAGGCACCGTTCATGCAGAAGAACGTCCCGAAGTACACGCCGCCGTGGGTGCGCACCGTGTCGCTCTGGGCGGAGACGTCCAAGCGCGACGTGGCGTACGCCCTCTGCAACGACCGCCGCACCCTGCTGTGGTTCGCCAACCAGCGGGCCGTGGAGTACCACCCGACACTCGTCCGCGCCGACCGGTGGGACCGCACGACCCACCTCGTGCTCGACCTCGACCCGCCGGAGGGCGACGGGTTCGCGATGGCCGTGCGGGCAGCCCATCTGGTACGCCAGGCGCTGGCCGACGCCGGCCTCGAGGGCTTGGTCAAGACGAGCGGCGCGAAGGGCGTACACGTGTTCGTGCCCATCGACCAGGAGCCGACGATCGAGGACGCAGCCGCGGCGACCCGCGCCATCGCCGCGCGGGCCGAACGGCTGGATCCGGCGCTGGCGACGACGGCGTTCATCCGGGAGGACCGCGGCGGCAAGGTCTTCCTCGACTCGACCCGCTCTGGCGGGGCCACCGTGGTGGCGGCGTACAGCCCGCGGGTGCGGCCCGGAGTGCCAGTGTCGTTCCCGGTGACTTGGGAGGATCTCGATCGCGTTGCGCCGGCCGACTTCACGGTGCACACCGCGGCCCGGCTGGTTGCCGACCGTGACCCGTGGGCCGAGGCCATGCCACCGCCGCAGCGACTGGGTACCGACCTCATCGACGAGGGCCACGCGATCCCGATCGCCCGCGTACAAGCGATGCACGAGGGCAAGCGGCGGGCGCGGGCCCGTGGCAAGCCGACATGATCTTGAACCGAACTGGGTAAGGCACGCGTGTCGTTTCATTGTCGTCGATGGGGGAGTTGCCGTGAGCATGGCGGGACTGATGCGTCGCCGTCGGGCGACGGCGTGGCGGGACGAGCTGGAAGACACACAGGACATCGCCTATGACGACGACGCGCCTGAGGAGGATGAGTCGGCCCTAGCCGCCCTCTGGCAGGGTGCCGCCACCTCGGCGCTCGAGCCGGGAAGGGCACGGGTCGCCGCACAGGCGGTGCTCGGCGTGGTCGTGAGCGTCGTCGGGGTCTGCGCCGCGTTGACCGGCCTGCTGGCACCCGAGGCTTTCGTGCTCGGCGCGGTCGGCGCGTTGCTGTCGTTCCTGGGGCTGGCTCACGCCGGCCGGCCCGGCGCCACGGGGCGCGGCACGGCGGCGCTTGGCGCGCTGCTCGGGCTCACCGCTGCCGCGCTCGCCGCCATGGCCATGAGCGGTCGCTACTCCTGGATCGACGCCGGGACCGACCATGTCGCCGGCCTGCACCGTTGGCTGGCGGATCAGTGGTCCTGGCTCGGCCGCTGGTCCTGAGGCCTCGGATCTACTGCTGGACAGGCGACCCGGCGGGCGCGGTCGAACCGCGCCCGCCGGGTCGAGCTACTTGACCGCGATGACGTCGATCGGTCGGATGTCGGGGTCCGAGGCGAGCAGGTCGGGACCGACCTTCGCCAGGGCCGCGGGAATCTCGCCGTTGAGGTGTGCCTGCCGCCCCTCTTCGTCCTCGAAGGTGTCGAAGATGCCGTAGCTGGTGTCGCTCAGCCGGAACGCGTACCAGGTCACCGTCCCGGACTCGGCGGCCGCCAGCGCGCGGCCCTGCTCGAGGAACGCCGCGAGCTCGTCGCCCTTGCCTGGCTTCGCCTCGAGGACCGCGAGCAAACCACGGGTTATGGCCATCTCCCGTCTCCTCTCATCCAACCTCAACGTACGCCGTGGCGGTCAGCTCGTCGGGATCAGTTGACCGACCAGCCCGTGCGTCTCCTCATCGGGGCCGGCGCTGAACCAGACCGTCCCGGCGCCGCCCGTGTTCGCGGTGCCGGGCTGCAACGCCCACAGGCCGTCGATAGTGATCTTGTGGTTGTCCTGGTCGCGCAGCTGGCCGAGGAACTCCGTGCCGTGGAAGACGTTGATCCGCCCGTCGCCGAAGTTGCCCACCAGCAGGTCGCCGGCGAAGGGACCGAAGCTGGCCGGCGCGATGGCCAGCCCCCAGGGCGCGTTGAGCGTGCCGTGGCTGGCCACGCGCTCGATGAGCTGGCCGTCGGTGGCGTAGCGGTCGACGAAGCCGAGAGCCGGCCCGGCCGTCTCGTCCTCGGCGTCAGCGTCCTGCTTCGCGTACGCGACGTAGACGGAGCCGGCCAACACCGCGACGTTGAACGGGGCGTACCCCTTCGGCAGCTCGGGGTCGTGGAACGCGGACGCCGGCAGGGTCACCTTTTGGAATGAGCCGTCGAACACGTCGATGCTCGCGTTGTGGAAGTCCGCCGCGAGCAGCATGGGACCCGCGTTCGTGACGAGCAGCGCGAGGCCCTTGTAGTTGGCGCCGTCCACCTTCGCCGCGACTATGGCGGTGGTGGGAGACGCGGCGGGGTTCCACCCGGTGATCTCGCCCTCTTCGCTGTCGAAGATGAAGCGGGCCGGGCCCGACCCGTTAGGGCCGGTGACGACGAACGAGGTCGTGCCGTTGAACACCTGGCCGGTCGGCGCGCCACCGGGAATCGTGACGGTCAGGCCGACCTTGGTCACCGGCGCGCCGCCGACGCCGCCGGCGTAAAGGGTCGCCGTGTTCGTGCCGTTGTTCGCCACCCACAGTGGACTGGTGGGGGAGAGCGCCAGACCCCAGGAGTTGACCGCGTTGTCGTCCGTCAGCGCGGCCGCGGGGCCGCCCGTGTCGGACACCTGGTTGACCTGCATGAACCGGGGAGGTGGTACGTCGGCGTAGGCCGTGGCGGCGCCGGCCAGGAGCGCGAGCGCCGCGGCCGCGACCAGCGCGGGACGCAGAATGGGACGTCTCGTCACGTTGATCCCCCTTCTGATTTGACCTTCGTAAAAGGTCCCTTCGCATACACGCAGGCCCGAACGCCGCGGTTCAACCCGCCTTGCATGTCAACGTGCCGCGTTCGGGGTTACGCGGCGCGCACCTCGATGACCTCGAATGGGGTGCCCTGCTGGCAGGTGGTGATGAGGTTCGGGTTGGGCCGGCCACGCACCGCTAGCCGCGCGCCCGGCTTGATCATCGGGTCGGCGCTGCCGACCAGCTGGTACACCTCGTCACCCGTCCGGAGCACGGTGCATCCGTGTTCGACGCCAGCCTCCACGACCCCAACGACAGTGATTTCGGCCTGCGGGGAGGGGTGCGGCTTCGGGGAGAACGGTCGGCTCGGCACGGGTGCCTCATCAGGTTGGTGGCGCGATCGTACCCGGCACGACCGGCGAGCCCGAGAGACGGACTCGCCGGTCGCGTGAACCGTGGACGGCGGTTAGTCGCCGTCCACCCGCGTTATCCGGTTGCCGCCACGATCGTGGAGCCGATCGAGGTTGTGCCGTCGCTGTAGTCGACCACGCCCAGGTAGCGGGTACCCGCGGTTAGGCCACTCCAGCCGACCGTCACCGTGGCCGGGACGCCCGTCGTAACGGACTGGCTGGCCGGCGTCGCGGTCAGGCTACTGGCCGCGGCCGGAACGACGAACGCGTGGAAGTGCACGTCGACTGCTCCGGTCGCACCGCCCGGCTGCGCGAATACCACGACATAGGCGTCGTAGCTTCCCGCCGCCGTAAGCGTGACGGACTCCTCCGCGGTGCCACCGGCGCTACTGCCCACGAGGGTCGTGGTGCCGGCCCGGTAGACGAAGAGGTCGAGGTCCATCCCCGCGGCGTAGTCCGCGTCGAAGGTCGCGAACCTGGCGAGCCGGCTGCCGGCAGGCACGTCGACCGTCACCTTCGCGACCGCGGGACCAGCGGCCGGTGCGGCCGGGTTGAAGTTGGTGTTCGTACCGGTCAGACCGACGACCGCGCCGCTGTCGGCCGCCAACCCGTGCGGCGTGGCGGTGAGGGTACCGGTGTAGCCCGGCATGATCGACATTGCTGACGAGCCGCTCGTACCCGTTACCGAGATCTCCGAGGGAGCGGCGACGGCGACCGGGCGAACAGCGATGTTGCTGCGTACCGAGTGGCTGTGCGGGCTGGTGCTGCCCTTCTTCTCCGCCCACGTCAGCGACCCGAACGTCCACGCGCCGAGGGGAGCGGTGGTCCGGCTGATCCGGACGGTGTAGGACTTCGAGAGGCCCGGCGGGACCACCAGGCGCGTCGGGCTGACCGTGACGGTGGTGCCGGCCGGCGCCGTCACCCGCACGTCGTAGATTCCGCCGTCATCGGTCACGTTCGTGACAGTGCGGGTGAGCGTCTGGCTGCCCGCGAGGTCGCCGACCGCGAGCGTCGGGTAGTTCAGGTTGCTCGCGTCGATCGACCCGAACGAGTTGCACACGGACGGGGCGAACACGAGTTGCATCTGGCCGATGCCGCAGCCGTAGCGCACCCAGTCGACCAGGCCCGAGTCATAGACGAGACCCGGATCGAACGCGGGCGCGGGCGTGACGTGGCCGGACCCGAAGTTCAGCGGCGTGGCGTTGGACGCACCATTCGGGCCGAGGATCGGCTTACCGGCGTTGTCGGTCTGGCTGGCGGTCGTCATCATTGCCGACTTGAGCGACATCGGCGACCAGCCGGGGTTCTTGCCGATGAGCAACGCGGCGATGCCCGCGACGTGCGGGCTCGACATCGACGTGCCGGACAACGCGTCGTAGGTGTTGCCGTTGTCGCCCGGGGGAGAGACCGAAGCAATGACGTCCACCCCGGGCGCGGTGATGTCCGGCTTGAGCAGGTCCCCACCACCGGCTAGCGCGGGACCGTTGGACGAGAACGCCGCCATTGCGGGCGCCTCAACCGTGATCCGCGTGGCCGCCGACAGGCTCGCCGTCGCGCCGGCACCCGCCGACGAGATGTACGCAAGGATCGCTGCCCTGGCGACCTCATCGACGTGGATGGTCGGGACGAAGTGGAAATCGGCGTTGAGCGAGTTGGGCGAGGTGTTCATGAGGATCATGCCAACGCCGCCGGCGTTGCGTACCGCGAGACTCTTGTCCACTCGGGCGTTCGTACCCCGGTCGCAGGCAACGATCTTGCCGGTCACCTTGGCCGGGTCCAGCGCCGGTTGAACGCCGGGCGTCGTCGCGTCGGCATCGCTGAAGCACAACCGCACCGCTGTCGGGTCGACGCCGGCGAGTCCGACGTCGGCGGAGTAGACCAGCGGCGACGATGGCACGGCCGGGCCCACTCCCGGACCGCTGTAGGTGACGCCGTTGCCGAGCGTCGCCGTACGGGTGAAGGACCGGTCGTGGGTGCTCGCGGCGACCGTGGTGAGCCACGGCGAGTTGTGCGCGACGGTGCTGGCGGCCGGTCCGTTGTTGCCGGCCGACGTGGCCACGAAGACCCCGGCGTCAGCGGCGAACATGAAGGACAGTTCGACCGGGTCGACGATGAATGACCGGGACCCGGAGAACGACAAGTTGATCACGTCAACGCCGTCCGCGGCGGCATCGTTGATGGCGGCGGCGATGTCCTCAGTGGACCCGCTCGCGGTGCCGTCCGGCTGGTGCCAGCCGATCTTGTAGATCGCGAGTCGAGCCGCAGGCGCCATGCCGGAGGCCGAGCCGACGTTGACACCGTTGATGACGGCGTCCGCGCCGTGGTCACCGGCGGAGGTGCTCGCGGTGTGTGAGCCGTGGCTGTTGCGGTCCCGCGGGGACAGGAACTCGTCGGGGACCGAGGCGCTCAGTCCTCCCGCGTCGTACCAACGCGCACCGATCACCTTGTTGTTGCAGGTGATCCGGTTGGCCACATTCGGGTCCGAACCGGGGTCACAGGTGCCGTGCCACTTCGCTGCGATGGCCGCGGCGTCTGGGCGTGGCTCCGGCAGCGGAGCGAAGCTGGGACTCTCCGGCCAGAACCCGGTGTCCAACACACCGACGATCACGCCTTCACCCGCGTGGGCCGAGTCGCCGAACTGCGTGTTCCATACCCCACCGGTGCCGTCGAGGCCGAGGAACGCGGGCGTCGAGATCGTGTCGGAGGTGAATGTCTCGCTCTGCCACACGTGCAGGACGCCGCTCGTGTGCTTCAGGCGATTGGCCTCGGACGCGGTCAGTCTCATGGCGAAGCCGTTGAGCACGACATCGTAGGTGTACACCGCGGCCCGCGAACCGAGGCTCACCCTGCGGAGCACGTCGCTCCGCTCGGCCGTGAGGTGTGCCCGGTAGGCCGTCGCGGCGGGAGACCGTGTGTCGACCTTCTTGCCTTTTGCCGGCCTGGTGGCCGGGAGACCTGGAATGTCACCCGTGTACGAGGCGATCGGAGTGCCCGCCAATTGCGCTATGTACACGTCGGTGCTGCTATTTGTGGGCTCTGCGGCTTGTGCCGGGCCCTCGTACGACACAGCCATGACCACGACCGCGGCCATCCCTGCGCAGATAAGGGCTGGCCGTCTACGTCCCGCCAACCGAGCTAACGCCATTGTCGTTCCCTCCCGTGCCGCCCAGCAGTTCGCGTCGTTGCGAATGCATTGAGTGAAGGCTATGGGCAGCGGCTTTACTGCGAAAGGGCCGATGAACGTTAGGCATTCAGCATTAATCAGGCAATGTTTAGAAGTGGAAGGTTTGCCGCAACTCGACTCGCGTTGCCTGAGGGCGGACCCGGTTCAGCCACCGAAGGCCGCCGCGGCCCCGCGTACGACCTCGTCTCTCGGGACGTCGCGCGTCCGTTGCGCGAGACCCCAACGATGCCCGAACGGGTCGGCTACCTGCCCGTATCGCTCTCCCCAGAAGGTGTCGCCGAGCGGCTGAATGACCTCCGCGCCCGCATCAACCGCGCGGCTCCATAGCGTGGCTACGTCGGCGACGGAGACGTGCAGGACGGTGGCGGTGCCGCCGACACTCAGCGGTGATAGGACGCCCATCTCGGGGAACTCGTCGGCGATCATGAAACTCGAGTCGCCCAGCCACAACTCCACCGACATCAACTTGCCGCCTGGGACCGGAATACGTTCGCGCTCTGTGGCGCCGAACGCGGCCACGTACCAACCGGCGGCGCGAGCTGCGTCCCGAACGACCAGGTGTGGCGTGATCGTGTGCATCCGCACATCGGACTCCGTCATCTGCTCATCCTTCCGACCCAAGTCCCAGTTGGCAAGTACTTGCCCGACCGGAAAGGTTGAGGTACTTTCCTACTAGGAAAGTATGTGCCGCCCAATCGAGGAGGACCCGATGACCGAGTACGCGCGCCCCGACGAAGCGGCCGAGGCGCTGGCGCAAGTCCGGGACCGCCAGGAGCAGGTAATCAACGTGACCACGATCCCGACCTGGTACTGGTGGCTGGTCGGCGGTCTCACTGTAGTCCTCGCTGCCGCGGTCGACAGAGCTGATCCCGTCACGGTCGGGAGCGGAGTGTCGGTGTTCGTGCTCGGCATGCTCGCCGGCACGGGCTGGGCCGTCCGCGGCGCCCTCCACGTGAAGCCCCACAACGACCTCGTTGGACCCCCCGTCGTTCTGCTGATCCTCGGGTTCGTGGCGCTGGTGGTCGGCTTGACGCTCGCGGTGACGTTCGGCCTGCGGGCCGGCGGCGTCCCCTATCCGGCCACACTCGGCGCCATCGTCGGTGCCGTTTTGCTCGTCAGCGGTGGCCCGCCGCTGGGGCGTTTGCTGCGGCGCATCATGCTCCGCAACCGAGGTGGCGGCAGCAGATGACCCCGGCACGGTTCGACGAACTGATCCATGCCCCGACCCGCCTGGCGATCGTTTCCCTGCTGGCTGCGTCTGAATGGGCGGACTTCAAGTTTCTGCGCGACACCGTCGGCCTGTCCGACTCGGCTCTGTCCAAACAGCTCACCACGCTCGAAGCAGCTGGCTACATACGGATCCGCAAGGGCTTCGTCGGCAAGCGCCCGCGCACCTCGGCGTCGCTGACCGCTGTGGGGCGTGCGGCGTTTGAGCAGCACGTCGCGGCGCTGCAACAGATCGTGTCTCGAGCGGGCGCGTCGGTGTTGCCCCGCTGACCGGGACCACAGGGGGTCGGCGGCTTACACCGCCATTTCCGGCGCGTTCACGGCGTCGGGTTCCGCCGGCGGGGCGGCGGCGCCGGGCGTCTCGGGCGGCTTTCGACCCAGCAGGATGTTGAGTTCGAATCCCTTCATCAGCCACGACAATCCGAACGCGAGAGCCGCGGCTGTTTCCCCATAGAACAGGGAGTGCCGGTCGAATTGGCCGGTCAACTTCGTCGCCCCGATGTAGGCAACGGCGGCGATGATGGCGAACCCGCAACCCCAATGCAGCCACTTACCGCGCCGCTGCTGTTCCGGTGTGCGATCCTTGCGCTTCCCCTCTCTTCGTCCAAACATAAAGCTGATGGCCGAGAGAGACAGGATGAAGATCGCCGCGCAGACCATATGAACGGTCGACACCGGCCGCTCGCCCATTCGATCCTGCAGGGGCGTGAGCGTCGCGTTGCCGCCCGTGGGGAACATCGCAACGCCGAACGCGGCGACGCCCGCCACGATGCTCAGCACGTTGTCCCAGTTGTAGTGGAAGAACATGTACGTGATGAGAACTACGGCAATCATGCACAGGCTCGCGACGAACACGTCGCGCATCCCGGTGTGGTAGTACCCGGACAACGAACCTCTCGGCATGTCCCCCGCGAGAAATAGTCCGTCGCCGAGCAGAAGCACGACCGGCAGAGCGATGCCAACGGCACCGATCACCGTGCGCATCAGGAGGTACGACCGCAGGTACAGAATCCGTTCCTGGTCGCCGTCGTCGAATCTTGGTCGTTCCGGAGTCGACACGTCCGGTGGTTTCAGGCTCATGTGACCCTCCATCAGGTCTGCGCCCGCGAGGAATGATTCGCAGGATCAGATCAGAATCCGCCGCGGAACGGTCCCAACGCCATCGACTGTCGTAGATCTGTACGACGCACCAACTGACCGCGCCCGATGTCGGCTGGGGCGGCAGCCAGGTTGCGTTCAGGGTCTACCGGGCGCCGCGCTTTCGAGGCCCACCGCGCCTGCGGGCAGGGACAGCGAACGTACCGAGTAGCTGCCGTACGCCCGGGCGCGGTGTGCCGCACCGTCGCGTACGCATCTCGGCGCAGCGGGAATGCCGACGAGCGGCGGACGCCCCAAAGCCCGTCCCGACCGAGTCTGAGTGCTGTCAGACAAGGCCAAACGGCATGGGGGGTTCAACTCATGAGCATCGCGCCAACAACGACGAGGCCGGCCGAGGACAGCACGGCACGCGCCTCTCGACTGGACCGCGCCACCGAGCGGGCCGCCGGGTGGCTGACCCGGCACAGCATCGCGCTGTTGCGGATCAGCCTCGGCCTGGTCTTCCTGGGCTTCGGCGCCCTCAAGTTCATCCCCGGCGCCAGCCCCGCCGAGGACCTGGCGATCCGCACGCTGGACAGGCTTTCGTTCGGAATCCTGTCCGGCCAAACCGCATTGCTGGTGACGGCGGTGGCCGAGACCTTCATCGGCGTCACACTGGTCAGCGGGCGACTGCTGAAGGCAGGGCTGGTGGTCCTCGCCGGGTCGATGGTGGGCATCCTGTCACCGCTGGTGCTGTTCTTCCCGGAGCTGTTCCCGGGCGCGCCCACCCTGGAGGGCCAGTACGTCCTCAAGGACATCGTTCTGGTCGCCGCCGGCCTGGTGGTCACCGCACGGGCCCTCGGCGCCGAGCTGGTGACCGCCGGTTCGCGTCATCGCGCGCGGGACGCGGGTCGCACCGGCAGGTCGTAGTAGCGCCGGACGCTGGAGCCGACGCGGGAGAGGTCGGTGCCGTAGATGTGGACGGAGATGGCAGTCTCGTCGCCCACGTTGCGGACGCGGTGGATGTCGCCCGGCGGCGCGAAGCCGCTCACCTCACCGGTGGCGTTCGCGTTGGCACCGGCCTCGACCAGGCAGTCGTCGGCCTCGTCGTAGGTGAACAGCTCCTCGTACTCCACGCCCTCGATCACGCCGAACACGCACCAGGTGACGTGGTCGTGTATCCGTGTCACCTGCCCGGGGCGCCAGACGATGGCGATCACCGAGAACGTCCCGTCGGGCTCGACGTGGAGGACGTGGCTGCGGTACCCGTCCGGATCGCCCGCCCGCTGCTCGGCGGTGAGCACGTCGGGCGAGGGCAGATGCCGGCGCAGCTCGTCGGCGACCAGCACCGCGGTCTCCCGCCAGTCGGCGTGCCTGCTCACCGCGCCGCGTACGCCGGCAATCAGCTCACCGAGCTCGGCCTGCGGACGGTGCAGCAGCTGCGAAGCTAGGTTGTTCATGAGGTCCTCCTCGCGGATCGGTTGGCTGAGATCAGCCTGCGCCCGGTCTGCGTCGAGGTCATCCGTGGTGACCACAGATCCACCACGGAACGGCCACGGATTCGGTACGGGTTGGGATGATGCCGCGGTGGCGGGAGTGGGCGGTAGCGGCCGGGTCTCCGAACGCGAGGCCGAGGTGCTCGCCGCGCTCGGATCCCACCTGACGAATGCGCAGATCGCCAACCGCCTGCATATCTCCGTCCGCACGGTCGAGAGCCACGTGTCGTCGCTCCTGCGCAAGTACGGCGTCGCCGACCGCACGGAGCTCGCCGAACTGAGCCGCAGCGGAGCGCCGGCGCCCGGCCGGCTCGCCGGCCTGCCGACCGTCACGACCAGCTTCGTCGGGCGCACCCGGGAGCGCGACGCCCTGCTCGGCGCCATCGCCGGTGCCCGGCTTGTGAGCCTGCTCGGCCCCGGCGGCGTGGGGAAGACCCGGCTCGCCGCGGTGGTGGCCGAGGCCGCCGTCTCCGGGTTTCCGTCCGGCGGGGCATGGGTGGACCTGGTGCCGGTACGCGATGGATTCGTCGCCCGGGCGATCGCCGCGGCGCTGGGCGTGACCGAGGGATCGCACCAACCCCTGCACGAGGCCGTCGCCTCGCGGATCGGCGACGGCCGGTCGCTGCTGGTCCTGGACAACTGCGAGCACGTGGTCGAGGAGGCGGCCGCGTTCGCGGAACGGATGCTCGCCGCGTGTCCGGGCATCCACGTCCTCGTGACCAGCCGGGAGCGGTTGGGCATCCCGGGCGAGCGCAGCGTGCCGATCGCGCCCCTCCCGCTCGGCTCGGACGCGGAACGGCTCTTCCATGACCGCGCGGTGGCCGCCGATCCGGATTTCGTCGCCGACCGGGCGATGGTCGAGGAGCTGTGCGCCCACCTCGACGGGGTGCCGCTCGCCATCGAGCTCGCCGCTGCTCGCAGCGCCTCCCTCGGCGCGAGCGGCCTGCTGGCCGCGCTCGAGGACACGTTGCGCCTGCTCTCGGGCGGCCGCGGCGCCGACGAGCGGCACCGGTCCCTGCGGGCCGTCATCGGCTGGAGCTACGACCTGCTCGACGAGGAGGAGAAGGCGCTGTTCCGGCGGCTCGCCGTGTTCGCCGGCGCGTTTGACCTCGATGCCGCGGTCGCGGTCTCGGAGGGCATCTCGGACACTCGTGACCGCGGCGCCGTTGCGGATCTGCTCGGCCGCCTGGTGGACAAGAGCCTCGTGGGGCACCTGCGCGGCGCCACGAGCCACTGGCGGCTGCTGGAGACGGTGCGGGCGTACGCCCTGGACCAGCTGGACGCCGCCGGTGAGCGCCCCGCGGCCCAGGCCCGGCACCGGCGCTGGGCGGCCGAGACCGCGGCCGCGCTCGAGAGCCGTGTCGGCGGCGACGGCTGGCGCGATGACTTCGACGCCGTGGCCGGCGACCTGCGCGCGGCACTGGCCGCCGCTCCGGCCGACCCCCACCCGGTGACCCACCGGTTGGCCCGGTCGCTGGCTCACCTCACGTACGCCCGGCGGTACCTGATGGAGGCCTTCGGCCACTACAAGGTCGCCGCCGAGCTGGCGCCCTCGCCCGCGGAGGCGGCCCAGGACCTGCGCAGCGCCGCGGGCTGCGCGCACGTGAGCACGACCTCCAACCTGCACGTCTTTGAGCTGCTGGCCGCCGCGGCCGAGCGGGCTGAGGCGGCCGGCGACGGCGATCGGCGGGCAATCGACCTGGCTCGCGCCGTCGAGACCGCCTGCAGGTTCCCGGACGCGTTCCCCGCGGAGATACCGCGCCGGCGGCTGCTCGGCATGCTCGAGGACGCCACGGCGGCCGGGAACGGGGCCGACCCGGTCGTGGCCGCCTGCCTCGCCACCGCTCGGGCCTGGCTGGCGAGCCCGGCGAAGGCGGACCCCGACGCCGAGCTGGCGCAGGCCGCCGCCGTCGCCGCCCGGGCCACCGCGGACCCGGTGCTGGTCAGCGCCGGCCTGTGCGCGGTGAGTACCGCCGCGGTCAACGCCGGGCGCCTTCGGGACGCGCACCGGGTCACCCGGGAGCGGTTGGCGCTGCTGCCGCTGATGGACCGCGACGACCCGTACTTCGCGCCGGAGATCTGCAACACCTTCGGTCGGGCCTGCGCGTACGCCATCATGGTGGGCGACGTGCCCGCGGGCATGGCGACGGCCGACGCCGCGCTGGGCGACGACCTGCTGAGCCACTCCTACATCTCCGCGAGCCGACTGGTCCCGCCCCTGGTGCTGACCGGCCAGTTTGTCGCCGCGGTCGAGCACGCCGACCGGATGTGGGACGAGTGGGAGCGCGCCGGCCGCCCGGCGCCACGGTGGATGCTGCCGGCCGTGTCCACGACCGCGCTGGCGTGCGGGATCCTCGGCGACCGGGCGCGGTTGCGGCTCTGGAAGGCCAGGATCGCGGAGACGGCCGGTGCCGCCGCCCGCATGCCGGCGGTGGCCGAGTTCGTCGACGCCCGCCTGGCCGTGCACACCGGCGACCTGGCCGACGCAGCGGTCATTGTCGACCGTGCGTTCGCCGCCGACCTCGCGGCCGACCCGTACGCGTCCTACGCCAGGGCCGCGGGCGCCGAGCTGGCCGTGGTCGCGGGGCTGGCGCTCGCGGCGGAGCGGGTCACGGAGGCCACCGAGGGAGCGGCCGAGAACGCGTGGGCGGCCGCCTGCATCGCCCGCGCCACCGGCCGGCTCCACGACGACGCCACCGCGCTCAGCGCCTCACTCGAGGGCTGGGAGCGCATCGACGCACGCTTCGAGCGGGCATGCACCCTGCTGCTGCTGCCCGACCGGGAGGCCGAGGGCCAGGCGGAGCTGGCCGCGCTCGGCGCCGCGCTGTGAGGACGCTCACGTAATACGACGCCGTTATATCGGTGTTGTACGGGAGTGACGCGAGTACGTTCGCGGGAGTTCATAGCACGTAGTCCATGGCACGGGGGGCTTTGAGATGGCGATGCAATCGACCACTTCGACCGCATCTGGCGCGCCCGAACGCACCCACCGCGGGCGACATCCAGGCGTCGCGCTGGCGGTCATCACCACGGCGCAGCTGATGATCGTGCTGGACGCGACCATCGTCAACATCGCGCTCCCGCACATGCAGACCGACCTGCGCTTTTCCGATACCGGGCTGTCGTGGGTGCTCAACGCGTACACGTTGACCTTCGGTGGTCTGCTGTTGCTCGGTGGCCGGGCCGGCGACATCCTCGGGCGCCGGCGGATGTTCATCACGGGCATCCTGATCTTCGCGCTGGCCTCGCTGCTGGGCGGGTTCGCGCAATCGCAGGAGTGGCTGCTCGTCGCCCGCGCGCTGCAGGGCGTCGGCGGCGCGATCGCCTCGCCGACGGCGCTGTCGCTGATCACCACGAACTTCGAGGAGGGGCCCCAGCGCAACCGCGCCTTCGGTGTCTTCGCGGCCGTCTCGGGTGCCGGCGCCGCGATCGGACTGCTGGCCGGCGGCATGCTCACCGAGTGGCTGTCCTGGCGGTGGACACTATTCGTGAACGCGCCGATCGGCCTCGCGCTCGCCCTCGCCGCGCCGAGCTTCATCAGGGAGTCCGAACGCATCCGGGGCCGGTTCGACATCGCCGGCGCGGTCACCTCGACGGCCGGCATGGTCTCGCTCGTGTACGGCTTCATCCGCGCTGCGGACAAGGGCTGGGGCAACGGGCTGACGCTCCTCTCGTTCGGGGCCGCCGCCGTGCTGCTCGCCCTTTTCGTGCTCATCGAGTACCGCAGCAAGCAGCCGATCACGCCGCTGCACATGTTCGCCAACCGCAACCGTTCGGCGAGCTACGTCATCATGTTGACCTTCGCCGCGGCGATGTTCGGCATGTTCTTCTTCCTGACCCTGTTCGTCCAGAACGTGCTGGGCTACAGCCCGCTGAGGGCCGGCTTGGCGTTCTTGCCGGTGACGGTCGCCATCGGACTCACGGCGCAGATCGCGTCCCGGCTGCTGCCCACGGTCGGGCCGAAGCGGCTCATGATCGTCGGAGGTGCGCTGGCGGCGGCGGGACTCATCCTGCTGTCGCGGATATCCCCAGATAGCAGTTACGTCGGTGGTCTGCTGATCCCCATCGTGCTGTTCGGTCTCGGGATGGGCTTCATCTTCGTTCCCATCACGATCGTCGCACTGTCCGGTGTGGACAACCGCGAGTCGGGCGCGGCCTCCGGCATGCTGAACGCGATGCAGATGGTCGGCGGTTCGCTGGGACTCGCGATCCTCGTGACCGTGTTCGGCACGGCGAGCCGGAACGAGGCCACCCAGCAGATCAAGGCCTTCCTCGCGACGGCGAGCCCGCAGCAGGCGGCGCAGTTCCAGCAGACCCATCAGCTGCCCGAGCCGTACGCCAGCCAGATCCTCGCCCATGGTGTGTCGGCGGCGTTCCGGATCGCGGCGGTCCTCGCCGTGGCGGCGCTGCTGGTCATCGTGTTCGCGATCCGAGCGAAGTCGACCGAGGGCCAGGCGCTGCCGATCGCCGGCGTGGAGGGCGGACCGACCGACTCCGACGAGGAAGCCGCGCCCGTCGGCGCCGCGGAGGGTGCCGCGGCGACGGGAGCCACACCTGCGGTACGGGCCGTCAGCGCGTTCGAGGCCTCGTCGGGGCCCGGCTGAGGGACGGTGCCCGCCTGAGGACGTCACCCAGCGCGTCGAGCGCGCCCGCGTACGCGTGGTCGGGCGGGGTTCCGTAACCGACGACGAGTGCCGCGGGCGCGTCGACATCTGGCACGAGCCGGCAGCCGTCCAGGCCCCATACCGCAAGGCCCCGACTGGCCGCGTACTCGAGTACGGCCGGCTCATCCGCGGCGCGCAGGCCTCCGGGCAGCCGGAGCAGCGCGTGCAGGCCGGCCGCGATGCCCGAGACCCGGACGCTCGGGGCGCGGTCGGCGAGCACGGCGACCAGGCGGTCACGTCGGTGCCGGTAGCGCAGCCGGCTGCTCCGCACATGCCGATCGAACGCGCCGGACTCGATGAACTCGGCGAGCGCCAGCTGCTCGAACGCGCCGGTCTGTAGGTCGGTGGCGGTCTTCGCGGCGGTGACGGGTCCGACCAGCCAGGTCGGCAGCACCATCCAGCCGAGCCGCAGCCCGGGCGCGAGGCTCTTGCTCGCCGTGCCCACGTAGACGATGCTCTCCGGATCGAGCCCCTGCAGGGCGCCGATCGGCTGTCGGTCATAGCGGAATTCGGCGTCGTAGTCGTCCTCGATGACCACACCGCCGGTATCGCGAGCCCAGTCGACCGCCGCGGCCCGGCGCCCAGGGGAGAGGGCGACCCCGGTCGGGAACTGGTGCGTCGGTGCGAGCAGCACGGCGTCCGCGCCCGTCGCCCGCAGCTCGCCGATGTCTGCGCCGCCGACATCGACCGGCAGCGGAGCGACCGCGAGCCCGGCCGCCGAGACGATCTCCCCGAAGATGTGGAAGCCGGGCGACTCCAGCGCGATGGTGCCGGCGCCGCCGGCCTTCAGCGCCGCGCACAGCAGGCTGATCGCCTGGGTCGCCCCGGTGCAGACGAACACGCGGGCCGGGTCGGCGTGCACGCCGCGGGCGCGACCGAGGTACGTGGCCAGGGCGCGGCGAAGCTCCGGGCGTCCACCGCGGTCGCCGTAGCCGAGCGCCTCGCTCGGTGCGTTCGCCAGCCCCCGGCGTACCGCCGACAGCCACGCCGACCGCGGGAACGCCGACAGGTCCGGTGAGCCCGGCCGCAGGTCGTACACGATCGGCGAGGGCTCGGCGCTCGGCTCGGGCTGCGGTGCGGTCCGGGCGACCCGGTCGGCCACCCGCGTACCGGAGCCGCGCCGGGCATTGAGCCACCCCTCGGCGACGAGCTGCCCGTACGCGTCCGCGACGGTGTTGCGGGCGATACCGAGGTCCACGGCGAGCGAGCGGGACGAGGGGAGGCGGGTTCCCGGAGTGAGCCGACCGCTGCGTACCGCGTCGCGCAGGGAGCGCTCGAGCGCCGCGCTGATCCGGGAGCCGGTCAGCTCGAGGTGGAGGTCCGTCCCGAAAGTGGCCCACGGGTTGTCCATACGGGCGACCATACAGCGTGGGCTATTGAGGTCTTACGGGCGTGCGCGCGGGTGGGCGCTGCATGCACGGCCGCAGATGCATACGCTGAAACCCCCCGACCACGACGCGGACCGGTGAGCCATGCGGATCGCCCTGTTCATCACGTGCGTCAACGACCTGATGTTTCCCGACACCGGCAAGGCCGTGGTGCGGTTGCTCGAGCGCCTGGGCCACACCGTCGAGTTCCCCGAGGAACAGACGTGCTGCGGGCAGATGCACGCGAACACCGGCTACCGGGACGAGGCCCTGCCGCTGGTGCGCCGCTTCACCGAGACGTTCGCGGCGTACGAGGCGGTCGTCGCGCCCTCCGGATCGTGCGTCGCGATGGTCCGCGAGGCGTATCCGGACCTGTGGCCGCAGGCCGCGGACGTCGCGTCGCGCACGTATGAGCTGTCCGAGCTTCTCATCGACGTGCTCGGGGTGACCGACGTGGGCGCGGAGTTCCCGCACCGGGTCACCTACCACCCGACGTGCCACGGGCTGCGGCTGCTGCGGCTGGGCGACCGGCCGGTGCGGCTGCTACGGGCGGTGCGGCGCCTGGACCTCGTCGACCTGCCCGGCGCCGACGAGTGCTGCGGGTTCGGCGGCACGTTCGCGGTCAAGAACCCGGAGGTGTCCGGGGCGATGCTCGCGGACAAGTGCACCGCGATCCTGGACACCGAGGCGGAGTACGTCGCCGCCGCCGACAACTCGTGCCTTGTGCACATCGGTGGCGGCCTGTCCCGCCGCGGCGCGCCGGTGCGCGCCATCCACTACGCGAAGATCCTCGCGTCCGGGGAGGGAGTTCGATGACGGGCACCGGGCACATCGTCGCGCCGCGGCCATTCCGCGCCATGGCGCGGCCCGAGCTGGCCGACACCCAGCTACGGGCGAACCTGCGCAAGGCCACCCACACGATCCGGGACAAGCGGCTGCGCGTGGTGTCCGAAGTGGACGACTGGGAAGAGCTGCGCGTCGCCGGCGCCGCAATCAAGGACGACGTGCTCGCGCGGCTGCCTGAGCTGCTCAGCCAGTTCGAGGCGGCGGCGACCGCGGCGGGAGCCAGCGTGCACTGGGCCCGGGACGCCACGGAGGCGTGCGCGATCGTGACCGATCTGGTACGCGAGACGGGATCGCGCGAGGTCGTCAAGGTCAAGTCAATGGCCACGCAGGAGATCGGCCTCAACGAGGCGCTCGCCGAGGCGAGCATCGACGCGGTCGAGACCGACCTCGCCGAACTGATCGTGCAGCTCGCCGACGACACCCCGTCGCACATCCTGGTGCCGGCCATCCACTACAACCGGTCCCAGATCCGGGAGATCTTCGCCCGCAAAATGGCCGGCGTTGACCTGTCCGAGCTGACCGACGATCCGCCGGCGCTCGCCGAGGCGGCCCGCCGCCACCTCCGCGCGAAGTTCCTGTCCGCCCGCGTCGGCATCTCCGGCGCGAACTTCGCCGTCGCGGAAACCGGCACGCTCGTCGTCGTGGAGTCCGAGGGCAACGGCCGGATGTGCCTCACGCTGCCGGAGACGCTCATCTCCGTGGTGGGCATCGAGAAGCTGCTGCCGACGTTCGCCGACCTGCGGGTGTTCCTGCAGCTGCTGCCGCGCTCGTCGACGGGCGAGCGGATGAACCCGTACACGTCGATGTGGACCGGCGTCACCCCGGGCGACGGGCCGCAGCGGGTGCACATCGTGCTGCTCGACAACGGGCGCACCGACACCCTCGCCGACCGGGTGGGCCGGCAGGCGCTGCGCTGCATCCGATGCTCGGCATGCCTCAACGTCTGCCCCGTGTACGAGCGGGTGGGCGGGCACGCGTACGGCTCGGTCTACCCGGGGCCGATCGGGGCGATCCTGTCGCCCCAGCTGACCGGGCAGGACGCCGGGGCGAACCGCTCGCTCCCGTACGCCTCCACGCTGTGCGGGGCGTGCTTCGACGCCTGCCCGGTGCGGATCAACATCCCCGCGGTGTTGGTCCACCTGAGACAGTCGGGGCCGCACCCGCCGGGCGAGCGCGCCGCGATGCGCGCGGCCTCGTGGGTCATGCGGGACCGCCGACGGTACGCCGCCGCGCTGCGGGCCGCCCGCCGGGGCAGCGCTCCGCTGCGGCTGGCGACCCGCCGGCGCGGATCGGTGGTACGGCATCTGCCGTGGCCGCTGTCCGCCTGGACCTCGAGCCGGAACGCGCCGCTCCCGCCGAAGCAGACCTTCCGCGAATGGTGGGCGCTGCGATGAGCGCGCGCGAGGAGATCCTGGCCCGGATCCGCGCCGCGCTGGGCGAGGATCCCCGCCCAACTCCGTCAGAGTTGGGCAGTCCGACGGCCCTCACCCGGCCAACTCCGTCAGACTTGGGGGAGCAGGCGAGGGCCACCGACGTGGTTGCGCTGTTCGCGGACCGCCTGGTCGACTACAAGGCGACCGTACGCCGGTGCGCCCCGGTCGAGCTGCCAGCGACGATCGACGAGGCGCTGGCCGCGACCGCGGTCGTCGTGGTGCCCGAGGACGTGCCGGGCGACTGGCTCTCGGCGTACCACCGCGAGGCCCGGCCGGAATCGCCGGCCGCGCCGCTGTCGGTGGCCGAGCTCGACGCGGCCGGGGTCACCGTGCTGACCGGCTGCGCGGTCGCGATCGCGGAGACCGGCACGATCATCCTCGACGCCGGGCCCGGGCAGGGCCGGCGGGCGCTCACCCTCGTGCCCGACCACCACGTCTGCGTCGTCCGCGCCGACCAGATCGCGGCCTCGGTGCCCGCCGGGCTGGCCCGGCTCACCGAGCCGACCCGGCCGCTGACGCTGATCTCCGGGCCGTCTGCGACCAGCGACATCGAGCTCAACCGGGTCGAGGGCGTGCACGGCCCGCGTCGGCTGGACGTCATCATCGTGGGCTGACCGCATCAGGCTCGCAGCCCCAGAGTGTTCACAGCCGGACCACAGGCCGGCTACAACTCGGCGATCCACGGTAGACGCATGACCACGATGACCGTCACCGACAGTCCACAACCGACCGGCACCGAGCCGGCCGCACCGCCACCAAGCGCCACGCCCCATCGTCGGGGCCGGCGTCTCCTGATCCTCGCGGCCGCGGCCGCGCTCGCCGTCGGCGGCGGCACCGCCGGCGGGTTGGTCGCCGGGCGGGCAGTCGATACGCCGTCGGCGGCACAGCCAACGGCGAGCGCCGTCCAGGTCGCCGCCACAACCGGACTGACCACCGCGGAGATCGCCTCGGCCGTATCGCCGAGCGTGGTCTCGATCTTCGTGTCCGGCGCGCAGGACGTCGAGGGATCCGGCGTGATACTCAGCGCCGACGGCCTCATCCTGACCAACGCCCACGTGGTCGACGGCGGCGGGTCGATCCGCGTCCAGTTCGCGGACGGATCGACCGCGACCGCCACCGTGGTTGGCACCGACGCGAACCACGACCTGGCCGTCATCCGGGCGCAGGGCGTCACTGGGCTGACCCCGGCCACGCTCGGCACCAGCGCCAACGTCCGTGTCGGCGACTCGGTGCTCGCGTTCGGCAGCCCGCTCGGCCTGGAGGGTACCGTCACCGCCGGAATCGTCTCGGCGGTCGACCGGGACGTCTCCTCGACGGACGTCAGCCAGCGCAACCTCATCCAGACCGACGCGGCCATCAACCCCGGCAGCTCCGGCGGCCCGCTGGTCGACGCGAGCGGCCGGGTCATCGGCATCAACACCGCGATCGCCAGCACGGGTCAGAACTCCGGCAACATCGGTGTCGGGTTCGCCATCCCGATCGACACCGCCAAGACCGTCGTCGCGCAGCTGACGGGCGACTAGCCCTTCGTGGCGCCGCCGGTGAGGCCCTTGACGAACTGCTTCTGGAGCGCGAGGAAGAAGATGAGCACCGGCAGCGTGGCCAGGAACATCAGCGCGAACACGCCACCGAAGTCGACCTGGTACTGGCCGATCGACCGGTAGATGCCCGTCGTGATGGTCGTGCCCTGGCTGGGGCCGAGAATGATGAGCGGGTCGATGAAGTCGTTCCAGATCCAGACCCCGAGGAAGATCAGCACACTGGCGGTGGCCGGCCGCAACAGCGGGAAGACGATCCGCCAGAACACTTGCCCGGGGCTGGCGCCGTCGATGGCGGCTGATTCCTCCAGCTCCACCGGGACCGTGCGAATGAAGCCGGAGAACACGAAGACGCCAAACGGCACGTAGTAGCCGACGTTGAATAGGATCAGGCCCTGCAGCGTCGTCATCAGGTGGGTGGCGCGCAGCACCTGGGTGACCGGCATGAGGATCACCTGCGGCGGGATCATCAGCCCGCACAGCAGGAGCAGCATGAGCCAGCGGGTCCAGCGCCGGCGCGACCGGGCGAGGTAGTGCCCGAGCATCGCGGACAGCAGCGTGAGCACGATTATCGACAGGGACGTCACGATGACGCTGTTGGTCAGGCTGACCCAGAACAGCCGGTCGGGCCGCGCGAGGACTGCCCGGATGTTGCCCAGCGTCGGCGGGATGGGCAGGGCCGCGGGGTCGGAGGCGATCTTCGGCCCTTGTTTGAAGACGTTGGCGAGCGCGACGTACAGCGGCAGGAAGAAGATGCCGGCCACGGTCAGCGCGAGCGCCGCGCGCAGGCCGCGCCTCACAGGTCGACCTCCCGGCGCTGCAGCAGCCGCAATGCGGCCGCGGTGAGGGTCGCGATGAGCACGAGCATCACCACGGCCTGCGCCGACGCGAAACCGCGCCGGTTCGCGACGAACGCGGTCTCCATGACGTTGTACGCGATGGTCGCGGTCGTACCCGACCCTGGCCCGCCGTGCGTGATCACCTGAACGTGATCGAAGATCTTGAAGGCGGAGATGAGCAGGACCACCGTGTTGATGGTCAGGGCAGGAGCGAGCAGCGGCCACGTGACGTGCCAGAACCGCCGCGCGGGGCCGGCGCCGTCGATCGCCGCGGCCTCACCGAGCTCTGGGGGTACGCCCTGGAGCCCGGCCAGGTACACGACGACGCAGAAGCCGAGCATCTGCCAGGACAGGATTCCCCCGAGCGAGTACAGCGCGTACCGGGGATCGGACAGCCAGCCGGGCGGATGGGCGACGCCGACCGCGCGCAGGCCCTGGTTGATCGGTCCCTCGTTGTCGAGCAGCCGGGTCCAGATGATGCTGACCACGACGGAGCTGAGCACGACGGGTACGAAGAAGACGCTGCGCAGGGCGTTGTAGAGCCAACCCCGGCGGTCGAGCAGCACCGCGATGGCGAGTCCCAACACGTTGGGCACCACGACCACGATGACCGTGAGCACGGTGGTCACCCGCAGCGAGGTGAGGAACTCCGGGTCGGTGAGCAGGATGCGGTAGTTGCGCAGCCCGACGAACCGGGTGGGCGGGTTGAACGGGTTGTAGTTCGTCAGGCTGTACCCGACGCTGATCAGGATCGGGGCGAGCACGAAGCAGACGTAGACCGCCACGCCCGGCCCGCCGAACGCCGCGAAATGCCAGACCCGCCGCAGCCGCGAAGGCCGGAGCGCCGTGGCGCTCCGGCCTTCGCGCGTACGACGGCGGGTTAGGACGCCTTCTGCCACTCGGAGTCCAGGAAAGCACACACCTGGTCGGGCGTCTTCCGGCCGGTGATGAGGTCCACCGCGGAGGAGTCCCACTTGGCGGTCACGCCGGGGAGCATCCCGTCGTCGCCGGCCTCGAAGCCGAACGCGGGCACGATCGCGTTGCCCTGCACGCCCTGGGCGAACAGGTCGTACCCGGTCTTGTACGCGGGGCCGACGTCGGCCGGCGGCGTGTAGTTCTTGATGGCGATGAACAGCCCGTCGGCCTTCGCGGAGTTGTCCAGGTTGGACTTATCGAGCTGGAAGGCCAGCGCGAACTTCTTGGCCGCCGCGAGGTTCTTGGCCGTCGCGCTGACCGTCAGGCCACCGCCGGTGAAGGCCGGCACGACCAGCTTGCCGTCGTCGGACGGCCACTCGAACTGGCCGACCTCGAACGCCGGCTTCGTCGCCGGCGCGTCGAGCGCCCCGGCGAGCCAGTTGCCCATCGCGTACATCGCTCCCTTACCCGCGAGGAACGCCGCCTGTGTCGCGGCGTAGTCACGGGAGACGTCGCGCTTGTCGATGTACCCCTTCGCCGCGAGGTTGGCCAGCTTAGCTGCCCCGGCCTTGAACTCGGGGTCGCAGAACTTCACCTTGTCAGCCCGCCGGTCGTGCATCCAGTTCGGATTCTTCGCGTACACCTCGGTGCCGAGGATGCCGGCGAACGTCGGCCCGAGCGCGTCGTGCACGCCACCGACGACGAACGGCGTGATGCCCTTGGCCTTCAGCTTGGCCGCGGTGTCGAGCAGCTCGGCGTACGTCTTCGGCGCCGCGGTGATGCCGGCGTCGGCGAACAGCTTCTTGTTGTAGTACACGACCGGGATGGTCTGCGTGTTCGCCGGGAGCTGGTAGACCTTGCCCTTGACCGCCCCGTTCTGTGGGAACTGGAAGTCCTTGAGCTCGTCGGGTGTCCACTCGGCGAGGTTGCCGGCCTCGGCGAACCCGGCCGGCGAGACGGCGATCATCACGTCCGGGAACTGGCCGGACGTGAGCAGCTGCTTGGCGTACGTCGTGCGGTCCTGGTCGGGGGAGACCAGCTTCTTGACCGTGATGTCCGGATACTTGTCGGTGACCCGTTTGATCGCCGCGTCCCAG
>DASXRC010000132.1:0-2347 GCA_036506795.1 Micromonosporaceae bacterium
GATCATGGAGTACATGGCGATGTCCCGCCCGATCGTCTCGTTCGACCTTCGGGAGGCGAGAGTGTCCGCGGGCGAGGCCGCCGTCTACGCGCCGGCCAACGACGAGTCGGAGTTCGCCAAGTTGATCGCCGTTCTGCTCGAAGACCCGCAGGAGCGGATCAGGATGGGCGAGATCGGCCGGGCCCGCGTCGCCGGTCCCCTGTCGTGGGGCCACTCCCGCGCCGCTCTCCTGGCCGCATACGGGGCGGCCGTCGGCAACGACTCAGGCCGGCGCCGAGCGGCTGCTCGCGTCGCTGCCCCACGCGGCCCGATGAGCGGGCCGGAGCCGGGTCAGCGCCCGGTCGAGGGCGAGCACGGCCAGGTAGCAACCAGCGTCGACCGGGCTCACCACACGGCGCGTCACCAGCGTGACGAGAGACCGCAGCCGCAGCCGACCCTCGGGCGCGGCGCGGCCGAGCTCGGCGAGCTGCCGGTTGCCGCGCCGCACCCTCATCCTCCGGTTGAGGTGCGCCGAGACGGTCCGGGCCGGGCGGACTAGCGACCGGGCCTCGGGCACGACGACACGCTCATCAGGGGTGAAGCTGGCATGGACCCAACCATCGTCGGAGATCACGTCCGGCATCGGGAAGACCCGCGCGTGCCCGCGCTCGGTGAGGACGTAGACGCCCACCCCGGACAGCGCCCGCGACGGCGCGATGAGGTGCTCGTGCACGCGGTGCACCCGACGCACCACCCTGCCGACGCCGTCGAGGTCGAGGCGTGGAGCCGGCGCGCACGCGAGAACGCCGGGCTGGGCGGCCGCGGCGACCAGGGCGCGCACCGACTCGGCGGTCAGCTCCACATCCGCGTCGAGGTAGATCCGCGGAAAGGTGCGGCAGGCCTCGTCACCGAGACGCAACGCCGGCACCTTGCCGGGCACCGGCGTCTCCACGACCCGTACGCCCACCCGCCGGGCGACGTCGGCCGTCCGATCGGAGCAGGCGTTCGGCACCACGACGACGTCGAACTCGCCCGGCCTCGTGCCAGCGAGCAGCCGCCGCAGGTTGCCGTCGAGTACGGCCTCCTCGTTGTGGGCGGGCACGACGATGCTCACCATCGGCTGCCGCTCGCCGGTCGGATGTCCCGCCTCGCTCACCGCGCCGCCCCCTCTCGCCGCCCGACAGGATAGCGCCATGACCGACCTGGCCGTCATCACGCCGACCTACCGGCCCGACGCGGACATGTTCGCCGACCTGCACGGCTCGGTGCTGCGGTTCACGCCGGAGGACACCGTGCACCACGTCGTCGTGCCGGCCCGCGACCGCGGCCTCTTCGCGCGGTACGAGGGCCCTCGCTGCCGGGTGTGGACCAGCTCCGAACTGCTGCCGCCGCGGTACGTCGGCGTGCCACGCGCGAACCTGCACGTCAACCTGCGGCGCCCGTGGCCGCCGGTCCGCGGATGGGTCATGCAGCAGGCCGTCAAGCTCGCCACCGCCGGCCAGATGGACGCGGACGTCGTGTTGCTCGCCGATTCCGACGTCGTCCTCGTCCGGCCTGTACGGACGGACCGGTTCGCCGTCGCTGGACGGCCGAGCCTCTACCGCGAGGCAAACGGCGTGACCGCGGACATGCAACGGCACGTCACCTGGCACCGTGTCGCGCGCGATCTCCTGGGCCTTCCCCCGGCACCGCCGCCACCGCTGCCGGACTACGTGAGCCCGCTGAACTTCTGGCACCCACCGCTGGTGCGGGCGCTCCAGCGGCGGATCCGGGAGAGGACCGGCCGCGACTGGCTGGACGCGTTCAACTCCCAACTGCACATCTCGGAGTTCATCCTGTACGGCGTGTTCGTCGACGAGGTCCTTTCCGCTTCGCGGCCGAAGCCGCCCGCAGAAACGACGATCAGCCACAACAACTGGCAGCGCACACCCCTCGACCATGACGCGGCCATCGCGTTCGCCGAGCAGCTGGGCCCCGAGGCGATCGCCATGATGATCTCCGCCAAGTCGCAAACGCCGCACGACGTACGCCAGGCGGCGATCCGGCGCTGTGCCGAGATCGTGAGCTCGCGGTGAGCACAGTGGCGGGAATGAGCCCCGCGGCCGGGGGCGTGACGACAGCCGCGCCAATGGCCGCACCGCGCGAGCGGGCCAGGCTCGTGGGCCTCGACGGGATCCGCGGCCTGGCGGCGCTCTTCGTGATGGTGCACCACTGCTGGCTGCTGTCGTACCCCGGCTACCCCGCCAACACCGGACCGGCGTGGACCGGCTGGCTGCTGTACGGACACCTCGCCGTGGTCGTGTTCATCGTCCTGTCCGGCTTCTCGCTGGCGGTCTCCCCGGCGCGGCACGACTGGCAACTCGGCGGG
>DASXRC010000133.1:0-17467 GCA_036506795.1 Micromonosporaceae bacterium
CGAAGCTCATGCGCGGCCTCGTCGACGAACGCGCGCTCCCGCCGGTACGCCGCGTCGAGCCGGTCGAGCATCTGATTCAGCGTGCGGGCCAGCCCGCCGATCTCATCGTCGCCGCCCGGCTCGTGCAGCCGCCGGTCGGCCGCCTCCGCCGTGATCTGCGCGGCCTCGCGGGTGAGCGACGCCACCGGGCGAAGCGCGGCGTTGACCAGCCGGTAGACGGCAAGGACCGAGCCGGCGGCCAACACCAACCCGGCCGCGAGGAGCCCGACCAGCACCTGATCGATCGCGCGCTGGGTGGCGGCCAGACTCGCGCCCACCACGAGGACGTCGCCATCCGGCCGGCGTTCGGCCGCCAGCATGGCGTCGCCGCGTAGCCCGGGCACCTCGCTCACCACCACCTCGCCGGCGAGCGCGCGGGCCAGCTCGGGAGGCGCCAGGACCGGACCCTCCGGCGCGGCCGGCGAGCGCGTGAGCACCCGACCGCCGCGCACCAGCTGGGCGTACGGGTCCACCGCGACGTCGCTGGCCGGGGCGCTACGCAGATCGCGCAGCCGGACCTCGAGATCCTCCGCCGGCGCGCTGCGGACCTGGCCGGCGATGAAGAGGTACGCCAACAGCGTGGCGGCCGCGACCACGAGCACAACCCCGCTGGCGTACGCCATCGTGATCCGCCCGCGCAGGGTGGCCGGTCGGAGACGCCGCAGCGCTCCCCTCATGCGGCGTACGGTAGCGCCGTGCGGCTGCTGCTGGTCGAGGACGACCCCCGGCTGGCCGATGCCCTCCGCCGGGCGCTGGCCGGGCAGGCGCACGCCGTCGACGTCGTCGGCACCGGCGGCGAGGCGCTGTGGGCCGCGCGGGAGAACGCGTACGACCTCATCGTTCTTGATCTGATGATCCCGGCACCGAACGGCGTCACGGTGACCCGGACGCTGCGCGCCGAGGCCCGCTGGGTCCCGATCCTTGTGATCACCGCGCGGGAGACCGTCGCCGACCGGGTGGCCGCCCTGGACGCCGGCGCCGACGACTACCTCATCAAGCCGGTCGCCCTGCCCGAGCTGTTCGCCCGCGTGCGGGCGCTGACCAGGCGCGCGCCGGCGCAGCGCCCCCCGGTGCTGACGGTGGACGACCTGGTGCTCGACCCGGCCCGTCACTCGGTGACCCGCGGAGGCGTGCCCGTGGCCCTGTCGGCCAAGGAGTTCGCACTCCTCCACGAGCTCATGCGCCACCCCGGCGAGGTCCTCTCCCGCAGCCACCTGATCGACCACGTGTGGGACACCGCCTATGACGGCGGTTCGAACGTTGTCGATGTGTACATCCGCTACCTGCGTGAGAAGCTCGATCGGCCATTCGGCCGCGCGAGCATCCAGACCATCCGCGGCGCCGGCTACCGGCTCGAGCCAAACCCGCACGCTGATCAATCTCGGTCAGCATCGTAGCGTCGCCCGCCGTGGGGTATGCGCGACTCCGCGGGCGGGTACGGCAAGGGTCGTGCCCACTCCGGGAACGACGATCGCCAACCGATACCGGCTCGACCACCGGATAGCTCCGGGTGGAATGTCCGATGTGTGGTCCTCAACCGATGTCGTACTCGGCCGCCCAGTCGCCGTGAAGGTGGTCTCGCCGGCGCTGCTGACCGAACCCGGATTCGCGCAACGTTCCACACCGAGGCGAGGGTGCTGGCTGGCCTGCGACACCCCGGCATCGTGCAGGCTGCATCGGGGACGCCCCCCGGGCGAAGCTCGTCAACGCAAAGCACCGGCGCGACGTCCCCACGGCCGCAAGGATCGGCACAGCAGAGATCGGTACGCCGCCCGCGACCGGCGGTCCGACGAGTCATCGCCGGGGGTGCTGCCCAACGTCAAGATTCCACCGACCACGATCCTCCCTCCGGCGCCGTCTCCGTCGCCCCCGCTCGGCAGCGTGCCCTAGCGCTCCACGCCCCGCCCGGCGCTGGCTACGGTGAGGCCATGACGCCGGAAGAGCTGCTCTCCTACTGCCTGTCCAAGCCCGGCGCGTGGCAGGACGAACCGTGGGAAGGCGACGTTGTGGCGAAGGTGGGCTCGAGGATCTTCGCGTTCCTCGGTTCGAACTCGGTCGGGCTCAAGTGCGGTGCCAACCGTGAGATGGCGGACGAGTGGCTCGCCCGGTACCCGGACGACGCGTCGGTGATGGCCTACATTGGACGGTCCGGGTGGAACACCCTGCGGGTCGACGGCGCGATCCCCGAGGAGGAGATCCTGGAGGCGATCGACGCCTCGTACGACGCCGTGGTCGCCAAGCTACCGAAGAAGGACCGGCCCGTGCCGTGACCCCGCCCCATACGTAGGGTTGGGGGGTGAGCCGAACGGCCCGGCGCGTGCCCGTGGGCATGCTCGCGCATCTGCGACGGGCACGCGACCACATTGACCGGCACTACGCCGCTCCGTTGGATCTGGAACAGCTCGCGGTTGTCGCGCGCATGTCCAGAACTCACTTCGCACGCAGCTTCGAGTCGGCGTACCGGGAGACACCGATCCGGTACCTCACCCGACGACGCATCGAACGGGCCCAGGATCTGCTGCGGACCGCCAACCTCACGGTCACCGAGGTGTGCGTCGCGGTCGGGTTCGCCAGCCTGGGGTCTTTTTCGTCCCGGTTCACGGAGCTTGTTGGGGAGAGCCCCACGGCGTACCGCGATCGATGGGCCGCCCGCGGCGGGCCGTTCGTCCCCGGCTGCTACCTGTTCATGCGTGGCGCCCTCGACCCCGGCGGGACCACCGGATCGCGCAATCTCGGAGAAGCGCGCGACGCGGGCCGAACCGTAGGCTCCTAGGCATGATCACTAATGTTTCGTTGGTAAACGTGTTCTGCCTCGACCAGGACAAGGCGCGCGACTTCTACGTCGACGTGCTCGGCTTCGAGCTCCGCACGGACGCAACCACGGGTGAGGGATTCCGGTGGGTCACCGTGGGCCACCCCAGCCAACCCGAACTCGAGCTCACGCTCATGACCCCCGGCCCGCCGCTAGACGCCGACGCGGCCGACTTCATCCGCCGGCAGCTCGAGAAGGGGCAACTGGGCGGCCTCGGCCTCCGGGTCGACGACTGCCGCAAGACTCATGCCGAGCTCGTCGCGAAGGGCGTCGAGTTCGTACAGGAGCCGGCGGAGAGGCCGTACGGAATCGAGGCGGTGATGCGGGACGTGTCCGGCAACTGGCTGGTGCTCGTTGAGCCGCGCGACTACACGCCGGAGGACCTCACGTAGGCCCTCGACGCGCCCGACCCTCGCACCGCACCACACACACTTCCCACCATCTATTTGACGCAGCGGTGGCCGCTGCCTTAGGTTGCCCTCACCAAGGTAAGCCTTACCTAGCTAAGGCTCCGGACTCCGAGGTGTGGTGTGCTGGGCAACTTCCTAATCGGCCTGCGGGAGGGCCTCGAGGCCACGCTCGTGGTCAGCATTCTGGTCGCCTACCTGGTCAGGAGCGGCCGCAAGGACCGCCTGACGCCGGTCTGGTTGGGCGTGGGGCTGGCGGTGGCGGTCAGCCTCGCGTTCGGGGCGGTCCTGAGCTTCACCTCCGCGCAGATGACCTTCGAGGCACAGGAGGCCTTCGGCGGTGTGCTGTCGATCATCGCGGTCGCTTTCGTCACCTGGATGATCTTCTGGATGCGACGCACCGCTCGCTCGCTGAGGTCCGAGCTGCACGGGAAGATCGACGCCGCGCTCGCGATCGGCTCGGTCGCGCTGGCCATCACGGCGGCGATAGCGGTCGGGCGCGAGGGTCTGGAGACGTCGCTCTTCCTCTGGACTGCGGTGCAGGCGACCGGGCAGACCACCGCCCCGCTCATCGGCGCCGGCCTCGGCATCGCCTGCGCGATCGTGTTGGGCTGGCTGCTGTACCGGCGTGCGGTCACGCTCAACCTCGCCCGGTTCTTCACCTGGACCGGGGCGGCGCTCATCATCGTGGCGGCCGGCGTGCTCGCCTACGGCGTACACGATCTGCAGGAGGCCGGCCTCCTGCCCGGCCTCAACGCGCTCGCCTTCGACGTGTCGGCCCAGATTCCTCCCGGGAGCTGGTACGGCACCCTGCTCAAGGGTGTCTTCAACTTCAGCCCCGCCTCCACCTGGCTGGAGGTGGCCACCTGGCTCGCCTACACGGTGCCGGTGATGACGCTGTTCTTCCGACCCGTCAAGGCCACCGCGCCGACGCCGGCGCCCTCGACGTCGGCCCCCACCGCCTGACCGCACAGCGCGCAGCGCGTCACTTCATTCGTTGGGAGAGTTCGTGAAGAACGGTTTCGTTGTCTTCGCCGCCGGTGTCTGCGCACTGGGGACCTTGGCCGCCTGCGGCGACGACCCCACCGGGGCGAAGGGCGCCGGCGTGGCGGTCACCGCCACCGACAGCACCTGCGCGGTCGCCACGACGACCTTCGATCCGGGCCCGGTCACGTTCACCGTGACCAACAAGGGCAACCAGACCACGGAGGTGTACGTCTACGGCGAGCACGACGGCGCCTTCACGAAGGTCATCGGCGAGGTGGAGAACATCGGGCCAAGCCTGACGCGCGACCTGAATGTGACCCTGCCCGGCGGCAAATACGAGATCGCGTGCAAGCCGGGGCAGACCGGCGACGGCATCCGCACGCCGATCAGCGTCGCGGGCGCCACCGCGGCCGCATCCGCTCAGCCGGCGTACGACCGCGAGATCGAGATCGAGGTCACCGCATCCGAGGTTGAGGGCGCCGACGGGCTCACCGCCCAGACCGGCGAGAAGGTCGAGTTCAAGCTGGAGAACAAGACCGCCGTCAAGCGCGAACTGGAGATCATCGACCCAACCGGAAAGGTCGTCGCCGAGGTCGAGACCGACCCGAACGGCACGGCCGAAACGGTCGTGGCCCTCGACGCCTCCGGCTCCTGGACACTGAAGATCGAGGGGCCCGGCGTCGCCGAGGTGGAGACGGCGTTCACGGTCTCCTGAGTCGGGTATCGATCGGAATGCCACCGGACGCGGCCGGACGCGTACCCATAAGCGCCCGGCCGCGTCCGTCTGCGCCGCGGCCCGCTGCGGCGCGGGGGGTGGCCTGGCTGGTCACGATGCACTTGGGGGCTGCATCCCTCAAGCACGCGGACAGCGGTCGAGCGGTTCGAACGGGCCCGGACGAAAGTTTCGTCGCGACGAAGTCGGCGCGCCGTCGCCGCCAAACGTCGTGATCCCGCCGCTGCTACCGTGGTCTGGCCATGACATACACCGCCGACCCGCGCGTAGACGCCTACATCGACGCGCTGCCCGAGTGGCAGCAGGCCATTTGCCGTAGGGTTCGCGACCTCGTCCACGCCGCTGATCCGGAAGTTGCGGAGACGATCAAGCGCAGAGTCCAGCCGTACTTCGTGCTGCAAGGAAACATCTGTGCGCTCCTGGCCGCAAAGGACCACGTCAATATCTTCCTGTACGACGACGGCATCGTCCCGGATCCGCAGGGCATCATCACGGGCGGACACGACAACAAAACCGCGCGCACGGTGGCGATCCGGCAGGGCGGAAGGATCAACGGGCGCGCCCTCAGCGCCATGTTCAAACAGATCATCGCCAACAACCGCGCCGGCGGCTGGCGCAAGATCAAGGGTGCGGGCTAGGCCGTCGAAGCGGTCGCGCCGCGTCCGCGGGCGAGCGTCAGCCGCAACCATGCAGCGCGGATAGGGCACGCACCTCGTCCCTCATCCCTGCGCTGATCTCCGACAGAAGCTGCCGGACGGTCGGCGTGGCTCGTGCTGTCCGTCCGCACGGTGGACAGTCACGTCGCCGCCATCTTCGACAAGCTCGAGGTCCGGACCCGGCACGACGCGACCGCCCGGGCTCGAGCCTTGGGGCTGGTCGCCGGGTCGTAGGAGGATCGGCGGCCGCGTAGCGTTTCGTACATGGCGGCCACGGCGACACCGGAGCGCGTCCGCTGGGCCGTGGAGATGCTGACCGTGCGTCCGAACGATCATCTCCTCGAGATCGGTTGTGGCCGGGGCGTCGCGATTTCCGTGATCTGTGCCGGCCTGACGACTGGCAAGATCACCGCGCTCGACCGCTCGGCCACCATGGTTCGCCTTGCACGGCAGCGCAACCGCGAGCACATCTCGTCCGGCAAGGCGGCGGTCCACGCCGTCGCGCTCGAGGAGACGAACCTGGGGCCGGATCGGTTCGACAAGATCTTCGCGATCAATGTGAGCCTGTTCTGGATACGCTCTCCCGCGAAGGAACTTGATCTTGTACGCGCGTGGTTGAGGCCGGACGGTTCGCTCTACCTGTTCTATGAGCCGCCAGACAGATCGCGGCTACGCGGGATCGCCGAACGGCTGGCTGCGGCCCTTACCGACAACGGCTTCACGACGACGATCACGACGGCCACCGGATCCACCCCGTTGCTGGCCGCCGTCGCGCATCCCCGATCGCGGCAATGATCATCTTCCACAACCCGGCGCGAGAACGCCGCACATTCCACGGCTGGGCGGCAACCGCGCCTACGCTGAGCCTTTGGCGCATACGGCAACGACCTTGGGAGAACCATGAGCCAGGACGACAGGACAGAGGGCGTCGAGGACTGGAACGTGGTCGAAGACGACGGAGTTCTCGATGCCTCCGACACCCTCGATGACGATCGCGTCGAAGACCCACTCGACACGGGCGTGGCGGCGGCGGACCGCTGGTCCGGGGCGAACCGCTTCGGCACCACCCCCGCTGAGGAGCGCGCCGGGGAGTCCCTGGACCAACTGCTCGCCGAGGAGGAGCCGGACATCGACCCGTACACCGAGGACGCCGTTGACGAGGACGAGGACGAGCTCACTCGGCGCGGCTACGAGGAGGAGGAGCGGGCCGGCCGCCTCGTGGCGGAGGACGAGGGCTTCGGCGAGGACGAAGAGGCCGACGCGGTGGCCTGGGACGCTGGCGTCGACGCGGGAGGTGCCAGCGCCGAGGAGGCCGCGATTCACGTGGTCGACGACCCCGACGGGGAAGGCGAGGGCCCGCTGCGCTGAGGCCCCTCGGTTACACGTCCAGATCCTCGTCGACGACCGCCGCCGCGAGACCAACGCCCCGCAGCGCGTTGCCCACCGCGGAAACGGTGCGCGCGGTGCCGATGACCGGCGCCACCGCGACTAGCACGCTCTGCACATCGTCCCTCGTCACTCCGCTGTCCGCGGCAGCGCCGAGGTTGGCGACCCAAGCTCCCGGCCCGGCACCGGTCGCGGCCAGAGCCGCGATGCGCACCATGAAGTAGGTGCGGGGGTTCAGGCCCGAGCGGTCGGCACTATCCATCGTCATGCGGACAACCTCGTCCAGCACCGGCATCTCGCCGCCCGGAACGGAAACATCAGACATTGTCGGTTCCTCCCACGCATCATCGTGATGTGGCGTTACGAATCGCTCGCCATCGGTCGGGGGCGGGGACGGCGGAGTGCGAGAACCAGCCCCACCGCGAGCAACACGACGCCGACGCCCAGGAGCGACAGCGGCCACGTGCGGCGCACCGCGTTGAGCGAGTCCTTCTTGTCCTGGGCGTCGGTCGCCGCAGCCTTCACGCTCGCGTCGGTTCCCTTGGTCGTTACGTCGTACACGGACAACACATCCGCGACCGTCGTGCCGTTCGGCAGCTGCAGGCCCGCCCTGCGGATCTCTTCGCGCTGAACGTCGATGACAGAGCCGGTCGTGGGCTCGACCCAGTACGTGGAGTGGACCTCGTAGGTATAGCTCAGAGGCACCGGCTGACCGGTGCTCGGCAGCGCCCTGCTCAGCGTCGCCGCCACGTCGGGTGGCACTTGCAGGCTCAAGGCCAGTTGGGCCAGCGTGCCCGCTGGTATCGCCTTCGGCAGCGCGGACAAGACCTGCTCATCCTTGATCTGCTTGGCGGTCGCGTCCGACTGGTAAACGAACGTGTCGACGCCGGCGTGAGTCTCCTCCTTGACGTACTTCACCGGCGTCGTGCTCTGGGTCTCGTTGACCCATCCGGTATAGGTCTGCTTCTTCGACCCGATGGGGAAACTCACGGTCAGGCCCTGCGCGGGAGACACTGTCCAGCCGCTCGGGTGGCTGCTGACCGCCAGGAGGCTCTTGCGGTCGACGGCGTACGACACGTTGGTCGCGCCGATCTGGACGCCGCCGGCGGAGATCGTGCGGCTGTCCTGCACCTCGGCGGCGTCTCCGCTGGTCGCCTGCACCTTGACCTTCCGGTCGACATCCGCCGGACGCGCGATGAGCACGGCCTGCCTCAGGTTGCCGCTCGCCAGCGCGCTCGGGTCGAGCGCGATCTTCGCCATTCCCGAGTACTGGCGGTTCGTGCTGAGGTCGCTGGGCAGTTTGGCGCGGCTGGGCGCGACGACCCAGGCCAGAATCGCCGCCGCGGCCAGGCACAGCACGCCAAGCACGGCGAGTACGGCGCCAACCGTCCGTGATCGCATCTCAACCCCCGCATGGACGATCCCAACCAAGGTTAGCCAGGTTAGGACTAAATAGGGGCAAAACTCCGATATGAGCGCCAGCTGCTCGTTTACGGCAACAGGATCACGGTCGAACGCGCCCAACGTCGCGAGCGGAACGCCATCGACGTCATCCGGGCTGCGTAACGTCCATGGCGTTCCGCTCACGGTCCGAGGCCGCCAGCGGTCCGAGGCCGGCGGGGGTTACATCTCCGCGCCGGCCATGTCCATGATCGGCCTCACCTCGACCGCCCAGAAGCGGGCGGCGGGGTCGTGGGCGACGATCTCGGTCGCCCGCTCGAGGCTCTCGGTTTCGAGCACGTAGTAGCCGGCCAGCTGCTCCTTCGCCTCCGCGAATGGGCCGTCGGTCACGCTCGGGAGGCCGTTTCGCACCCGCACGGTCTTGCCGGTCGAGGGGTCGGCGAGCGCTACTCCTTCGCTTTGGAGCTCTCCGGACGCGGTGAACTCCTTGAGGAAGGCGTCGGCCTGGCTCATCAGCTGGTCACGTTCGGTTTGCGACAGGGCCTCGAACGCCCCCGGGTTGTTGTAGACGAGTGCGACATACTTCATGGCTTGTCCTCTCTGCTTGGGATCAGGGCCTTCATGAGCCAGTCGGAGCAGCCGGCCGGTCTTCGACATCACGATTGTCAAGTGCCGTACAGCGCGGGAACTCGCCCTTGGTCAGGCGGACCGGACAATGGACGTGTACCGGTGCGCGGTCGCCCGTTGAGGAGGAGCGATGCGGATATCCGCTCTTGTCCGCCATCCGCGCACCGCCGTGGTGGCACGGTTCGGCCGGGTGCCGGGCCTGCGCACCGCCAAGTCCACGCTCGCCGCGGTCCTGTCCTACGTCGTCGCCGACCAGCTCAACACGAGTCAAGCGCCGATCCTCGCGCCGTTGACCGCGCTGCTGGTGGTCCAGCTGACCGTGTACGAGACCGTAGCCCAGGGCATCCAGCGCATCTTCAGCGTGCTGGCCGGCGTACTCCTCGCGGTGGGCATCGCCACGTTCGTCGGGCTGAGTTGGTGGAGCCTCGGCGCCGTGGTGGCGGTTTCGCTCGCCGTCGGGCCGTTCCTGCGGCTGGGACCGCACACGGTCGAGGTACCCGTCAGCGCGATGCTCGTGCTCGCCGTCGGCGGCGTCGGCGCCGAGAGCGCGGCCGTCGGCCGAGTGTACGAGACGCTCGTCGGCGCCGCGATCGGAGTCGCGGTCAACTTCACCATCGCCCCGCCAGTGCACGTGCGCCCGGCCGGCGCCGCTATCGGAGACCTGGCCGCGCGGCTGGCTGAGTTCCTGCGCGGAATGGCCGGGGAGCTGCGCAGGGGGTGGTCGCGCGCGGCGGCGGACCGCTGGCTCAACGAGGCGCGGGCCTTGGGCCCGGACGTTTCCCGGGCGGTCGGGTCCCTCGCACGCGCCGAACAGAGCGCACTGCTCAATCCGCGTGGCGACGAGGTCCGCGAGGCGCAGCCGCGGCTGCGCACCGCGCTGACCGGGATGGAGCTGTGCTACATCCTCCTGCGGACGTTGTGCCGGGAGATGTTCGACCGCACCTTCTACCTGCCGTCGGACAAGGACACCGAGGCGTACGGCCCGGAGGCTCGCGCCGCGCTCGCCGACGTGCTCGAATGCGCCGCCGAGGCCATGGGTGGCGTGGCCGAGGTCGCCGCGGGTGCCGGCCCGGTCGAGACGGCCCGCGCCAGGGTGCAGGAGCACTTGGTCGACCTACACCGCCGACGCGACCGGCTTGGCCAACTGCTGCTGGTCGACCCCCAGGCCGACGCGGCGGCCTGGCAGCAGCACGGTGCGCTGCTGGCCGCCGTCGACCGACTGCGGGTGGAGATCGAGGCGGCGGTACGTCCCGCGTCCGAGCCCTGGCGCCCGCCGCTCATCGCCGAGCGGCCGCGGCAGGCGGTCCGTCGGGTGATCGACGTGGCCACCGAGGCTGCCGCTAACGCCGCCGCCGCGGCGGAGGCGGGGGCGCAAGCGGTCGCCGATGACGTACGCGCGCTGCGCAGGCGGGCGCCCGACGCCGACACGGCGTTCCGGGCGGACGAGGTGGCCGTTAGAGCCGCCGCGGCCGCCGAAGCGGCAGCCGTCGCGCACGCTGCCACGGAGGTGGCCACCGAGGCGGCGGACCTCGCGGAGGCGACCGGCGCCGAAGCTGAGGGGCCGGGCGGCCAGCCGAGGCTGTCAGCCGGCGACGGCGGATCGCCAGCGTGACCGGACACGATGTCAGCCGCTCGCTTGCGGCGTCAGCGCGCCGAGCTTGTGGTTGATGCAGCCGATGAGTTTGTCGTACGAGTCCTCGAAGGACTGGACGCCGTCGGTTTCGAGGGCGGCGGTGATCCCGTCGAGGTCGACACCGGCTGCACGCGCGTACTCGAGGATCCGATCGGCGGCACCGGGATCGACGCTCCCCGCGTGGGTGTCGCCGTGGTCGTCGAACGCATCCAGGGTCGCCAGAGGCATGGTGTTCACGGCGCCCGGTGTGATCAGCTGCTCGACATAGAGCACGTCCGAGTAGGCCGGGTTCTTCGTGCCCGTGCTCGCCCACAGTGGACGCTGGCGGTGGCCTCCGGCGCTGGCGAGAGCCTCCCAGCGTTCGCTGGCGAATCGTTGCTCGTAGAGCCGGTAGGCCAGTTGGGCGTTTGCGACGGCGATCTGTCCGCGGAGCGGGGAGTCGTCCGGCAGCTGACCGTCGGCTCTGGTGTCGATTCGGGAGACGAAGAAGGACGCCACTGACGCGATGTGGTCGATCGGTCGGCCTTGCTCGAGCCGGCGTTCCAACCCGGCCAGGTATGCGTCGATGACCTCGTCGTACCGCTGGAGGGCGAATAGTAGCGTCACGTTGACGTTGACGCCGCGGGCGGTGAGTTCCGCGATCGCGGTGACGCCGGCCCGTGTCGCGGGTACCTTGATCATCACGTTGGGCAGGTTGAGCCGGCTCCACAGGTCACGCGCCTGCTCGAGGGTCGCGGCGGCGTCGTTGGCGATGTCAGGCGTGCATTCGAAGGAGACGTAGCCGTCCCAGCCGTGAGTGGCGTCGTAGACCGGGCGGAGTTGGGCGGCCGCGGCGCGGACGTCCTCCAGGGCGAGGGCGAAGAACAGCTCCCGTGGGTTCCGGACACCGGACGTGGACAGCTCGCGCAGCTGCCGGTCGTACGCCGAGGATTCGGTGATGGCCTTCGCGAAAATGGTCGGATTCGAGGTCGCACCTGTGACGCCGCGTTCGACGAGACGCTCGAAGTCCCCGCTGTCGAGGAGGTCGCGCGAGAGGGTGTCGAGCCAGACGGACACCCCAGATTCGCGTAGCCGCCGTATGCCGGTCATCTGTGTCCCCCAATCTGAATATCACCAAGCATGATTGGCGCTATTCACCAGGCTAGCCCTGTCTGGCCGGTTTGGCCCGGCTCTGACCAGATGATCTTGCGGTGACAAGCGGCGGTGTGATTGACATCCGACAATGCGCAACCGGCACCCCATCGACCGCGTCGGGCAGGTATGGGTTTCCGCGGGTCCGCGGTGATCCGGCCACGAGAAAGGGGCAATCGTGCGAGTCACATCTCGGGTTGCGCAGCTCGGCGTCGCCGGGCTGACGGCCACCCTCGCCACGTTCGCGGTCGCCGCTCCGGCGTTCGCGGCACCACCGGCCAACGACACCTTCGCGGGGGCGGTGGCCATCGGTGCCCTGCCGTTCACCGCGACGCAGGACACGTCGGAGGCGACAACCGACGCCGACGACACCCAGGCGAACGAGGCCTGTGGCGCTCCCGCGTTGGACGCGAGCGTCTGGTACACGGTCACGCCCGCCACCGACCAGGCGGTGCTGGTCGACGTCTCACAGTCCAACTACTCGGCCGGAGTTCTCGTGGTGACCGGTACGCCGGGCACCTTCGAGCTCGTCACCTGCGGGCCGGGCGCGGTTGCGTTCGAGGCCTTCTCCGGTACCGCGTACCACCTGCTCATCATCGACGACCAGTTGGATGGCACCGGCAACGGCGGCACCCTCAACCTCAGCGTCTCGGAGGCGCCGCCGCCTCCAGTTGTCGACGTCACGGTCAACCCCACCGCGCGGTTCGACCCGAGGACCGGCAGCGCGACCGTGTCCGGCATGATCTCCTGCGTCGGCCAGGTCGACTTCGCGTTCTTGGACGTCGAGCTGCGGCAGCAGGTTGGGCGCTTCGTCGTCTTCGGCGTCGGCTCGATGGAGGTCGCGTGCGACGGCGTCAGCCGGCCGTGGTCGGTCGAGATCTTCCCCGACTTCGGCGGCAAGTTCGCCGGCGGCAAGGCGGCCTCGGTCACGTTTGCCGTGGCGTGCGGGCCCGTCTTCTGCGGCTTCGACTTCGAGGAGCGAATCGTCAAACTCAGTCGCCGTTGAGAGGCTCGCGGTCCGAGGGTCGTGCCCGCGCGGCCCTCGGACCGCACATCGGTGCGGCCGGTCCACCTACGCGCGACGCTGTACCTCTTCGTCGTCGTGTAGCAGGATGACGTTCCGTGCCCGTTGACCTTTCGACGCTCCGCGACCGGTTCCGTGGCGACATCCTCGCCCCGCACGACCGCGACTACGAGCGCGGTCGGGTGCTCTTCAATACCCGGATCAGGAACCGCCCGGCGATCCTGTGCCAGTGCACCAACACCGACGACGCGGTCGCGGCGGTCACCTTCGCCCGCGAGGCCGGGTTGCCGGTTTCGGTCCGCGGCGGCGGCCACCACGCGTGCGGGTTCTCGCTCGTTGACCGTGGACTCGTGATAGACCTCGCCTCGATGACGAGGGTCGCGTTCGACCCGGCCGCCGCGACCGCGAGCGTCGAGGCGGGTTGCGGGTGGCGTGACGTCGACCGGGTCACGTACGTCGACGCCATGGTCGACGGTGAGGCCGGGCAGCCACACGGATACGCCGCGCCGGGCGGTGAGTGTCCCACCGTCTCCAACGCCGGATACAGCCTGGGTGGCGGCTACGGCCTCCTGGGCCGCCGCTACGGCCTGGCGTGCGACCACATCATCGAGGCCGAGATGGTCGATGCGGAGGGTCGGGTGCTGCGAGTCACGGAGGACGAGCATCCCGACCTGCTGTGGGCTCTGAAAGGCGCCGGAGGAGCCGGCTTCGGCGTCGTGACTCGCCTCCGGTATCGCCTGGACCCAGTGCCGAAGACAGTCGTGGGCGGGGTGATCGGGTGGCCGATCGAGCAGGCAGAGGACGTCCTGCGGTCGTACCGAGACCTGTACCGCGACCGCGACGAGGATCGGCTCGCGCTGTATCTCGTGTTCACGACGGACCCGTATCCCGAGGGCGAGAAGGTGGTGATGCTCTACGGCCTGTACGTGGGGCCGCCGTCGGACGCCGAGCCACACCTCGCGCCGATCCGTTCGCTCGGCCGGCCGCTGTTCGACGCGTTCGCGCCGACCTCGTACGACGACCTGCAACGGTCGCTGGGAGCAGAAATTGTGTACGGCCTGCAGTCGAAGTGGCGCGGCGGGTACTTCCGGGACGGGGGCTTCGGCGACGAGGCCTTCGCCCACATCGTCGATCGGTTCAGGCGGGTGCCGTCCGGTTACTCGATGGCCCGCTTCGACCTGCTCGGTGGCGGCGCGGTCGCCCGGGTACCGGCCGACGCGACGGCCTTCGTCCACCGGGCGTCGCTGTTCTACATCTCGATCATCTCGCTGTGGGAACGCGACGACGAGACCGACGTCAATGTGGCCTGGGCGGACGACCTCGCGGCAACGCTGCGGCCGTACCTCAGCGGCGAGGTCTACCAGAACTACGCGGACGAGGACCTGCCTGATTGGCCGTCCGCCTACTACGGCGCCAACTACCCCCGGCTACAGCAGGTGAAGCGACGGTACGACCCGACGGACTTCTTCCACCATCCACAGAGCATCCGGCTGCCATAGAGCCATGTTCCCGCGCGGGCCGAAGGGCCCGCCTGGTGAGGTGCTTCGGCTCTGCGCCAACCACGTCCGAACGCATGAGGCTGAAGTCGAAACGGGCGACCCCGGCCGCGCTCTGCGGTTGCACCGCACTCCACGACCTCGCGTCGCCGCCGAGTGACGGGAGTCAGAGATGAAGGCAATGGTGTACGGCGGGCCGGGAGTCAAGGACTGGACCGAGGTTCCCGACCCCACGATTGTCGACCCCGGTGATGCGATCATCCGCGTCGACGCCGTGACCATCTGCGGGACCGACCTGCACATCCTCAAGGGGGACGTGCCGACCGTCCAGAAGGGACGAGTCCTGGGACACGAGGCGGTCGGGACCGTGGTCGACGTGGGCACCGGCGTCACCGCGCTGGCCAAAGGCGACCGGGTGCTGGCCTCCTGCATCTCGGCGTGCGGTGTGTGCCGCTACTGCCGCGTCGGAAGCTACGGCCAGTGCCGCAACGGCGGTGGCTGGATCCTCGGGCACCTGGTCGACGGCGTCCAGGCCCAGTACGCACGCCTGCCGTTCGCCGACCTGTCCACGTACAAGCTACCCGAGTCGATCTCCGACGAGGCGGCCGTCATGCTCGCCGACATCCTGCCCACGTCGTACGAGGTAGGCGTGCTCAACGGCCAGGTTCGACCCGGCGACACCGTCGTCGTGGTCGGCGCGGGTCCGATCGGGCTCGCCGCGATTCTGACGGCCAAGCTCTATTCGCCGTCACACATCGTCGCCATCGACAAGGCGGACAGCCGCCTGCAGGCCGCGAAGCAGTTCGACGCGGACGTGACCGTCAGCCCCGACGCGAACCCGGCCGCGGCGATTCTGGCCCTCACCGACGGGCTCGGCGCCGACGTGGTGATCGAGGCGGTCGGGGTGCCCGAGACGTTCGAGCTCTGCACCACGCTCGTCCGCCCGGGCGGCCGGGTCGCAAACATCGGCGTACACGGCAAGCCGGCGACGCTGCACCTCGAGGACCTGTGGATCCGCAACGTGACCATCACGACCGGCCTGGTCGACACGTACTCGACGCCGACGCTGCTGCGCATGCTCGGTGCCGGGCAGCTTGACGTCGGCAGCATGATCACGCATCGGTTCGGGTTCGACCAGTTCCTCGACGCGTACGACGTCTTCGGGTCGCCGGCGACGTCGGGTGCGTTGAAGGTCGTCGTGTCCCGCAGCTGATCGTGGAGGGAGGAGCCATGGAGAACATGCGTCGGATCATCGTTGGCATCGACGGGTCCGAGGGTGGCCGCCGCGCGCTGCAGTGGGCGGTGCGGGAGGCCGCGAGCAGGGGCGGCACCGTGCAAGCGGTGATCGCGTGGCGCTGGGATGGGATCGAGGGCCGCCCGGTCATTGCCACGAGCCCGTCGCAGCAGCGAGCTTGGGCGACCCAGACGCTGGCCCACGAGATCGAATCGGTGCCGGAGCACCACCGCGCCGGCGTCACGATCGCCAGTGAGGCGGTCGAGGGTCGGCCCGGTGACGTGCTCACCTCGGTGGCGGCTGACGCGGATCTGTTGGTCCTTGGCAGCCACGGGCACAGCCGGGTCTGGCACACCGTGCTCGGTTCGGTCAGCGAGGAGTGTGTACGCAAGGCGACCTGCCCGGTCCTGGTCGTGCCGGTGCCGCGCGAGGCACCCCACGCCGCTGCCGAGCCGGCGCTGCGCGCCTGAACCGCAGGCGAACGGACAGCTGAGCCACCTCGGCCGGAGAGTCCGTTGACGGACCGTCCGCCCAGGCAGCCCGGGCGGACGGTCCCGCTCGCCGTCCCGACCCGTGGTGTTGTCGCGAGGAGACCAGCCCAGGCGCCCGTGACGAATGGTCTGGGTAAGGAATGCGATCGCTAGGCAGCTGCAGCTGGACGCGGCAACGGAGCAGTTGGTTCCTTCACCAGCTCCACCGCCTCCGGCACGCTCGGCGCACCAGGGCCCGAATCGTGTCCGCGGTCAGCGCTCGGACTGCGGGCGCCGCTTCGGTGTGGGTCAGGACACCGCACTTCCATGTTTGGTACCCGTCGCGGCCCGCCCCAGCGCCAACAGCCGCACGGCGACCAGCAAATACCAGACCTCGAGGAAGAGGACCGAGAAGACCGAGATGTACACCCCTACGGCCGGCACGTAGAGCCCGAGCCCGACGGCGTTGCCGAGGATCATCAGGTACGCGGTCGGCCGCCCCAACGCGCCGGAGCGCAGCATGACCGCACCGATCGCGACGCCCGCAATAGAGCCGAGCAGGTACGCCGCGTGGAACCCCCGTGCCCTGCCAGGTAGCGAGCAGGGTCTCAGCCGCGCCGAGCGCGGAGGCCCGCTCCGCGGCGGTCGGCGCGCGAGCGTACGCGTCGGCGAGCGAGGCCATTCCGACGGCCGGGTTCGTGGCGATATACATCGCCACGGACGATAGGCCGAACGCTGTGGCGAGCAGCATGACCGATGCCTGCGTGCGGCGCAGCACCACGAAGAGGGCCAGCAGGATCGGGATCAGCACCACGTTGTCCGCGACAAGCAGCAGGTCCAGGTCGATGAGTCCAACCAGCCGGTCGTGGGCGAGCAGCGCGAACCAGTCCCCGGCGGTGCCGTCGAGTGGGGGGTCCGAGGTGAGGAAGACCACTATCTGGATCGGGATGAACAGCGCGGAGATCATCGCCGCGACGGCGCCGGAGCGGAACAGCACCCGCCAGCGGTCGTCGCCGAGCGCGCCAGTCGCATGAGATTCGGCGGGCACGACAGCGGTGTCCACGGTGGACCTCCTGTGTCGGACGACGCTCGTCCTCGCGGATCACGACGTGGCAGGGCAGCACCAAGCCGACCCGTCGGTTGAGCTGAGGGCCCTAACGGTGAGCACCGAACGGGGAGCGGGAACTCGTTCCGTACGGCGGGCCGGCATTCAGGTCGGCCAGCACGGTGTCATCGAAGTCGAAGCCGAGCTCGTCAACCACGTCGACCACGCCCGCGACCCCCTGCGCCAGGCGGACCGCCAGCATGGCGGTCGACCGGCGGTCCAGTTGGCCGATCAGCTTGACGACTCCGCCGGTCACCTCGACCCGGACCAGCCCCGGCTCGAGCCACAACACGCGCCGGAGGACACCGTCCACCACGTCATGCCGG
>DASXRC010000134.1:0-2653 GCA_036506795.1 Micromonosporaceae bacterium
CCTGCTAAGCGGGTTCGGGGTTAAGCCCCCGTCGCGCGTTCGAATCGCGCTGCCTCCGCTCCGAGCGCCGCTAGCTCAATGGATAGAGCACCAGACTACGGATCTGGCGGTTGGGGGTTCGAGTCCCTCGCGGCGCGCCACAAAGCCCCAGGTCAGCGGCGTGTCTCTGCGAACAGGCTCGTCCTGATCGTCTTTGGACCCATCTGGTCCGCTCTGGTGGATGATCAAAGGGAGCAAGCAGACGCCGCCGAACGACCACTGATCGGTCGTTCGCACGGATGACCAAACAGGACGTGACTGGCCTACCAAGCCACAAGGGCCTGAGACGTCCGGAGCATCAACGGCGCGTTCCTCGACCGGCGTGATCTTGGTCGCGCCAAGCGCACGCTCGAAGAACCGGTGAGCGGCACCCGCGTCGCGACGTGTGGGGACGAGCATGTCGATGACTTGGCCGAACTGGTCGATCGCCCGGTAGACATAGCGCCACTGGCCGGCCGCCCTGACGTAGGTCTCGTCCACGAGCCAGCGGTCGCCGACGGCGTGTCGGTAGGGCCGGCCCGCCTCGGCCAGCAGCGGCGTGAACCGCTGGACCCACCGGTAGATCGTCGCGTGATCGACTTGGACACCCCGCTCGGTGAGCAGCTCCTCGACGTCGTGGTAGGACAGCCCGAACTGGAGGTACCAGCGGACGGCGACGACGATGATGTCAGGCGGGAAGCGGAAGCTAGCGAAGGCGGACCGCGGGACCGGGCAGGGCGAGGGCGGCGGGTTGTCATGCTCGCAGTGTCGCTCCTGGAGCGCAGTCACAGCGAACGCAACGGCGCCGGCTGGCGGCTTCCTTACTTGACCTCCCGCGCCGCGGCGAGATCGACTGCGCCGTTCGGGGTGTCGCCGAACCGGAACAGCCGCAGCGGCCGTCCCGAGACCCGCGAGATGAGCACGGCAATCGACCCGGCTGGCTTGCCGGAAGCGAGGTTGCTGCCGGTGACGTGGATGCCGAGCTCCTGATCGGTCTTGCGCGGGGTGCCCTTGGTGGTGGTGGCTTGCCGCGCCTCGCGTACCGCCTCCATGGCGAGGAGGTGCGGGAAGCCGAACTTGCCGCCGCCGGCCACCGAGGACACCAGGGCGATGGGCGCCCCGACCCGCTCGAGCAGCTCGAGATTTATGCCGTGCTTGGACGCATGGTGCGAGATCTTGATCAGATCTGCGGTCAAGTAGTCCTTGCCCCGCGCCGCCCTGAGCTCCTTGGCAAGCGTCGCGTTCTGCGTCTGCTGCAAGTCGGGGAAATCGACGGTCGTCTGCGCCCACGATGTGAACTGGGCGTCGCCGCAGAGCAGCAGCCGCCGCGACGGCTTCGGAGCAGCCCGACGATCCAGCCGGCTCCCCGCTTGTTGAGCGAACAGCGGGTTGGCCGGGTACCCGACCATGATCGTGATCGAGGAGTCGTTGATCTCCGTGCCGTAGGTGTCGAAGCGGTTGCGTAGCCCGACACCTGGTCCCATCACGGTCAATCGCACGGCATCCAGCGTCATCGTTGTACCGGCGCTTGGCTGCAGGCGCCGGATCCGCGGACTGCTCTCCAGCGTGGCCATCAGGTTGTGGAACGAGGGAGTCGGCAAGAAGTAGCCCGGCTCCCAGAATTGTTCGATGCAGGGTGGGAGCGCCGGATTCGGATCGTTGTACCGATTGATGAGATCGGTCATGCCGCCGATGTGGTCGAAATGCGGGTGGGTGGCGACCAGCAGCCGGATCTGCCGCTGGGTGCCGGGCGGCTCGATCAGGTTTTGGCCGTTCACCCGCGCCTGGTGCAGTGCGTCGAGCAGCCTCGGCAGCTTGCGAGGCGTCGCGATGTCGACGATCACAAGACGGCGTATGTGGTCGTTGCTGTCGGGCGGCAGCAGCAACAGCTGGGTGTCGCCGTCGCCGACGTTGACCAGGAAGTACACCAGCGCGTCGGGATCGGCGGTGATGGCGTTGATCAGCGAACCGGGCGTCTGTTCCGGGTCGGCCAGGCTGGCGTCTGGGACGGTCCCGACGACGGGCGTCACGGCGGTCATTGCGCCCTCGCCTGTCGCGCCTGCCCAGGCGGCGCGCTCAGCCGAAGCGGTTGCAGCTGCTCTTCGGCGCGCAGCCGCAGCACCCGCTCGACCGCGGCCAGCGACTCCTCATCGGCGGCGCGCGCCGGCTGGATGGCACCCAGGCTCGACTGGTAGGCGATCTTGGCGGCCTCCCGCGCATCCGCCGAGATGTCGTACACATCGGCGTTGCCGAGCAGCTTGCGCAGATCATGGGTGTGGGTGCTGCGCCAGTGCACGTCGACGCTAGGGGGTGCGGCGAAGGTGTCTCCGCAGCGCGGTTGGCGCTCGATCCCGTTCGGCGCATACATTTGCGCCTCCAGCAGGTCCAGATCGACCGTGGCGTCCCGGCTGTCGTGCTCGGCGCCCTCCGGCCACAGTAGCCTGCCGAGCGGGTCAACCACGGGCCACGGCCAGCGGCGCAGCAAGGCGACGTGGTCGACGATCTCTTCCAGGACGACGTAGCTCCACGAGCCGAGCTCGTCGGCGGCGATCGGCAGATCCTCCGGAGCCCACGGAACGGCACTGCCCGCCGGCATCGCTGTCGCTGTCATGGTCGCCTCCGTTGTTTGGATGGC
>DASXRC010000135.1:0-2679 GCA_036506795.1 Micromonosporaceae bacterium
TCCCGCCATCCACCTGCGCTCACGGCGGACTCGCTCTGTCTCCGAAGCCCGGCGTGGCTCGCTGCCTCGGGCTTATCCGGAGCCGGACGATCTTGCGTAGACAGGCAGGGGGCTGCCGACGTGGCGAGATCGAACTGTGCCGGGACCGGTTACAAACGAGATGTATCCGACCTCATCGACCACAAGCACTGTAGGGGGCCTACGCGGGTGGGTGCGTACTAACGCCGAGTACTGCCTGGGGTGTCCAGGACCTGCGCAATGTTGGCTTGAATGCCTTTCAGATACCGCACCACGATCGCGTAATCCTCGGGCGACAGCGCTGCGAGAATGGCCGGATCCCCCGTGTCCTCTGCCCTCCAGACCGCGTCCTGAAGGCGCTCGGGGATTGGCTCGGGCACGTGGTTCACCGGCGCGTCGTTCACGGCTCTACTCTATCGACGGCGGCTCGTCGGTACTGGGGAATGTGGGCTGTCGCTGCACACCGCCTCCGGCTCAGCCGGACCGGTCGTCGCGGAACCGGAGGTCAATTGAGCCGATCCGGTCCGGATCGGCGAGCGCGTCGATCGCGAGGTTCCTGTCGTTCACCACGGTGAAGCCGACGAAGCGCCGCCCCGGGGGCTGGCCGTGGGCCGCTGACCGACCTCACCGCCCAGGCCATCGGCGTGTGGGGCCTCGGCGTCGGCTTCGGCAATCTGCATGCGGCCGCGGCCGATGACTGGCCGCGAGTGCGTGTCGGGATGCCCGCCTTGGTCGGCATCGGCGCGCTCGAACTGATCGTGCTAGCCCGTTACGCCGGCGTCGTGCAATGGCATCGCCCGTCCGCATGGATCCTGCTCGGCCTGCTGGTAAGCCTGGTTCTGACCGGCGGCTACGGCACCTTGCTGGCTGGTCGCATTGGATCAGCGCCGCCAAGCGCGGCGCAGGAACGCACCCTGCCAGCCCTGCTGACGCATGAGCCACGGCGGCGGCCGCCGAGCGCTCGGGAACGGCCCGCGGCTGGTCAGGTACTCGCGGGCCGCCTCGGTGAACATGTCGAGCTGTTCAGCGGCCCAGGCAACGCGAGGCCGCTAGGGCGGCCAGAGCATCGGCGTTCGTGCCGTGATCAGCGACAGCGGGACGAGATGTGGCCCCGGCGTCGGAGCCCGACGCCGAGGCCACTCAGAAATCCGCCGCCTCCGCGGCCAGCTTCGCGAGCGTGTCCGCCCTGCGCTGCGCCGTCGAACGCGGCGGCTTTCTCGTTACGGCGACTGCCTGAGCCCGACGACGTTGCCGTCCGCATCCTTGACCTTGGCGACCAGTAGGCCGCGACCGACGTCGTGCGCTGCCTCGTCGAGCGTGGCGCCGGCCACGACGAGCGACTGCACGCTGGCCGCGATGTCGTCGACGTCCCAGAAGCAGATCGGCCCGGCCGTCCCGTTCGGGTCGAGGCCGACCTCGAGCCCACCGGCGCGGAAGCCGACGTAGTACGGCCCGTCGACGTACGGGTCGGTGCCGAGTAGCGTGCTGAAGATCTTCTTCGCCCCGTCGAGGTCCTTCGTCGGGAAGACCACGAGCTGCATACCTGATGTCATTGCGGGTTCCTCCTGTGTCCGGTCGGGTGTTCGGCTGTGATCACAGCGTCTCCCGGCCCAGGTGCGGTCCACATCCGTGCTCACCACGGAAGCCACCACGGATAATGAGCTGATGTCCAGCCCGGCGATCTCGGCTCGAGAGGCCGAAGTGCTGGGGCTGCTCGGGGAGCACCTCAGCAACGCCGAGATCGGCGCGCGCCTGTTCATTTCCGTACGGACGGTCGAGTCCCACGTCTCCTCATTGCTGCGCAAGCTGGAGATGCCGGATCGGCGGGCGCTCTCCCGGCGCGCGGCCGAGCTGGCCCGCGTCGAGCGGTCGCGTCCGGCACCCGCCCTTCCGAGACCGCTGACGACGTTCATCGGCCGGCTACGGGAGCGCGCGGAGCTGGGCGAGGCGGTCAAGACGCACCGGCAGGTGACCGCGGTCGGTCCGGGCGGGGTGGGAAAGACCCGGCTCGCGCTGGCGGTGGCGGCGGAGGCGGCCGGTGAGTTCGCCGACGGAGTGTGGTTCGTCGACTTGGTCCCGGTCACCGATCCGGGGCGGGTCGGGGCGGCGGTTGCGGCGGCGGTGGGGGTCGGCGAGCAACCCGGCCGCAGCATCGACGACGCGGTCCTGGCCGCGCTGGCGGAGCGCCAGGCACTCCTGGTGTTGGACAACTGTGAGCAGGTACGCGACGGGGTGGCGCCCTTCCTGGAACGGCTGCTCGCGGCCTGCCCGCGGTTGCGGGTGCTCGCGACCAGCCGGGCCCGGCTGGTGGTGCCGTTCGAGCGGGTCTTCCCGGTCCCGCCGCTGTCGCTGGCCGGCGGCGGCGAGTCGGATGCGGTAACCCTGTTCATGGACCGGGCGGCGGCGGTCGGCTGGCCGGCGGATCCGGCGGTACGCGACGGGGCCGCCACGATCTGCGAACGGCTCGACGGCATGGCACTGGCGATCGAGCTGGCGGCGGCGCGGTGGCCCACGCTCGGGCTGGACGGCCTCACCGCCGGCCTCTCCGACCAGCTCCGGCTCCTCGCCGGCGGACCCCGCGCCGACGACCGGCACCGGTCGGTGCGGGCGGTGCTGGACTGGAGTCACGACCTGCTGGAGCCGGCGGATCGGGCGCTACTG
>DASXRC010000136.1:0-3299 GCA_036506795.1 Micromonosporaceae bacterium
TGAACGGCTCGGAGGGTATCGCGGTCGGCATGGCCACGAAGATCCCGCCGCACAACCTGCGGGAGATCGCGGCGGCCGTGCGGTGGTGCCTGGACAACCCCGACGCGGACGAGGCTACGACACTCGACGAGCTCGTCAAGATCGTCAAGGGCCCGGACTTCCCAACGTACGGCCTGATCGTCGGCACCGCGGCCATCCAGGACGCGTACCGTACCGGCCGCGGGTCGATCCGCATGCGGGCGGTGGTCGAGGTTGAGGAGGATCGCAAGGGCCGGTCCTGCCTCATCGTCACCGAGCTGCCCTACCAGGTGAATCCGGACAACCTCGCCGAGCGGATCGCGGAGCTCGTCAAGGAGGGCAAGCTCAACGGCATCGCGGACATCCGCGACGAGTCGTCGGGTCGGACCGGCCTGCGCTTGGTGCTTGTGCTGAAGCGGGACGCGGTCGCCAAGGTCGTGCTCAACAACCTGTACAAGCACACGCAGCTGCAGGAGACGTTCGGTGCCAACATGCTCGCGCTCGTCGATGGCGTTCCGCGCACGCTGAATCTGGCGCAGTTCCTGCGGTACTACGTCGCGCACCAGCTCGACGTGATTGTGCGTCGGACGGCGTACCGGTTGCGGAAGGCCGAGGAGCGGGCGCACATCCTGCGCGGCCTGGTCAAGGCGCTGGACGCCCTGGACGAGGTCATCGCTTTGATCCGGCGCTCGCCGACCGTCGAGGATGCCCGGGCCGGGCTGATCCGGTTGCTCGACATCGACGAGATCCAGGCGACCGCGATCCTGGACATGCAGCTGCGCCGGCTCGCCGCGCTCGAGCGCCAGAAGATAGTCGACGAGCTCGCCAAGATCGAAGTGGACATCGCCGAGCTCAAGGACATCCTGGCCAAGCCCGCCCGTCAGCGCCGGATCATCTCCGACGAGCTGGGCGAGATCGCCGACCGGTGGGGGGACGACCGGCGTACGCGGATCATCCCCTTCGACGGCGAGGTCTCGGTCGAGGACCTCATCCAGCGGGAGGATGTCGTCGTCACGATCACCCGCACCGGGTACGCGAAACGGACCAAGGTGGACCTCTACCGGTCGCAGCGCCGGGGCGGGAAGGGCGTCAGCGGGGCGGCCCTGCGGCAGGACGATATCGTCAGCCACTTCTTCGTCTGCTCCACGCACGACTGGATCTTGTTCTTCACGAACAAGGGCCGCGTGTACCGGGCCAAGGCGTACGAGCTGCCGGAGGCCAGCCGGGTGGCGCGCGGCCAGCACGTCGCGAACCTGCTCGCGTTTCAGCCGGACGAGCAGATCGCACAGGTGATCGAGATCCCCAACTACCGGGTGTCGCCGTACCTCGTGCTCGCCACCAAGAACGGCCTGGTGAAGAAGACGCGGCTGGAGGAGTTCGACTCCCCGCGCAGCGGCGGGATCATCGCGATCAACCTGCGCGACGAGGATGAGCTGGTGGGCGCGGCGTTGATCGGCCCGAGCGACGACCTGCTGCTGGTCTCGAAGCGGGCGCAGGCCATCCGGTTCAACGCCACCGATGAGGCCCTGCGGCCGATGGGCCGGGCCACGTCCGGTGTGATCGGCATGCGGTTCGGGGACGGCGATGAACTGCTCGCGATGGAGGTCGTCCGCAACGGCCTGGACGTCCTCGTCGCCACGCACGGGGGGTACGCCAAGCGGACCCCGATCGAGGAGTACCCGGTCCAGGGGCGCGGCGGAAAGGGTGTACTGACCGCTAAGATCACCGAACGGCGAGGCGGCCTGGTCGGCGCGGTGGTGATCAGTCCGGACGACGAGTTGTTTGCAATCACCAGCAATGGGGGAGTTATCCGTACTCCGGTGAAGCCTGTACGCCGCACGCGCGATCGGAACACAATGGGTGTCAAGCTCATGGACCTCCCAGAGGGTGTGACCCTCGTGGCCATTGCTCGCAACGCCGACGAGCCTGACGAACAGGACTAGTTAATGACGGAGACACAGGCGAAGTCGGGGGCTGCGGGGACCTCGACGAACCCGGTCGAGCAGGACGCCGCCGAGGGCGGCACGCCAGCGACCGGTCGGGCGGCCGTAGGCCGCGCGACAGTCCCCGCCGAACCTGGATCCCCGAAATTCACCCGGGCTCCCGGCATGGTTCCACCGCCGGACCAGCTGCCCGGCGAGCCGGGCGAAACGGACCGGAGCGTCGGGCGCGGCGCCCACGACGGCAAGTCCAAGGGCGGCGCCACCACCGCGACCACGCCGATCGTGGGGGCGCCGCCGATCGGTCCCATGCCGGGCGCGCAACCGCCGGGTCGGCCGACTCCCGGCCGACTGGCCGGCCGCGGGCCGGCAGCTGCGGGCGTACGCGGCGCCACGGCCGTCGGTGCCGCGCGGGTCACGGAGGCGGTTCGCGCCGCGCGCAGTACGGTGTCCGCCGCCGCGTCGCGGGGGCCGCGCCGGGCCCGGCTGAACGTGAAGCGCATCGATCCATGGTCGGTGATGAAGTTCTCGTTCGCGGTGTCCCTCGTGCTGTTCATCGTGGTGATCGTCGCGACCTCGGTGCTGTACCTAGCGCTGGACGCGATGGGCGTGTTCGACACCGTCAACCAGTCGCTCGGCGACATGCTGAGCGCCACCGGCGGCACGTCGGCGGCCACCTTCAAGATCACCGCCAAGGGTGTGATCGGCACGGCCGCGCTCGTTGGCGCGGTCAACGTCGTACTCTTCACGGCGCTCGCGACGCTCGCGGCGTTCATCTACAACGTCTGCGCCGACCTGGTCGGCGGCATCGAGGTCACGCTCTCCGAGCGCGATTGAGCCGCGCGATCTGGGCCTAGCGCAACGGCTCCGGGGCAGGCGAAACCGCTGGTCCGCGCCCTGCTCCGGGGTCCCGTCCACGCAGACCCGGGTTGGGACCGCCCGGCGGCGTACGGTAGCCTTGCTCGTCGCGCGCGGGGCTATAGCTCAGTCGGTTAGAGCGCAGAGCTGATAACTCTGAGGTCGCTGGTTCGATTCCAGCTAGCCCCACTTCCGTGCCCAGCTTCGCCAGGCCGCCTACGGAGGGACCCGCTCCATGTGGAAGAAGCTCTTGATTCTCGCGGGGGTCATCGGCACCGCCACGCTGGTCGCAAGGAAAGTGAAGAGCGCGAACGACGAGCGGGCGCTCTGGCACGAGGCGACCACCGCACCGGACTTGCGGTAACACCACTCGCTCGACGCCGACACCCGGCGACATGGCCCGCCCGCGGGGCCGTAGCTCAACTGGCAGAGCACCGCCTTTGCAAGGCGGGGGTTAGGGGTTCGAGTCCCCTCGGCTCCACC
>DASXRC010000137.1:0-8986 GCA_036506795.1 Micromonosporaceae bacterium
AGCGTGAGCCCGGGTCGGTGGACCCTGGAGGCAATGGGTCGTCTGGTGGCGCACCTTGACTCGCTCCCGCCGCGTGCAGCTCATGACCAGCGCGATGACTCCGCGGCGGGAAGCTGGCCTACGTTGAGCAGGTCCCGCCGCGGCGGCGAAGGATGAGTACGGTGCGCATCACGAACCAAGCTATCGTTCAGGTCCACATGTTGTGCAACATTCCCGCGATGCGGGACGGCGTCAGCGGGCGAAGAAGTGCCACCCGACCCACCACCAGAAACCGAGCACCGCGATCCGGCCGACCGGGAGCCGGCCCGCTTCGTATTGCATGACGAACGCGGCGACGTCGCCCATCGTGGGGATCTTCGAGTCCTCCCGGCGGGCCCGCCACTCGACGAACGCGACGACGAGCGCGACGAGTACGAAGCCCCCGATTGCGAGCAGTCGGGTCGTGCTCATCGCTTGATCAGCCCCCAGAACGCGGTCAGCCAGCCGAAGTACACCGCCGAGCGGACCAGCTTGTCCTCCAGCGCGGGGTCCGCGAGCAACGACAACGTCGGGTGGTCGTGGGTGGAGCCGAGCGCGAAGTTCACCAACTCAACGGCGGCGAAGACGAGCACCGGCACCAGCCACCACGCGCTGCCCGCACCGAGGGCCCGGGCCGCCGTCTGGCGGGGCACCCGACCGGTGACGCCCAGCCACACCAGTGCGCCGCCGGTCATCAGCACGTATAGGTTCGCCGACACCGAGAAGGAGGGGAACTGACCGCCGACGAGTGACAGCAGCGCGAACACCGGCACCATGACCACTGGCCTGGCGGCCCACGGCCGCACCTCGGCGGCGATCTCCGTCGGCTGATCCATGGCTAGATTGTCACCGCGCCCTCCGGCCCTCGGTAGCCCGCACCTGCCTAGCTAGCCCTGAACTTCCTCGCGGTCCACGCCGTCCAGCTGCGCGCGGATCGCGCCGACCACATCGTCGATTGAGCCCCGCCCGGTGAACCCGGCGGCCAACTGGTGGCCGCCACCGCCGAGCGCGACCGCGACGCGACCCACGTCCACCGCGCCCTTGCTGCGCATCGACACCGCCCACTCGGCGGGCGCGAGCTGTTTGACCACGCACGAAACGTCGGCTTCGGCCGCGGCTCGGACCGAGTCGATCAGCCCCTCGAGCACGTACGGCCGCTGGTGGTACCGGGCCAGGTCGTCCAGCGTGGCATACGTCCAGACCAGGCCCTCGCCCTTAGCCGCCGCCGGCTCCAGCCGAGCCCGGCCGAGCACCTCGCCGTAGAGTTTGACGGCGCCGAACGGCCGCGTGTCGAAGACCCGCCGGGAGATCTCTCCCGGCCGGATCCCGGTCCGCAGCAGCCGGGCTGCGAGCTCGTGGACCGACGGCGTCGTCATGTCGAACTTGAATGAGCCGGTGTCCGTCGCCAGCGCCACGTACAGGCACTCGGCGATCTCGGCATCCAGCGGTACGCCCAGCCGGCGCAGCAGCTGCTCGGCCACCACCGACGTGGCGGCCGCGGTCGGGTCGACGAGGTTCAGCCGGCCGAACCGGGTGTTCGAGGCGTGGTGGTCGAGCACGACGCTCGCGGGCGTGCGGTCGAGGCGGTCCACGAGCGCACCCAGCCGGGACGCGCTGGCGGCGTCGAAGCACATCAGCAGGTCTGGGTCCGCCGCCGCGCGCTCCTCGGGTACGAGCAAGTCCAGGCCGGGCAGGTCCCGGAAGGGCTCCGGGACCTCCGGCCGCCCGGGGAACGTCGCCTGCAGATTGGGTACCCGGAGACGACGCAGCCCCAGACCGACACCGAGCATGCTGCCCAGGGCGTCACCGTCCGGGTTGACGTGGCAGACCAGGAGCACCGTCGCGTCTGGACGCAGCTCGCGGACCGCCGCGACAGCGGCGGCCCACTCGCGCTCGGTAGGCCCGACCTCCGCCGTGGCGTCACCCGCCTCGTCGCCGCCCGCACCGTCTCCGGTCGGGCCGTCGGCGGCCGCGGCGCTCGCTGGGCGTGCCGCTGACCGGTGGCCGTCCGCCGCGGCCAGGCGGGGCGCCGGCACCCGGGCCGCCGTGGACCCGATGTCGCTCACGTCGCCTCCCGCTTCCCTCGCTCGATGCCCTCGGCGTCGTCCGCGTTGTCCACGAGGTCGTCCTCGTCGCCCGTCGTCCGGTACGGCTGAGGCTCGCCTGCGTACTCCGCCTGGGCGGCCATCCGCTGCACCTCGGCGTCCGCGGTGCGGGCGGCGGCCAGCAGGTCGTCAATGTGCTTGGCGTGGTCCTGCACGTCGTCGAGGACGAACGTGAGCGTGGGCGAATGGCGTAGGCCCAGCGCCTTGCCGACGGTGCTGCGTAGCAGACCCTTGGCGCTCTCGAGCGCGGCCGCGGTGCCGCTCTGCGCGGCGGCGTCGCCGAGCACCGTGTAGAACACGGTCGCGTCGCGCAGATCCGCGGTGATCCGCGCGTCGGTGATCGTGATCATGCCCAGCCGCGGGTCCTTGATCTGGGAACGCACCACCGAGGCCACCAGCTCCCGCACGCGCTCGGCGTGCCGCCGCACCCGGGCCGGGTCCGTCATCTCGTCACCTCCGGGGCCTGCCTTCGATTCGACACTACCCGTGGGCGACCGGGCTTCGTGGGCGGCGCGACCGGTCACTCAGCGCGTCGCGCGCGGCCCCGCATCACTCGTCATCGCGGCGTAACCGGCGCCTCACCGAGAGCAGCTCGATCTCGGGTCGCCCGGCGATCAGGCGCTCGCACGAGTCGAGCACCTCGACGACGTGGCCGGCTTCGGCGGCCACCGTGGCCACCCCGATCTCCGCGCGGCCGTGGCGGTCCAGGGCGCCGACCTCGGCGGCCGCGACCTCGAATCGGCGAAGCGCGGCGACGATCGGGCGGACGTACGAGCGCTTGGCCTTCAACGACCGGGAATCTCCGGGCAGGAGCACGTTGAACGTCGCGGTCCCGGTGTACACGCGGTGCAGCGTACGCGCTCCGACCTACCCGATCACAAAGATCGAGTTGGGCCGTGCCACGACGACCGGCTCGGGTTCCTGCGGCAGCTCTGCGGCACCGGCCGCCGGGCGCGGACCGGGCCGACGCCGGTCCCGGGCGCCCACTCCACCACCGCGGCCCGGGTAAACGAACCGGCCGTTGACCGGGTCCGGCACCGCGTCGAGCGCCGCCTGGACACCGGGCAGCGCCCGAAACCTCTCCCAGTCCGCGTCGGCGGCGAAGGCCACCTCGAACACGACGCCCCAGCGGAGCACGACCCAGTTCCACTCGCGTACGCCATGCGTGATAACGGCCTCGACGAGCGCCGAACCGTGCGCGTCCCGCCACCGCCTGGCGGGGAAATCGCCGTCCAGAACCTCGATCGACCACCAGTGCTCGTCCACGACGCCTCCCAGGGGCGGGCTTCACGGTACGCCCGGCAGTCAACCGCCCACCAGAGACGATGGCGGCCCGGGACCGTGTGGTCCCGGGCCGTCGTCGTGCCGGTCGCGCGCTCAGGCGCGCGGCTTCTCCCGCATCTCGAAGGTGAGGATCGTGTCCCCCACCTGGATGTTGTTGTAGTTGTGAAGGGTCAGACCACACTCGAAGCCCTCGCGGACCTCGTTCGCGTCGTCCTTGAACCGCTTGAGCGAGCTGATGGTCAGGTTGTCCGCCACGACCAAGCCGTCGCGCACGAGGCGCGCCTTCGCGTTGCGTCGGATGACACCCGTCCGGACGACACAGCCAGCGATGTTGCCGACCTTCGACGAGCGGAAGACCTCGCGGATCTCCGCTGTGCCGAGCTCGACCTCCTCGTACTCCGGCTTGAGCAGACCCCGCAGCGCCGACTCGATGTCCTCCAGCGCCTGGTAGATCACCGTGTAGTACCGGATCTCCACGCCCTCGCGCTCGGCCAGCGTCTCGATGGCCTTGCCCTGCGCGCGGACGTTGAAGCCGACAATGATCGCCTCGGAGGCGCTCGCCAGCATGACGTTGCTCTCCGTGATCGCGCCGACTCCACGGTCGATGATCTTGAGCTGGACCTCCTCGGGAATGTCCAACTTGAACAGCGCGTCCTCGAGAGCCTCCACCGAGCCGGAGACATCGCCCTTGAGGATGAGGTTGAGCGTGCTCTTCTCGCCCTCCTTGATCTGCTCCATGAACGTCTCGAGCGTCGCCCGCCCGCGCGCGTTGGCGAGGCTGGCCGCCCTGCGACGAGCCTGGCGCTGCTCGGCGATCTGCCGAACGGTCCGGTCGTCCTCCGCGGCGAGGAACGTGTCGCCCGCGCTGGGCACGGCTGTCAGGCCGAGCACGAGCACCGGACGGGCCGGTCCCGCGTCGACGACCGGCTTGCCGTTCTCGTCGAGCATCGCCCGCACGCGGCCGTACGCGCCGCCGGCCACGATCGAGTCGCCGGCCCGGAGCGTGCCCTTCTGTACGAGCACCGTGGCGACCGCGCCGCGCCCCTTGTCGAGGTGCGCCTCGATCGCGACGCCCTGCGCCGGCCCGTCCACCGGGGCGGTCAACTCCAGCGACGCGTCGGCGGTCAGCAGGACCGCCTCGAGCAGGTCGTCGATGCCGATGCCCGGCTTGGCGGCGACGTTGACGAACATCGTCTCGCCGCCGTACTCCTCGGCCACCAGGCCGTACTCGGTGAGCTGCTGGCGCACCTTGTCCGGGTTGGCCTCCGGCTTGTCGATCTTGTTGACCGCGACCACGATCGGCACGTCCGCCGCCTTGGCGTGGTTGAGCGCCTCGATGGTCTGTGGCATCACGCCGTCGTCGGCCGCGACCACGAGGATGACGATGTCGGTCACCTGGGCACCGCGGGCACGCATGGCGGTGAACGCCTCGTGGCCCGGCGTGTCGATGAATGTGATCGCCCGCTCCTGGCCCTCGTGCTCGACGCGCACCTGGTACGCACCGATGTGCTGGGTGATGCCACCGGCCTCGGCCTCAACCACGTTGCTCTTGCGGATCGCGTCGAGCAGCTTGGTCTTGCCGTGGTCGACGTGACCCATCACCGTCACCACCGGCGGACGGGTCACCAGCCGGTCGGTGGCGACCTCGGCATCGAGGTCAATGTTGAACTGCGCGAGCAGCTGCCGGTCCTCGTCCTCGGGGCTCACGATCTGCACGTCGAAGCCAAGGTGCTCGCCGAGCAGCATCAGCGTGTCGTCCGAGCACGACTGCGTCGCCGTGACCATCTCGCCCAGGTTGAACATCTCCTGGACGAGCGAGCCCGGGTTCGCATTGATCTTGTCAGCGAAGTCCGACAGCGACGCACCCCGCGACAGCCGGACCACCTGGCCGGTGCCGCGCGGGGCGCCCGAGCTCATCGTCGGGGCCGACAGGTTGTCGAACTCCTGACGCCGCTGCTTCTTCGACTTCCGTCCCCGGGTGGGCCGGCCGCCGGGTCGTCCGAACGCGCCCGCCGCACCGCCACCGCGTCCACGACCACCGCCGGGACGTCCACCGGTGCCCGTTGGCGCTCCGCCGCCGGGACCACCACGGAAGCCGCCACCGGCGCCGCCGGGACCACTACGGAAGCCGCCGCCCGCGCCGGCGCCCCCGCCGGGACCACCACGGAAGCCGCCGCCCGCGCCGGCGCCGCCGGGGGGGCCACCACGGAAGCCGCCGCCCGTACCGGGACGAGCCGCGCTGCCTCCGCCGGGACCACCGGGACGGCCGGTACCGCCGCCAGGACGGCCCGGACGCTGGGTGGGCATGGCCGATGGGTTGGGCCGCGGCGGCATAGCCGACGGGTTGGGCCGCGGCGGCATGGCCGACGGGTTTGGCCGCGGCATACCGGCCGCAGACGGCCGCCCGCCGCCGGGCGTGATGCCGAAGGGGTTGTTGCCGCCGCTGCGCGCCGGCGGGCGTGCGCTGGGTCGCGCCGGAGCGGCCGCCGGGCCCGCCGGCCGGCTACCCGCGACGGGTGCGCCCGGAGGCGGCGGAACCACGCCCGGACCCGGCTTGGGACCCGGTGCGGCTCCGCCGTCGACCGACGGCTGCGTACGCTGCCGGGCCGCGGTCTGCTGGGCGGCCTTGACCGCCGCCGCCTGCTCGGCCTTGAGCGCCGCGGCACGCGCCTCCGCGGCCGCGACCTCGATGTCATGGGCGCTCGCCGGCTTCGCCACGGGGGCGGGTGCGGACGGCGCCGCGGAAACGGTTGCCTTCGGCTTCGCCGCCACCCTCTTCGGCGGTGTTGGCTTCGCCGAGACCCTGGGTTCGCCAGCGGTAACCGTCGATACCGCCGGGGGCGAGGCGACGAACACCTCACGCAACCGACGGGCGACGGGAGCCTCCACGGTGCTCGACGCCGACTTGACGAACTCGCCCATCTCCTTGAGTCTGGCGAGAACGATCTTGCTCTCGACGCCGAGCTCCTTCGCAAGCTCGTGTACGCGGGCCTTGCCTGCCACTGCACTCCTCACTTCGAGGCCGCGCGGGCAGGTACCCGCGGCGACCTCACTTGTGCACTTGAAGCCTGATCATTTCAGCGACTTCATCGTGTGCTCATGTCGGTCGTCCTACCTTGCTGATCCGGGTGGGGCGAGGTGCCGCCACCATCGGTGGTTCCGGGCGGCGCGGAGACCGCCCGGAGATGCTCGACCAGTGGACCGGTGTCCAGGACACCGGTGATGCGTAGCGCGCGCCCGAAGGCGCGGCGACGCTCCGCCAGCGCGAGGCAAGCCGGATCGGAATGCACATGGGCTCCCCGACCCGGCAGTTTGCGAGCCGGATCGGGGACGAGACTGAAATCAGCTCCGCGCCCGACCGCGACCACGCGCAACAACTCGGTGACCGGTGCCCGCCGCCGGCAGCCCACACAGGTGCGTTCCGGCGACGCACGCCCTGTCACCCGGAAAGTCTACCCCCAGCGGCCGGGGATCTCACCGGCCGCCTCGCGGCCGTGCCCCCAGCCGGGGGACCGGTGTCTTCAACGCCCCGGCCGGCGCGATCATTCCGAGCTGGCCAGCGGTTCCGGGACACCGCCGCTGGGCCGGGCGCTCGCCGGATTCTCGGTGTCCGGCCTGATGTCGATCCGCCAGCCGGTGAGCCGGGCGGCGAGCCGGGCATTCTGGCCCTCCCGGCCGATCGCGAGCGACAGCTGGTAGTCCGGCACGGTGACCCGGGCGGTGCGCGTGCTGGCGTCTACCACCTCGACTCGCAGCGCCTTGGCGGGAGAGAGCGCGTTGCCCACGAACGCGGCCGGGTCCTCGGACCAGTCGATGATGTCGATCTTCTCGCCGTGCAGCTCGCTCATGACGGAACGGACCCGCTGGCCCATCGGCCCGATGCAGGCGCCCTTGGCGTTGACACCGGGCGCGGTCGAGCGCACGGCGATCTTGGTGCGGTGGCCCGCCTCGCGGGCGATTGCGGCGATCTCCACCGTGCCGTCCGCGATCTCCGGGACCTCCAAGGCGAACAGCTTCTTGACCAGGTTCGGGTGCGAACGCGACAGCGTGATCTGCGGGCCGCGGAAGCCCTTCGCGACATGCACCACGACGCACTTGATGCGCTGGCCGTGCTCGTACAGCTCACCGGGCACCTGCTCGGCGGTCGGCAGCACCGCCTCGAGCTTGCCCAGGTCGACCGTGACGATGCCCTTCTCGGTGCGGGCCTCGTAGGCCTGGATCACGCCGGTGACGAGGTCACCCTCGCGCCCGACGTACTCGCCGAAGTGGGCCTCGTCGGTCGCCTCGCGCAACCGCTGGAGGATCACCTGCTTCGCGGTCATCGCGGCGATCCGACCGAAGTCGTGAGGCGTGTCGTCCCACTCCCTGACGAGCGTGCCGTCCTCGGCCACCTCCTGGGCGTACACCGTCGCCACGCCGGTCTTGCGGTCGATCTCCACCCGGAAATGCTGCTCGGCCCCCTCGGTGTGCCGGTATGCGGTCTGTAGCGCCGTCTCGATCGCCGCGAGGATCGTTTCGAACGGGATCTCCCGCTCGCGCTCGAGGGCGCGCAGCGCCGCGAGGTCGATGTTCACCTCTCCTCGTCCTCCACTTCCTCGTCGATCTCGTCCAGTTCGCCGTCGCCCACCTCGTCCAGCCGGGCGAACTCCACCTGGACCCGACCCGGACCCAACTGCGCGTACGGGAGGTCCCGGGCCTGCCCCTCGACGTCGAGCGTCACGCGCTCCTCATCGGCCGCGGCGATCCGCCCGGTGAGCTGCCTGTCGTCGGCCCGCACCCGGACCAGGCGACCGATGTTGCGGCGCCAGTGCCGGGGCAGCGTGAGCGGCCGGTCGACGCCGGGCGAGCTGACCTCGAGGAGGTACTCCTCCGCGACGAACTCCCCGCCGGTCTCCTCGGCGGCGTCGAGCGCGGCGGAGACCACCCGCGAGATGCTGGCGACGTCGTCCAGGCTCACACCGCCGTCGGCGTCGACAACGACCCGCAGCAGATGCCGGCGACCGGCCCGGGACACGACCAGCTCCTCCAGGTCGTACCCCGCGTCGCGTACCACGGGCTCGACCACGGCGCGCATCCGGTCGCGGTGCATAACAAGATCGCCACGCGGGCGCGCCGGGGCGTGCGCCCGGCGTGGAGCGGCGGTGCCAGACCGGCGGCCGGCGGTGCGATCGCGCCGTACCATGTCGCGCACCCCCTCTATGTGACCTACGGCACCACTACCGGAGCCCCGGCAGTCGATGCCCACGCCGGCTTGCCGCCGGGCCGGCGGCGCCCAGCGGCTGCGCAGAGCGTAACGCGCCAGGTCACTCCCCTGCCCGTCGCCGCACCGAACCGTCGCGGCCGCGACCTCCCTGGTTACCCGCGACAACCGGTGCATGGTGTTCACTTATGCCGGTGCGGAACAGGGCAGAAGATCAACAGTACGCCGCGCGGCGGTGGACCCGCCGTGGGCTGCTCCGAGCCGGCGCCGCGGGCGCGGCCGCGGCGTACGCGTCGGCGGGTTGCGGGCTCTGGGACCGCCAGCCGGACCCGCAGCCGAGCGCCGACCCCCTGGACGCTGTCCGCCTCGACGCGCTGAG
>DASXRC010000138.1:0-5519 GCA_036506795.1 Micromonosporaceae bacterium
ATGCCATCGGCCATCGCGGGATCGAACGCCAGCCAAGCCTCGGGACTACCCTCCACACCCTGCTTGGGAGCGCTCGCGGGATCGACCAACGGCGACTCGACGACTCCGATTGGACGAATCTCGTACGTCATGCACTCCTCCCTGCCCTGGCTCCACCCGATGCGCTGGTAGGTCTCGTTCAACCACGGTGTCGGGTGAACCGGACCAAGGGAAACGGTCTCCTCGCCGGCGAGCGTAGCGCGGAACGCGGGTCCCAGGTGGACTCGTCCTCGCCCAGGCGTCTGCTGAGGTCTCCCGCACCACGCCGGTGTCGAGGGCCTCGTCGGGCACGTGTACCGGCGATCTGCCTGACGAGGGGCACCGGGCGGCGTGGCCGCGCGCGACGGCGGCGATGCCGCCGTGCGTGGCGAACCAGGTGACAGACCGATCAGGAATCGAGAAGCGCCGGCCCCCGAGCCGGACCTAGCGTGATTGACCAGACAAGCCCGACCAGACCCACGACTTAAGGAGTGACGATGTCCAGCTCTACCACTCAGGGAATCAAGACCACCCCTTCCATCGAATCCGTCACGCTCGAGGTGGCCGACCACGCGGCCGCCAGCCGCTTCTACACCACCGCCTTTGGTTTGGGCACTCAGGTGCGCCTGCGGGCCTCGGAAACGCCGGCGACCGGCTTCCGTGGATTTACGCTTTCGCTCGTGGTGTCCCAGCCAGCCACCGTCAACGGCTTCATCGACGCCGCGATCGACGCCGGGGCGACGCCGCTGAAGCCGGCCACGAAGTCGCTGTGGGGCTACGGCGGCGTCGTACAAGCCCCGGACGGGACGATCTGGCAGGTCGTGACCTCGGCGAAGAAGGACAGGGGCCCGGCCACCCGGCAGATCGACGAGGTCGTGCTCTTGCTGGGAGTCACCGACGTGAAAGCGAGCAAGCGGTTCTACGTCGACCGCGGCCTGGCCGTGGCGAAGAGCTTTGGCAGCAAGTACGTCGAGTTCGCCACTGGGTCGAGTCCGGTCAAGTTGGCGCTCTACAAGCGCCGCGGCCTTGCCAAGGTCGCCGGCGTCTCTCCCGACGGCACTGGATCGCACCGGCTCGTCATTGGCAGCGATGCCGGGCCCTTCGCCGACCCGGATGGATTCGAGTGGGAGGCCGAATCGCACTGAGCCGGGCGGCGCAGCACAGCTACCCACAGATGCTCGCGTACAGCGGCGAGAGGAGTTCTGTCATGTGTCCACCTTCGTGGAGACGGATCGCGGCAGATGACGCACCTGACCTTGGGCCTTGCGGCTTGCGGCTTCGCCACTCCGGCGATTCGGCCTCAGGGGTGCCAGCAAGAGTCGTAGTCGACGCGCAGCCGCTTGCTCGAGCGGTCGCGTCATAGGCAAGCATCGGCAAGGATCCGCTACATCCAAGGGTGCGGCAGAACGGGCTTGGTGGCAGCGTCGTCCACGACTGTGGGGTTCGGACCGATCAGTAGCTGCGCGAGCAACCTTTCCCGCAACTGCTGGTTCTCGGCCAGCGTCCCAACTGTTCGCCCAACCGTAGGATCACCGGCCTCGGCTCGGACTGCCGGTACGGGCGTAACACCCGTTCGCACACCTCGGCCCGAACGGCCGGCGGCCGGGACATTCCCCCGGTATCCGGGCTCAGGTTCCCGGGATGATCCGGCGGGTCTCGTAGGCCCACATTGCGATCTCCACCCGGTTGCGGGCGCCGAGCTTGGCCATCAGGCTCGCCAGGTGCGTCTTCACCGTGCTCAGGCTGATGTGCAGGGCATCGGCGATCTCGGTGTTGGTCAGCCCCCGGGCGACGGCGAGCAGCACCTCCTCCTCGCGGGCGGTGACCGGGGAGATCGGCTGCGCAGCGGGGCGCCCGGTCGGTACGTCCGCGAACGCCCGCAGCAGGCGCACGGTGACGCTCGGCGCGATGAGCGCCTCGCCGTCGGCGGCCGACCGTACGGCCTGCACCAGCAGTTCCGGCCCTGCGTCCTTGAGCAGGAACCCGCGGGCCCCCGCGCGCAGGGCGCCGTAGACGTACTCGTCGAGATCGAAGGTGGTGATCACGACCACGACCAGCGGGTCGGCGACGCCCGGACCGGCGACCAGCCGGGTGGCCTCCAGCCCGTCGAGCAGAGGCATCCGGATGTCGAACAGGCAGACGTCGGGTCGCAGCTCGCGGGCCAGGCGCACCGCCTCCCGCCCGTCGGCCGCCTCGCCGACCACCTCAATGTCGGGCTGGGCGTCCAACATGATCCTCAGCCCGGTACGGATGATCGCCTGGTCGTCAGCGACGAGGACGCGGATGGACACCGCTTTCCGCCCTCCCCCGTGGCAGCTCGGCCTCGACACGCCAGCCCTGGTCGGCGCCCGGACCGGCCCGCAGCTCCCCGCCGAGCAGGGCAGCCCGCTCACGCAATCCGGCAAGGCCGTACCCGTCGCGACCCCGGCCCGTACGGGCGCCGTCGTCCCGCACCGTCACCCGTACCCGCTGCGGTTCTCCGGTGACACGGACGACGACCTCGGTCGCGTCGACCGCATGCCGCATGGCGTTGGTGACCGACTCCTGCACGATGCGGTAGACCGCCGCGTCCACGGCCGGGGGCAGCGCGTCCAGCTCGCCGTCGAGCCCCAGGTCGACCCGGAGACGACCACCCGGGGCGCGCACCAGGCGCTCCAGGTCGGAGACACCGGCCGGCGGCGCCAGCTCGGCGCCGGCCCCGCCGTCCCGCAGCGCAGCGACCATGGCACGCATCTCCTCCAGCGTGCGAGCCCCCTCCTCCTCGACCCCCTCCAGCGCCTCGACAGCAGCGGCCGGGTCCGCACCCGCGACCACCCGGCCAGCCTGGGCGCGGATCACCATGGCCGAGACGTGGTGGGCCACCGTGTCGTGCAGTTCCCTGGCGAGACGCTCGCGCTCGTGGGAGCGCGCCCGCTCCAGCTGCCGCTCGCGCGCTGTCGCCCAGAACCGTACGGACGCCCCGATCACCCCGGGCAGAAGCAGGAACGCGAGGCCCACGACCTGGTCGACGACCGGGGTACGGTCCGTGACGACCGACAGCGCGAAGGTCGCGAGAATCACCGCACCCCCGAGTACGACCTCCCGTCCCGATCCCCACCGGGCCAGCGCGTACACCAGCACGAGCACGACCGCACCGGTGTAGAGGCCGACCGGCTCCCGCACGGCGGCCACCACCGAGGCGACCTGGAGCAGGATCATCGCGCCGAACCCGAGCGCGACCATCGCCAGCGGGCGGGTACGGCGCCACATCGGCAGCACGCACAGCCAGACGGCGACCACCACCGCCAGCGGCCGCCACACGACGTCGTCCCGCAGCGTGGCCTCCAACACCACACCGCCCAGGCCGGCGGCGAGCAGCGCCCAGTCCCGCCACACCCGGCCCGGCGCGCCGGGCGGCCGTGGTTCGTTCCACAGGGTTCGCAGCTCGTCTCGCAGCACGGTTATCAGCCTAGGGAGTGCGCAGCACCGCGCATCGGCCGAAAGAACGGGGCGTGACTCCCTCCCGGGACCGGCGGATCCGCGGCCCTCGAGCCGATGTCCGCAAGCGCCGCGTTGACGAACCTGTGCAGCAGCGGCCGGGATGCGGCCGACGAGGTTGGTTGGAGGACCCGATGCTCTCGAAAGCCCTCTCCCGTCTCGGCGGGAGCGCCGCCCGCCATCCGTGGCGGGTGATCGCGGCGTGGCTGCTCGCCGCCGCGTTCGCCGTCGCCGCCGCGATCGCCTTCGGCGGGCAGACCGCGGACTCGATGACCGCTCCGGGACTGGACTCCCAACGGGCCGCGGAGCTGATCGAGCGGGCCGGCACCGGCCAGGAGGGGATGACCGCCCAGGTGGTCGTCACCCCCATCGACAGCGGGGCGACGTTCTTCGACCACGGCACCGCGTGCACCGCGCTCGCGCGGCTGCAGGCCGAGGTGAGGCGACTCCCGCACGTGCTCGGCACCACCGACCCGGCAGGGGCGCTCGACCTGGGCCGGGACGCCGCCGTACGCGGCGGCCTGGTCTCGGCCGACGGGCGGATCGCAGTGGTCCGGGTGCAGTACCCCGACCAGAGCCGGCTGTCGACCGAGGACCTCGACGCCCTCGTCGACCTCGGCGACCGGCTGCGCGGCGAGATGCCACTGCGCATCGAGATGGGCGGGGACCTCTTCTACGTCTTCTCCGACCCCGACGGCGGCGCCGGCGAGCTGATCGGGATCCTCGCCGCGGCCGCGATCCTGTTCCTGGCGTTCGGCTCGCTCCTCGCCGCCGCGCTGCCGATCGGCATAGCGGTCTTCGGGCTGACCGCCGGGGTTGCCACGATCACGGTCCTGGCGGGGATGACGGAGATCCCAACCTTCGCACCGGTCCTCGGCAGCATGGTCGGGCTCGGGGTAGGCATCGACTACGCGCTTTTCGTGCTCGCCCGGCACCGGGAGTACCTCGCGCGCGGGGTCGAGCCCCACGAGGCAGCCGGGCGAGCGGTGGCCACGGCTGGGCGACCCGTGGTCTTCGCCGGCGGCACCGTCGTCGTGTCGATCCTCGGCATGGCGGTCGCGAACGTGCCGTTCATGACGGCGGGCGGGCTCGCGGTCTCCATCGTCGTCCTGATCATGGTGGTCGCGTCGGTGACGCTGCTGCCGGCGTTCCTCGGCGCCGCCGGCCCGCGGCTTGCCCGGGTCGGTCGGTTCGGCCGGGCCCCCCGGGTCGGGAGGCTGGGCCGGCTCATCCGGTCGGGCCGGCTCGGACGGCGGCGGGTCACGGCGGCGGGCGCCGTCCCCGCGTCCGGGTGGCGGCGCTGGATCGGGCACGTCAACCGGCACCCGGTGCCGTACGCGGTCGGCGCGGCCGGGCTGCTGCTGGCCGCGACGCTGCCCGTGCTCGGCCTGCGCGTCGGTCTGCCCGACGACGGCTCGCTGCCGGACAGCCGCACCGAGCGCCGCGCGTACGACCTCGTCGCCGAGGGGTTCGGCCCGGGCGCCAACGGTCCCCTCATCATCGCTGTGGACCCCGCCGGTGATCCGGGGGTGTTGGACCGGTTCGTCGGAGCGGTCGCGGCGGACCCGGGCATCGCGTCGGTCGCGCCTGCACTGGTCGATCAGGCCACGGGGATCGCGACCCTCGTGGTGTTCCCGACCACCGGCCCGCAGGAGCGGGCCACGGCCGATACCGTCGCCCGGCTGCGCGCCGACGTTCTACCCACCGTGGTCGGGCGGGGCCCGGCGAGGGCCCACGTCGGCGGCGCTGCGGCGAGCCTGTCCGATGTGGGCCGGCGGACCAGCCAACGCCTGCCGGTCTTCGTCGCCGCCGTGCTGGCGCTGTCGTTCGTGCTGCTGATGCTGGTCTTCCGGTCGGTGCTCGTACCGCTGAAGGCGGTGCTGCTGAACCTGCTGAGCATCGGCGCGGCCTACGGCATCATGGTCGCGGTGTTCCAGTGGGGCTGGGGCGGTGCGCTGATCGGGCTGGAGGCGACGGTACCGATCGTGTCGTTCATCCCGATGTTCCTGTTCGCGATCCTGTTC
>DASXRC010000139.1:0-23886 GCA_036506795.1 Micromonosporaceae bacterium
TACGAGTCCCGGTCGGAGAACAGCGGGACCCAGGTCCAGGCCGCGTAGGCGACGTCGTATATCCGCGCGCCCGGTGAGGCGAGGTCGAAGTCGATCAGGGCGAGCGTGCCGTCCGGCCGCCAGATGACGTTGTGCGGCGCGGCGTCGTGGTGGCAGATCACCTCGGTGTCCGGCGGCGGCGGCCCGAACGACCGCCACACGGCGCCCGGCGGAGGCTGGAACCCGTACTGCGCGTCGTGGAACATGCGCAGCATCTGGGCGACCGTGACCAGCGCCTCGTCGGTCACCCAGTGCGCGCCCAGCGGATACTCCCCGCATTCACCGTCCAAATAGGACAAGACCTCGCGACCACGCTCGTCGAGGCCGAGTGGCCGCGGCGAGCCGGTGAACCCGACGTGTTCGAGATGTCGCAGTAGGGAGTGCACCGCCGGCGTCCACGGCCCGGTGTTGCGCCGCACGGTGTCGCCGACGCGCACCACCGTGCTGACGTTCCCGCCGCGTAGCGGGATCTCCTGCTGGGTCACGTGCGGCCTCCCGAGCGGCGGCGGCGAGGAGCGGTCCGCGGCCCTATCGATGTAAGTCACCCGAGGCTACGCGTCCGTGCCAACGAGTGCGTCCACGAACTGTGCCGGGTCGAACGGCGCGAGGTCGTCGGGACCCTCCCCCAGTCCGACCAGCTTTACCGGAATGCCGAGCTTGCGCTGCACCGCGATGACTATCCCGCCCTTCGCCGTTCCGTCCAGCTTCGTCAGCACCACGCCGGTCACGTCCACCACCTCGGTGAACACCCGGGCCTGCTCCAGGCCGTTCTGTCCGGTCGTCGCGTCGAGCACCAGCAGAGTCTCGTCTACCGGGCCGTGCTTCTCCACCACCCGCTTGACCTTGCCCAACTCGTCCATCAGGCCGACTTTGTTCTGGAGCCGCCCAGCGGTGTCCACGACCACGGTGTCGACCTTCGCGTCGATACCGCGGCGTACCGCATCGAACGCCACCGCCGCCGGGTCGCCACCCTCCTTGCCGCGGACCACCTCGGCACCGACCCGGCCCGCCCAGGTGGCGAGCTGGTCGGCGGCGGCCGCCCGGAACGTGTCGGCCGCGCCCAGCACCACGGTGTGTCCGTCGGCCACCAGCACTCGCGCGATCTTGCCACAGGTTGTGGTCTTGCCGGAACCGTTCACACCGACGACCAGCATGACGGCCGGGTTCTCCCCGTGCGGAGTGGCTCGCAACGATCGGTCCAGCGACGGGTCGAGCGCATTGACCAGCTCCACCGCCAGCAGGCTACGCAGTTCGGCCGGAGTGCTCGTGCCGAGCACCTTGGTCTGCTCGCGGAGCCGGTCGACGATCTCGCGGGTCGCCTCGACGCCCACGTCCGCGGTGATCAGGCTGTCTTCGATCTCCTCCCATGCCTCCTCGTCCAGGCGGTCGCGGGAGAGCAGGCCGAGCAGGCCCTTGCCGAAGACGTTCTGCGAGCGGGCCAACCGGGCGCGCAGCCGCACCAGCCGCCCGGCGGTCGGCTCCGGGGTCTCCAGCGGCGGGGCCTCGGGTGGAGCTGCCGGTGGCGCTTCCGGCGGGACCGGCGGCGCCCGCGGGACCGAGACCTCCGCCGGGGGCGCGGTCGGGGTACGCGTCGGCGGCTCCGCCTCCCGAGGTGGGGCGGGCGCGTGGGTCGGCGGCGAAGGCCGGCGTCCCAGCCGCGGCGCGACCAGCGCGAGCCAGCCCAGCACCACAACGCCCATGATGATCAGCGCGGCGACGAGGTACTCCATGCGGGAATCCTGGCAGACGCGACCGGCTCCGGTTCTGGCAGGATCGGACGCCATGACCTGGACCGCACCCGAGGCACGCCGTACGGATCCGCCCGAGCACGCCGACGAGCGCACCTCCCTGGACGCGTTCGTGGACTACCACCGGCAGACGCTCCTGTGGAAGTGCTCCGGCCTGCCGGCCGACCAGCTCAAGCGGCACGCCGTCGAATCGTCGAACCTGACCCTCCTCGGTCTGGTCCGGCACCTCGCCGAGGTCGAGCGCAGCTGGTTTCGCCGCCGCTTCGCCGGCGAGGACGTTGACGAGATCTACTGCACCGAGGAGAGCCCGGACGCCGACTTCGACGAGCTGGACGACGCCGACGCCGAGGCGGATCTCGCCACCTACGCCGCCGAGGTCGACCTCTGCCGCAAGGCGGTCGCCGGGCGCGGGCTCGACGAGACGTTCGTGCACCCGAGGAGGGGCACGCAGATGAGCCTGCGCTGGGTTTACCTGCACCTGATCGAGGAGTACGCCCGGCACAACGGCCACGCCGACCTGATCCGGGAGGCCATCGACGGCGCCACCGGCGAGTAATCAGCCGGCGTCGTTCTCCTCGTGGCGCAGGCGCTGGCTGATGACCTCGCTGATGCCGTAGCGCATCGTGACGCCGTAGAGCACGTCGGCGATCTCCATGGTGCGCTTCTGGTGGGTGATGATGATCAGCTGGCTGTGCTCGTGGAGCTGCTCCATGAGCCGCAGGAACCGGCCGAGGTTCACGTCGTCGAGCGCCGCCTCAACCTCGTCCAGGATGTAGAACGGGCTCGGCCGGGCCCGGAAGATCGCGCACAGCAGCGCGATGGCGGTCAGCGACCGCTCGCCGCCGGAGAGCAGTGACAGCCGCTTGATCTTCTTGCCGGGCGGTCGCGCCTCGACGTCCACGCCGGTGGTGAGCATGTCCTCCGGGTCGGTCAGCACGAGCCGGCCCTCGCCGCCCGGGAACAGCACCCGGAAGACCTCCTCGAACTCCCGCGCGGTGTCCTCGTACGCGCTGGAGAAGACCTCGAGGATGCGGTCGTCGACGTCCTTGACGACGGTGAGCAGGTCCCGCCGCGTTGCCTTGAGGTCTTCCAGCTGGTCCGAGAGGAACTTGTACCGCTCCTCGAGCGCGGCGAACTCCTCGAGCGCCAGCGGGTTCACCTTGCCGAGCAGCGCCAAGTCCCGCTCCGCCTTGGCGGCCCGCTTCTCCTGGGTCGCGCGGTCGTACGGTGCGGGCTCCGGGATCCGCTTCTCGGCCTCCTCGGCCGCGGCCAGCTCCGCCTGGGTCGGCGGGACGAGCTGGTCGGGCCCGTACTCGGCGACCAACGTCTCGACGTCCAACCCGAAGTCCTCGGCCGCCTTCGCCTCTAGCTGCTCTATGCGCAGCCGCTGCTCGGCCCGGGCCACCTCGTCCCGGTGCACCTCGCCGGTCAGCCGCTCCAGTTCGGCGCCGAGCACCTTCGCCGCGGCGCGTACCTCTGACTGCTCGGCCTCGCGCGCGGACCGCGCCGCGGCGATGGCGTCCCGGGTGCGCTCGGCCGTCGTCAGCGACACCGCGATGCGAGCGAGGGCCTCGCGGGCGCCGACCTCGACGGCGCGGGCGATCCCCGCGCCCCGGACGCGGGTGGCGCGCCGGGCGGCGGTGCGCTCACGGGCGGCCCGCTCGGCGGCGGCCTGGCGGGCGAGCGAGTCGGCCCGGCCGGCGAGCGAGGCGACGCGTTCCTCGGCCGTACGCAGGCCGAGGCGGACCTCCATCTCGTTCTGCCGGGCCCGCGGCACCGAGGCGGCGAGCTGGTCACGCTCCTCGGTGGACGGCTCCTCGTCGAGCGGGGTGGCCTCCGTCAGTCGGAGCCGCTCCTCCAGCTCGCCGAGTCCGGCCAGGTCCTCCTCGCGCGCCCGCGCGGCCCGCGACCGGGCGTCGGCGAGCCGATCGGCCTCGGCCTTGGCCGACCGGGCGGCGGCGCCGAGCTCCGCAAGCCGGCGGGCGGCGGCGTTGCGCTGCCCCTCGGCCTCGCGTGCCGCGGCGCCCGCGGCGTCGACCACCTGCGCGCACCTGGCCACCTCGTCGCGGGCCGCCCACAGGCGTTCGCGCACCTCCGCTATGACCTTCTCGGCCGTGGAGCGCCTGGTGCGCGCCTCCTCGACCGCCGCCTGGACCTCGATGAAGCTGGATGGTTTGGCCGACCCGCCGGCTGCGGCGTACGCCCCGACCACATCGCCGTCGGGCGTTACGGCCCGCAGCTCGGGGTTCGCTGCCACGAGGCGGCCAGCGGCCTCGAGGGTGGGCACGAGCACGACGTCGCGCAGGGCCCGATGGACGGCTGGCCGAACCGAGGCCGGGCAGCGCACGACGTCCGGGGCCCAGCGGGCGCCCTCGGGCAGGGCCGGGCGCAGCGCGTCGGCGGAACCGATCATGCCGGGGCCCGCGGCGCCGCCCACCAGCAGGTCCGCGCGGCCGGCATCCTGGATCTTGAGGAGGCGCATCGCCTCGGCCGCCTCGTCGACGCCGGCGACCGCTACCGCGTCCGCGAGCCCGCCCAGGGCCGCGGCGAGGGCGGCCTCACATCCGGGCTCCACCGTCAGCATCGCGGCCACGCTGCCGAGCAAGCCGGGCACCTGGTCGCCGCGGGCCAGCAACGCGCCCGCCCCATCCTTGCGGCGCAGGGCAAGACCGAGGGCCTCCTCACGCGCGCGCCAGCCGGTGGCATCCTTGTCGGCCATACGCTCGGCGTCGGTCAGCTCGCTGACCAACGTGACGGCGGCGTCGTGCACGGCCACTGCTTCGGCGTGCCGTGCGTCCAGGTCGGCGTTCTCGCGGTCGGCTTCGGACGACCGCGCGGCGACGGCGTCCAGCTCGGCCCGTGCCCGCTCGGCCCTGGCCTGCGCGTCGGCGTGTGCCGCGGCGAGCCTGGCGATCTCTTCGGCGGCGGTCGCCGAGCGGGTCCGGGCGGCGTTGACCTGCCCCGCCAGCTTGGCCAGGCCCTCGCGTCGGTCCGCGATCGCCTTGGCGGCGCGTATCAAATCCTGCTCGGCGCGTGCGAGCTGGTTCTCCAGCTCCTCCCGGCGGGCGACGGCGTCGGCCAGCCGGGCCTGGTCGTCCTCGAGCGCCGAGCGCAGCGCGGCCTCCTGCGCGCGGACCTTCTCGGCCTCGGCGGCCAACTCCTCGGGGTCGCGGCCGGGTCGCTCGTCCTCTGGCGTCGCCGACAGGTGGCGTAGCCGCTCGCTGGCCAGCTGCTCGGTCGACCGGAAGCGCTCCTGCAGCGCGGAGAGCCGATACCTGGTGTCCTGCGCGGACGCGAGCAGTGGCGCATCCTCGGCCAGCCCCTCCTCGAGCTCGGTCAGCCGGCGCTGTACCCCGTCGTGGTCCCGCTCGACCTGCTCGCGACGCTGTCGCAGCGCGGTCTCGTCGGCGATCTCCTTGTCGAGCGTCGCCCGGAGCGTGTTCAGGTCGTCGGCGAGCAGCCGCAGTCGGGCGTCGCGCTGGTCGGCCTGGATGCCGGCGGCGCGCCGGGCCACCTCGGCCTGCCGGCCCAGCGGCTTGAGCTGGCGGCGGAGCTCGGCCGTCAGGTCGGTCAGCCGGTTCAGGTTTGCCTGCATGGCATCGAGCTTGCGCAGCGCCTTCTCCTTGCGCTTGCGATGCTTGAGTACGCCCGCGGCCTCTTCGATGAACGCCCGCCGGTCCTCCGGCTTGGCGTGCAGGACCGCGTCGAGCTGACCCTGGCCCACGATCACATGCATCTCGCGGCCGATGCCCGAGTCCGAGAGCAGCTCCTGGATGTCCAGCAGGCGGCACGAGTTGCCATTGATCTCGTACTCGCTCTCGCCGGACCGGAACATCCGGCGGGTGATCGACACCTCGGTGTAGTCGATCGGGAGCGCCCCGTCGGTGTTGTCGACGGTGAGGGTGACCTCGGCGCGACCCAATGGGGCCCGGCCGGCCGTGCCGGCGAAGATCACGTCCTCCATCTTCCCGCCGCGCAGCGCCTTCGCGCCCTGCTCGCCGAGTACCCAGGCGATCGCGTCGACGACGTTGGACTTGCCGGTGCCGTTCGGCCCCACCACGCAGGTGATGCCCGGCTCCAGCTTCAGCGTCGTGGCCGAGGCGAAGGATTTGAAGCCCTTCACCGTCAGGCTCTTGAGGTGCACAGATCTCCGGGAGTAGTGCGCGCGGGCCCGCCCACGATCGGGCGCCGGCCGCCGGTTGGCCGCCACCGCGAGGTTACCCCGGCTGGCCCGAGCCGACCGCGCGGCGCGCGCCGCCACCCACGAAGCGATCAGGTTGTTTGGAGCGAATCACTGCATCGCGGGCAAAAGCTGCGCGCCGCCACATTTGTGTCGGCGCGCGTTCGGTGATGCGGTCAGGAAGGGCGGTGGGCGCCGGCCGGGCCGGCGCCCGGACTTCAGGTCAGTGCCGGTTCGGCTATCCGCAGCAGATCATCTGCCTCGGCGGCCGCCGCAGCGAGCCGGTCGTTCTCGGCTCGCAACCGGGTGACCTCGAACTCCAACGCCTGCACCCTGGCACGCAGGCGGGTGACCTCGTCGAGCAGACGCCGGTCGGGCGCACTCCCAACGTGGCCGTAGAGGGCCTTCGCCATGCTGTCTCCTTGTCATGCGCTGCCGGATCGGCCGGCCAACGCGCGCCCAGTTACTTCGCGACAACCCCACGCCCGTTTCGCGGGCATGGTCGGGCGCGACTGGCGACAAGTCCTATAGTCCGCCGATGCTGGCACTTCGTCAAGCGTAGGCACTCCGGCGCGCCGCGGGGCGGAAGTGGCCGGGTGTCTTAGCAGGACCTTAAGGTCTACGGCCGGCAGTTGCCCGCGTTCGCCGGGCGCGCGTAACGTCGGGCGGCGATCACCGCCCGCCGAGCCTCGGAGGCGTCCCGTGCAGGGTCCGTCCGACCCCCACAACTCGACGCTTCGACGACGGCGGACCGGTCGGCACCGCGACCTCGGATCGTCGTTGCCCGGCCCGCTCGCGCTCGGCGTCCTGGTCGCCGCCCTGCTACTGGCCTTCGGCGTCGGGGCGGCCATGCTCCGGCCCGCGCTAGACACCGGCGACCCATCGCCGACCTCGGCGGCTGGTCGGGGACTGTCGGCCGCCGACGGCGCACGGCCGGCCGCGGCCGCCGTCGACGGCGCGCGGCCGGCGGCATCGACCCCCGCCGCGCCGGCGAGCAACGCCGGCGAGACGACCGGGGTTGGCACTCTCGGCGCCGCACCGGCTCCACCCAGCCCGACCGCCAAGCCGTCGCAAGCGCCCGCCCGCAGCACCCCCCCGTCCCGCGGCAAGCAGCGCACCACGATCGAGCTGCGCGAAAACGAGGTCGTCGCGCTGACCAACCAGGCGCGCGCCAAGGCCGGGTGCGGCGCCCTGCGCATCGACTCCCGGCTGCACACCGCAGCGCGCGGCCACAGCGAGGACATGGCCGCCACCAACACGATGTCGCACACCGGCAGCGACGGCAGCACCCCCTGGGACCGCGCGGAGGCCGCGGGGTACACCCAGGCGATGGCCGAGAACGTCGCGGTCGGCTACCGGACGCCCACGGACGTCGTCGAGGGCTGGATGAACAGCGCCGGCCACCGGGCCAACATCCTCAACTGCGACGCCAAGGCCATTGGAGTCGGGCTCGCGTACAGCCGGGACGGCACGGCGTACTGGACGCAGCTGTTCGGTCGCGTCTGACCGACCCGCGGGTGTGCCGGCCGTGCCGGGGACGGCCATCGGCTCGTTAGCCGGGTGGAGCGCCGGTCTTCTTGGCGGACCGCGGTCGCGGGTTGCGGCGGCGACCTGCTCGGGCCAAGACCGGTCGCGCACCCCCGTCGTCGACCCTCGGAGCGACCGATGAAGATCCTGCTCCCGCTGTACGTGCATCCGCTGGCGAATCCCGCGGCCTGGGCCGCGGCGGCCGGCAGCGACCGGGACGTCACCGTCGTCATCAAGGTGGCGGACGGCCCCGGCCGGCAGCCGCCCGGCGCCGACCGGGATCCGGTGTACGCCGCGACGACCGACCGCCTGTTCGCCGCCCGGGTGCCGATGCTCGGGCACGTCGACCTGGCGTACGCGACGCGGGCGGTGGCCGACATCGTCGACGACGTGGCCCGGTGGGCCGACTACGGGGTCGGCGGCGTCTTCTTCGACCGGGCGCCGACGAGCCCGTTCAGCAGCGGACCGGTCGCGCTCGCCATCCGGGTCGCCCGCCGGGCCGGGGTCGGCGGCCGGGTCATCATCAACCCCGGCATGCCGACCGACCCGGTGTACCGCGACCTCGGCGCGCAGATCGTGGTCTACGAGGGCAGCTGGGACGAGTACCGGCGGTGGGCCGGGGACGGGTCGCGCCCGGGCGACGGCCACCTCGTCTACGGAGTACCGGCCGGCCAGCTCCCCGTCGCGGAGCAGATGCTCGACGAGCGGGGCGCCGGATTCGGCCTGGCGACCGACCTCGACGCGCCCAGCCCGTACGCGGGCGCGCCGGCCTGGTGCTCGGGCATGGCTCGGGTCGGGTGAGGCCCTTCGCGCCCGTGGTCGCGGTGCTGGCGCTACTCGCGGGCTGCGCCACGGCGCCGCCGATGGCGCTCGGGTCGGCACCATCCACGGGGCGCGCGGGGGCGGCGGCCGTGGCCGGGCGGCCAGGGTCGGTCGGGACGGCCTGGCGACCGGCGGCGATCCAGCGGTGGCAGTGGCAGCTCACCGGCGAGGTCGACCTGTCGGTCGCCGCCGAGGTGTACGAGCTGGACGCGTTCACCACCGCGGCCGCGGACGTCGATCGGCTGCACGCCGCGGGCCGGCGGGCGATCTGCTACCTGAACGTCGGGGCGTACGAGGCCTTCCGCCCCGACGCGGGCCGGTTTCCGCCGTCGGTGCTCGGCAAGCAGAACGGCTGGGCCGGCGAGCGGTGGCTGGACATCCGGCAGTGGTCCGTGCTCGAACCGGTGCTCGCCGACCGCGTGGGACTGTGCCGCCGCAAGGGCTTCGACGCGGTCGAGGCGGACAATGTGGACGGTTACCTCCACCCGACCGGCTTTCTGCTCACCGCGGACCAGCAGCTCCTCTTCAACCGCCGGGTCGCGGCGCTGGCCCGGGCGCACGGGCTCGCGGTCGGGCTGAAGAACGACCTCGACCAGGCCGCGGCGCTCGAACCGGACTTCGACTTCGCGGTGAGCGAGGAGTGCTTCCGGTACGCCGAGTGCCACCGGCTCGCCCCGTTCACCGCGGCCCGTAAGCCGGTCCTCGAGGTGGAGTACGACCTGAGCACGGACGAGTTCTGCGACCGGGCCACCGCGCTCGGGTTCGCGTCGATGCGCAAGCGGCCCGAGCTGACCGCCTGGCGCGATCCGTGCTGAGGTCTCTCGCCGATCTTGCAGTTGTGGTCCCCCACATAGGGTGCGAACCAGGGTGGAGTGGCCACCACAAGTGCAAGATCGACGGGAGCCGGATCCGCGGTGTCAGAGCGGGTGGCGGGGCCGCGGCTGGCAGCGCGGGCAGCTGTACGACGACCGGTTCATGAAGGCCTCGCGGCGGAGCGGCGCGCCGCACCGCGGGCACGGCTCGCCCTCCCGGCCGTACACCTTCAGCGACCGGTCGAAGTACCCGCTCTCCCCGTTGACGTTCACGTACAGCGCGTCGAAGCTGGTGCCGCCGGCGCCGAGCGCCTCGCTCAGCACGTCCCGGACGTGCCCGAGCAACCGGGCCGCCGCCGGCGTGGTGAGCGCCTCGGTCGGCCGGCCGCCGTGCACCCGGGCGCGCCACAGCGCCTCGTCGGCGTAGATGTTGCCGACGCCGGAGATGAGCGTCTGATCGAGCAGGGCCCGCTTGACGCCGGTACGCCGGCGGCGCAGCGCCGCGACGAAGCCGGCGTCGGAGAACTCGGGGTCCATCGGGTCCCGGGCGATGTGCTCGATCTCGGCCGGCAGGTCGGCGCCGCCCGGCGACACCGCGAGCCCCCCGAACGTGCGCTGGTCGACGAAGCGCAGCTCCGCGTCGCCGTCGTCGAACCCGAGCCGCACCCGCAGGTGTGTCTCGTCCGGTGCCGACGCCGGCCGCAGGAGGAGCTGGCCCGACATGCCGAGATGACCGACGATCGCGTCGCCGGAGTCGAGCGGCAGCCACAGGTACTTGCCGCGGCGGCGGGCGCCGGTGATGGTCCGACCGACCAGCGCGGCGCCGAAGTCGTCCGGGCCGGGCAGATGCCGGCGCACCGCCCGTGGGTGGCGCACCTCGACGGAGGCGATCCGCCGGCCGGCCACCCAGGTCTCCAGGCCCCGCCGGACGGTCTCGACCTCGGGCAGCTCAGGCATCCGGCTGGCCACCCCGACCCAGGGAGCCCTCGCCGCCCGGCGCCGCCCGCGCCGACAGCTCCCGCCAGGCCGCCTCGGCCGCCCGTTGCTCGGCCTCCTTTTTGCTGCGGCCGTCCGCGCCGCCGTACCGGTCGCCCGCGACGACCACCCAGGCGGTGAAGGTTTTGGCGTGGTCCGGGCCCGCCTCGTCGATCCGGTACTCCGGCACGCCGAGACCGAGCGCCGCGGTGAGCTCCTGCAGGCTGGTCTTCCAGTCCAGGGCGGCGCCACGGCCGGCGGATTCGTCCATCAGGGGGTCGAACAGCCGATGGATCACCTCCGTGGCCCGCTCGAGCCCGTACTGGAGGTAGATCGCCCCGAGCAGAGCCTCCAGCGTGTCGGCCAGGATGCTCGCCTTGTCCCGCCCGCCGGTGGTCTCCTCCCCCTTGCCGAGCAGTAGGTAAGGCCCCAGGCCGTGCGGCCCGAGCCCACGCGCCACGTCGGCGAGCGCGCGCATGTTCACCACGCTCGCGCGCAGCTTGGCAAGCTGCCCCTCGGGCAGCTCTGGGTGGCGATGGAACAGCGCTGTCGTGACGACGACGCCGAGCACCGAGTCGCCGAGGAACTCCAGCCGCTCGTTCGTGGGCAGGCCGCCGTTCTCGTACGCGTACGACCGGTGGGTCAACGCGCGCTCGAGCAGCTCCGGGTCCAGCGACACCCCGAAGGCGGCTTCGAGGTGCGCGACGGGCGCGGGCCGGTGCGTCATGGGTTCACCTCCGTCGCGGCGTTGACCAGGGCGGACAGGGCCGGGGTGGCGGATCGGCGGTGCAGCTGGGCGGCGAGTGCGATGCCGGAGGCGAGGTCCTCGCCCGTCGCGGCGCCGTGACAGACGACCGCGGTGCCGGCCACGCCCAGCAGCGCGGCGGCCCGCGGCGCCCGCCCGCCCGGCGGTGGGCCACCCGCCAGGGCGTACGCGCCTTCGATGCCCTTGAGGAGAACGTTCCCGGTGAAGCCGTCGGTGACGACCACGTCGACGCGGTCGCCGAGCGACACGTCGTACCCCTCGGCCAGCCCGACGTAGCGAGCGGCCCCGGGGAGGCGGTGTTCGGCGAGCGCCGCGGCGGCCACCCGGCGGGCGCGGTCGCCCTTGCCCTCCTCCGTGCCCACGGACAGCAGGCCGACGCGCGGAGCGGCCAGGCCGTGCATGACTTGGGCGTACGCCGCGCCGAGCGCCGCGTGCCGCACCAGCACGGAGGCGCTCGTCTCGACCGACGCCCCGACGTCGAGGAGCACCACGGGGCCGGCCAAGGCCGGCAGGGTGGCGGCGAGCGCGGGCCGGCGTACGCCGGGGCTGCGACCGAAGCCGAGGACAGCGGCGGTGACCGTGGCACCGGTGGCGCCGGCCGAGACGAGGGCGTCCGCCCGGCCCTCGGCCACGGCGGCCACGGCGGCGCGGACGGTCGTGTCGTGGCGGCCGGCCCGGTACGGAGCGTCGGCCATGCCGACGACGAGGCGGACGGCGCGCACCGCCACGCGCCAGCGCTCGCCGGCCGGCAGCGCGCCGATCAGCTCGTCGGCCACCTCGGGTGGGCCGACGAGCAGCAGGTGGAGGTCGGGGTCGGCGCCGCAGGCTCGCAGAGCGCCGTCAACCACGACGGCGGGTGCCTCGTCCCCGCCGAGGAGGTCGACGGCGATCCGCGCGGTGGCCGGCTGGAGTACCGCCGGGTCACCGGGGATTCGCCGCTGCGTGTCCGCCGGCCGACCAGTCGTCGGAGGCGTCACGGCGGCCCGGGCTAGACCTCGATGACCTGGCGGCCGTTGTACGTCCCGCAGACCGAACACGCGGCGTGCGGCAGCTTCGGCGACTTGCACTGGGGACACGGCACCGTCGCCACTGCCGAGGCTTTCCACTGCGCCCGGCGGGACCGGGTATTGCTGCGCGACATCCTGCGCTTCGGTACGGCCACGACTCTCTACTCCTCGGTTCCGGTCAGCTGGCTCAAAGCGGCCCAACGCGGGTCGACCCGCCGGTGGCTGTGGTCAGCCGGCAGCTCATCCCAGTGCACCCCGCACTCGGGGCACAGCCCTGGGCAGTCGGCTCGGCACAGCGGGTGCGCCGGCAGCGCCAGCACGACCGCGTCCCGTAGCGCCGGCTCCAGGTCGATCAGATCGCCCTGTAGCCGGCCCACCTCGTCCTCCTCGGCCGTCTCGTCCGTCGTGCTGTGCTCGTATGCGTACAGCTCCTGGATCGTGACGTCCACGGTTTCGCCGATCGGGCGCAGGCAGCGGCCGCACTCGCCCTCGAGTGATCCGCGCACGGACCCGGAGACGAGCACGCCCTCGGAGACCGACTCGAGCCGCAGGTCGAGGCTCAGGTCGGTACCCTCCGGCACCCAGATCAGCTCTAGGCCGAGATCCGCCGGCGCCGGCACGACCCGGGTGATCCGACGCATCGCCCCGGGCCGGCGCGGCAGGGCCCTCGTGTCGAGGACCAGCGGCGACCTGGGGTTGAGGTGGATCATCGAGTGATTGGGCATGGCAGACTCCCGGCCTAGGAGAGGCCGACGAAACAGGGTACCCGAGCGCCGCCGACAGCGTCGAACCGGGACATGCGGTCGGCGATCGGGCGTGGCGCGCGCCACACCGGTCTCGCGACCCGGCCGCCACACCGGTGACGCAACCCCGGTCAGAACGGCAGCGGGCGGTCGCTCTCCTCGTTCACGAACGAGCCGATCTCCCGAAGCGCGTGCATCTTGTCCCGGCCGCGCTCGATGGAGGCGAGCGCGCGGGTGAGGAACTGCTCGAAGTTGGCCAGCGCCGTGTCCACGTAGTCGTCCACCTCGTCGCGGAGCCGCTGCGCCTCCGAGCGGGCCTCGCCGACGAGCCGGGAGCCCTCGTGCTCGGCCGAGACCGTGATCTCGTTTACCGAGACGAGCCGGGCATGCTCGGCCTCGGCCTCGCTGATGATCCGGTCCGCCTCGCGGCGTCCGGCGTCGATGATCTTGTCCCGCTCGTCCAGCAGCGCGACCGCGCGGCGCAGCTCCACCGGCAGCTCCGCGCGCAGCTGTTCGAGCGCGCCGACCATCTCGCCCCGGTCGAGCACGCAGTTGGAGCGCGACATCGGAGCCGACCGCGCACCCTCCACCATGGCGATGATCTCGTCGATGCGGTCGAGCGGGTCCACCGGCGCCTCACCTCTGTCTTTTCACCCCGCGGGACGCTCGCGTTCCGCCCGGGTAACCCCCACTGTGCCGACCTACATCATGCAGGCCGTTGCCGCAATGCTGCTCAGCCAATGATGCGGTCCGCGACGGACTCCTGGTCCGACCTTTACCACCGGCGAGTCGCGCTGCCACGACTCGGGTTGATCAGGTTGCGCCGGGGGCGGCGTCTCGGCCGAACCGCTTGGCGAGCGCCCGCACCACCACGTCGGGCGCGTGCTCCGAGACGTCCCCGCCCCACTTCGCCACCTCCCTGACGAGGCTGGACGCGATGAAGGAGTAGAGCGGATTGGTGGGCATGAACAGCGTCTCGACTCCGGCCAGCCCGTGGTTCATCTGCGCCATCTGCAGCTCGTAGTCGAAGTCGCTGACCGCGCGCAGCCCCTTGATCACCACGTGGGCGTCGTGGGCGCGGCAGAAGTCGACGAGCAGGCCCTGAAACGACTCGATCCGCACGTTCGGGTAGGGGGCGGTGACCTCGTGCAGCATCGCGATCCGCTCGTCGACCGTGAACAAGCCCGTCTTCGCCTCGTTCACCAGGACCGCGACGATCACCTCGTCGAACAACCCGCTCGCTCGGCCGATGATGTCGAGGTGTCCGTAGGTCACCGGATCGAACGACCCGGGGCAGACCGCTCGTCGGATGCTGGCGTCTGTGCTCACGATCGGCGACCGTACCAAAGGGTCGTCTCGCCGTACCGCCGGCCGCGCAGGCCGGTGAGGCCGGGCACCCAGGCGATCTCCGGGGATCGGCTGGAGCGTTCCACCACGACGATGGCGTCCGCCGCCAGCCAGCCGCCGTCGACCAACGCGGCCAGCGTCGCGGTGATCTCCTCGTCGGGTACGGCGTACGGGGGGTCGGCGAACACGATGTCGTAGGGGCCGCCCTGCGGCGCTGCGGCGAGCACTTGAGCGACCCGGCCGGTCAGCAGCCGGACGCCCGTCGCGCGGAGCGCGGCGACGTTGTCGCGGGCGACGGCGGCGGCCCGCGGATCCGATTCGACCAGCAGCACGTGGGTCGCGCCGCGGGAGTACGCCTCCAGACCGACGGCGCCGGACCCGGCGTACAGGTCGGCGACGCGCGCGCCCCGCAGGTCGGTCAGCGCGTCGAGGGCGCTGAACAGGGCCTCGCGGACCCGGTCGGAGGTCGGCCGGGTGTCCCGCCCGGGCGGGGCCGCGATGTGACGTCCGCCGAGCGTGCCGGCCACGATCCTGGTCATTGGCGCCGACGGTACGCGCACGGGGCGGGACGAGACCCGAGGCGGGTCACGGTGCCGATACGTTCGTTTATAGTCCTATACGCCGCTATTGTCGCAACCGTGGGAGATCCCCAGGTAACCGTCGTGATCCCCGTGTACAACGCCGCGGCGTGCCTCGACGAATGCCTGCGCTCGATCGTCGGGCAGACGATCGGGCTCGATCACTTAGAGGTGGTAGCCGTCGACGACGGCTCGACCGACGGTAGTTCGGAGAAGCTCAATGGTTGGGCCGCGACCTTCCCGAACATCCGGGTCATCCACCAGCCGAACTCGGGGGCACCCGGGGCGCCGCGTAACCGTGGCGTCGCGCTGGCCCGCGGGGAGTATCTGTTCTTCGCCGACGCGGACGACTACCTCGGCGTCGAGGCCCTCGAACGCATGCTCGCCGTCGCGCGACGCAACGACTCGGATATCGTGCTCGGACGCATCCGCGGCGTGCACCGAACCGCGGCGACCCGGCCCTTCCGCCGCAGCGTGGAGCACGGCGACGTGGTCAGCACGGATGCGGTCTGGAGCCTGACGGCCCACAAGCTGATCCGGCGGTCGCTCATCGTCGAGAACGGGCTGCGCTTCGCCGAAGGGGTCCGGCTCGCCGAGGAGCTGTCGCTGATCGTGCCCGCCTACTTCCTAGCCCGCACTATCTCCGTCGTGGCGGACTACGACTGCTACCACCTCATGCTGCGCGATCACGGCTCCCACCTGACCCGACAGCCCGCCGACCCGGCGACCTTCTTCCCGGTGGTGCGGTTCGCGGTGGAGACGGTCGTGGCCAACACCGCCCCCGGCGCGGTCAGGGACGGGCTGCTCAGGCGCCTGGCGCAGGTGGAGATCGCGGGCAAGTTCGGCAGGTGGTTCGCGGGCCTTCCGGCCGAGGTGCGCGAGGAGTACGTCAAGCGGTCCGCCGAGATCCTCGACGACCTGATCCCGGCGGAGGTGTTCGATCCGCTGACGCCGCTGGAGCGAATACGGGGTGCGCTGATCCGACGGCGCCGCACGGCCGAGCTCGTCGCGCTCTCCGAGTACGAGCGGTCCGGCGCGCGACCGGCCGCGGTTGTCGACGGCGGACGGGCGTACACGGCGTACCCCTTCTTCAGGGACCCCGGTCCGGGCGTACCGGACGGGTGCTACGACATCAGTGGCGTGCTGACGCTGGACTACTGTCGGGTACGCGTCGTCTGCCGGCGTGGTCTCCTGCGGGTCAGCTGGGACGCGATCGTCCCCGCCCTGGGGGCGCCCGATGTGTCCTGGTCGCTCGTGCTGCGCCGCGACGACGGCCGTGAGCTGGTCGTGCCCGCCCGGCGCACGGACACGGGCGCCGACGTCGAGGTGACGTTGGCAGCCGCCGACGGCGGCCGACCACTGCCCGACGGTCGGTGGACAGCGATCACGGCGGTCCGGGCCGGAAACGAGCATCGACGGCTGGCCATCGGCGAGAACGACACCCTGGACGACTCGTCCGACCTGCGGCCCACCCGACGTGGCCGGCCACGGGTGCGCCCCGGGTCAGACGACGCCGGTCGCCTGGTGCTCGCCGTGGGGCGAGCGGCGGGCGCCGACGACCGCGGGGCCGCCCAGCGCGTCGGGCGACGGAGCCTTCGGCTAGTCGCCAGGGCGTCCGCGGTCGCCCGGGGCGCCGTCCACCGTATCCGGCTGCGTCACGCAGGGTAGGGACGGCGGACGGCGATGGGCCGCAGAGCGCGGCGGAGCGTCAAATGGCTGCTGGCCCGGGCCGGCGTGCGCGTCACAGGCCTCGGCCGGGGCGCGTACCTCGTTCGCCGCCGTACGGCCGGTGACGGCTACGACCTCGTCGACGTCGCCACCGACGTCGCCGTCGTGACCCGCCGGACGCTGCCCGCGCGCGACCGGTGGCAGCGGGACAGGAAACTGTTCGGCTGGCTCGGCGAGCGTCACCTCGCGGAGGTGCTGGCCGGGTACCAGGTCAACTGCGTGCTCGACGTCGGCGCCAACACCGGGCAGTACGCAAGAATGCTGCGGCGCATCGGCTACCGCGGGCACATCGTGTCCTTCGAGCCGGTGCCCCAGTTCTTTGCTGAGCTCGCGGCGAACGCCGCCCCAGACCCGCTGTGGTCCGTGCACAACCTGGCACTGGGCAGCGTGGACGACACCGCCGAGATGAACGTCACCGCGAACACGCTCAGCTCGCTGCTGCCCGCATCGGCGTACGGCGAGCGACGGTTCCACAGCCTGCGCCGGCCCACCACGCTGCCGGTTCCGGTACGCCGCCTGGACGGCGTGCTCGACGGGGTCCTACCGCCGAACCTGGACGGTCCGCGGATCTTCCTGAAGCTCGACACGCAGGGGTACGACGTGCGGGCGTTCGAGGGTCTCGGCGAACGCCACCGGGAGATCGTCGCGATGCAGTCGGAGATGGCGCTGCTTCGCATCTACGAGGGCATGCCACGGCTGCCGGAGGCGCTGTCCATCTACGAGCGGGCGGGCTTCGAGATCAGCGGCATGTTCCCGGTGAGCCGGGATGGCGGTTCCCTGCGCATCCTCGAGTACGACTGCCTGCTGGTCCGCGCCTGACGTCGGCCACCGGCCGCGCCGGGCGTCTCAGCCCTTCTCCAGGTACTCCGCCCGCTCGTCATCGACCATCGCCGCGGCCATGGCGGCCAAGGCCGGATGGCCGGTCAGCTCCGGATCCTCCTCGACCAGCGCGATCGCCTCGGCCCGCGCGTCACGGATGAGGTCCGCGTCCTTCAGCAGAGACAGCAGGCGCAGGTGCGAACGCCGACCGGACTGCGTCGCGCCGAGGACATCCCCCTCGCGGCGCTGCTCGAGGTCGAGCTCGGCGAGCCGGAAACCGTCCAGTGTGGACGCGACCGCGGTCAGCCGCTCGCGGGCCGGCGACTCCTCCGCCGCCTCGGTCACCAGTAGGCACAGCCCGGGCGCCGTGCCGCGGCCCACGCGGCCCCGGAGCTGGTGCAGTTGGGAGACTCCGAACCGGTCGGCGTCCAGGACGACCATCATGGTCGCGTTCGGCACGTCGACACCGACCTCCACGACCGTGGTGGCCGCGAGCACGTCGACATGCCGGGCCGCGAACGCCCGCATCACGGAATCCTTCTCGTCGCCGGGCAGCCGGCCGTGCAGGATGCCGAGGCGCAGCCCAGCTAGCGGCCCCGCCGTGAGCAACGGCGCCACCTCCAGCACCGCGAGCGGGGCTCGCCGCGCTCCGTCGTCGCCAGCCGACGCGACGTCCTCGTCGGCCGACGGACCATCCCCGATGCGCGGACACACGACGTACGCCTGGTGTCCCGCCGCTACCTCTTCGCGCAACCGCTGCCACGCGCGGTCGAGGTAGGCCGGCCTCTCCGCGGCCGGCACCACATGCGACGCGATCGGCGAACGGCCGAGCGGCAGCTCGGTCAGCGTCGAGGTCTCGAGATCGCCGTAGACCGTCATCGCGACCGTCCGCGGGATGGGCGTCGCGGTCATGACCAGCACGTGCGGTGGCTGCGCGGCCTTCGCCCGCAGCGCGTCCCGCTGCTCCACGCCGAACCGGTGCTGTTCGTCGACCACGACCAGGCCGAGGTCGGCGAAGTCGACACCCTCATAGAGCAGCGCGTGCGTGCCGACCACGATGCCGGCCGCGCCCGAGCCGACCTCCTCCAGCGCCCGCCGCCGCGCCGCCGCCGTCTGCGAGCCGGTCACCAGCGTGACCCGCGTCCCGTCCGGCGCGCCGCCCAACTCGCCGGCCCGACCGAGCGGGCCGAGCAGCTCGGCGATGTTGCGGTGATGCTGCGCGGCGAGCACCTCGGTCGGCGCAAGCAGGGCGGCCTGGCCGCCGGCGTCGACCACCTGCAGCATGGCCCGGACGGCGACCAGCGTCTTGCCCGAGCCAACCTCGCCCTGCAGCAGCCGGTGCATCGGATGCGCCGAGGACAAGTCGGTGGCGATCTCCCGACCGACGTCCCGCTGGCCGCGAGTCAGCTCGAACGGCAGCCCGGCGTCGAACGCGGCCAGCAGCCCATCGCTCCGAGGCGGTCGCGGCGTGGCCGGCCACGACGCCGCCCGGACCTTGCGCTGCACGAGAGTCACCTGCACCGCGAACGCCTCGTCCCACTTCAACCGGCGGCGGGCCCGGCCCAGGTCCTCCCACGACCCGGGCCGGTGGATCACATGCAGCGCCTCGGCGAGCCCCATCAGGTGGTGCCCGGCCCGGAGGCTGGCGGGAAGTGGGTCGTCGGGCGGGGTGAGCGTGTCGAGCAGGACCCGAACGCTCCGGGCGATCGTCCACGTCGGCATCTGCGCGGCGGCCGGGTAGACCGGAATCAGCGCCCCGGCGAACTCACCGACCTCGTCGGCCGCCGCCTCGTCGGTGGCCCCGAACAACACGTACTCGGGATGGTTCAGCTGCCACGCCTGCTTGAACTCGGTGACCTTGCCAGCGAACAGACCCCACCGGCCGGGCCACAATTCCTCCCGCCGCCACTCCAGGCGGCGCCCGAAGAAGGTCAGCATCAGCTTGCTGCCGACGCCGTCCTCGACAATCACCTCGAGCATGTTTCCCGGCCGGTTTCGCAGCGGGCGCAGCTTGGCGGATCTGACCTGAGCCAGCACGGTGGCCTGCTCACCGACCTCCAACGCCCCGATGTCGGTGTGCTCGCCGCGCTGCTCGTACCGGCGGGGAAAGTGATAGAGCAGGTCGCCGGCGGTGTGCAGGTCGAGGTGGGTGGCGAGGCCCTTGGCCGTCTTCGCCCCCACGACCCGCTGCAGCGGCGTATCGGCAACAACTCTCATTCCACACCGACCAACAGCGGGTAGAACGGCTGGCCACCCTCGTACACCTGCACCTCGGCGAACGGCCACGCGCGGGCGAGGTGGGCGCGCAGGTCGTCGGCGAGCGGCGCCGTCGCGTCCGCCCCGAGCAGCAAGCTGACGAGCTCACCGCCGCCGCCGAGCATCCGGTCGAGCAGCTCGCGGCAGGTCACCGCCAAGTCGTGCCCGATGAGGTGGACCTCACCATCGACCAGGGCCAGCACGTCGCCGGCCCGGCAGCGCCCGGCCACGGTCAACGCGTCCCGGCTGGCGTAACAGACCTCGGCGTATCGGCAGGCGCCAGCCGCCTCGGCCATCGCGATCACGTCGTCCTCGAACCGGCGGGCGAGGTCGCGCACGGCGAGCGCGGCCAGCGCCTGCACCGGCGATCGCGTGGGGATCACCCGCGCCTGGCACCCTTCCGCGCCCGCCTCCCGGACCGCGGCCGCGGCGACGGCCTGCGTATTCGGGTCGTTGGGCAGGATCACGACCTGGCCGGCCCCCGTCGAGCGAACCGCGTCGAGCAGCTCGGCCGTTGACGGATTGCCCGCGACCACGGTCGCTCCCTCGCCGGCGAACAGCGATGCGAGGCCGGCGCCGGCGGCGACGACCACCGTCGCACGGGCCGCCGGATCGACGCTCGCCGCCGCGGAGACCGGGCGCACCGGGGTCGCATGAACCGACCCCGCGGCGGCAGGCGGCGCGTCCACCTGGTCGGAGAACCGCGTCACGGAGATCTGATACGGACGGCCGGCCACCACTCCCGCCTCGATCGCGGCACCGACGTCGTTGACGTGCACGTGCACGTTCCACGTCGCGACCTCGCCGTTGGCGGTCCCGGTGCCGACCACGACGAGCGAGTCGCCCAGGCCGCCAAGGGTCGCCGAGAGCCGCCGAGCCGCACCGTCGTCCGCGTCCAACAGGAACTGGACCTCGTAGGCGTACTCGGTGGAGCCGCTCTCGCGGACGGCGGCGAGCGGCCGCCGGGCGGCGACCGGCGGTGCGGCCGGCCGGTCCGGCGGCGCCTCCCCGCAGACGACCTCCACCAGCGCGTCGAGGAGCACGACGAGGCCGCGCCCGCCGGCGTCGACCACGCCGGCGCGGGCCAGCACCGGCAGCTGCTCCGGTGTGCGGGCCAGCGCCCGCGCCGCCTCGGCCGCCACCTCACGCACCACCGTGGGCAGGTCGTCGGTGTCCGTCTGGACCGCGGCCGCGGCGGCCGCCGACGCCACCGACAGGATCGTGCCCTCGACCGGCCTCGCCACGGCCGCGTATGCCGCGTCGCTCGCCACGCTCAGAGCACCGGCCAGTGCCCGGCCGCGGACGCTCGGCACCCCGGCGAGCGCATCGGCGAGCCCCCGCAACAGCTGCGAGACGATCACTCCGGAGTTGCCCCGGGCGCCCAGCAGCGCACCGCGCGCCATCTGCCGCAGGGCCAACCCGAGTGGCGACTCGTCAAGGTCCGTGGCGTGCGCCACGCCGGCCTCCAGCGCGTGCTGCGCCGAGGTCAGGGTGAGCACGAGGTTCGTGCCGGTGTCGCCGTCCGGGACCGGGTACACGTTGAGCTCGTCGATCTCGCTCTGGTGACGGCGCAGCCCCGTCAGCCCGGCCGCGCACCAGCGGTGGACCGCCGGCGCGTCGAGCGTTTCCAGCACGGCCGAAAGCCTACTGGGCCACCCCGACAGCCGGCCCGACGTGGTACGCGGCACCGGCTGCCCGCGAGCGCGAGCCCGGCCGCGCCGCCGCGGGCCGATTCGTCGGCCCGCGAGCCGATCGGGTACCCTGGCCGGGTTGCCCCGCGTGCTGACCCGGGCGACCGGCGAGAACGAACAATCCTTGGAGTGTCCCGTGGCAAGCGTGTGCGACGTCTGTGGCAAGAAGCCGGGTTTTGGCCACAACGTGCCGTGGTCGAAGAAGAAGACCAACCGCCGCTGGAACCCGAACATCCAGACGGTGCGAACCCCGGCCGGCGGCGGCACCACCCGCAAGCTGCAGGTGTGCACGTCGTGCATCAAGGCCGGCAAGGTCGTCCGCGCCTGACGCGCGGCTGAGCGCTTTCGGCAGCCGCCGGGTCGCCCGACCCGGCGGCTGTCTGTGCGCCTACAGCTCGCGGCCGAACGAAACGACGCCCGGTTCGTTCCGGTAGTAACCGAAGGGCGGGATCCGTTCGTAGCCGCTCGCCTCGTACATCGCGATCGCCTCCGGCTGTGCGTACCCCGTCTCCAAGATCGCTCGCTGGCGGCCCTGCCGCCGGGCCGACTCCTCCAGCGCGCGGAGCAGCGCCCGCGCGACGCCGCGCCCCCGAGCCTCGGGCACGGTGTACATCCGCTTGATCTCGGCCACGTCGCTGCCGCCGTGGCTGCGCCAGCCGCCGCACCCGACCGGACGGCCGCGCAGGAACGCCACGAGAAACGCGCCGTCCGGTGGATCGAACTCCACGGGCCGGACGGGCGTCTCGTCGCCGTCGGCGTCGGCGTCGTACCGAACGGCCAGGTCGGCCATCGCGGCCGCCACGAGCTCCTGGGCCACGGGGGCGCCATACCGGACCGGCCGGATCTCGATCTCACTCACCATTGAAAGGTACGGGGGTCAGCGAAGTGGTCCCAGCCTGGCGGGCCCGGGAACGACTCGCCGTCCACGGTCACGCCGCCGCCTTCCAGCACGCGGCCGATAACCCGCCACCCCTCGGGCAGCGGCTCGCCCGGGAACGTGCCGGCGAGCGCGTGATCCTCGCCGCCGGTGAGGATCCAGGCGTACGGGTCGAGGCCGAGCGCCTCGGCCGCATCGCGCATCTGGTCGGGCATGTCGAGCGCCGCGGCCTCCACGTCGATGTGGACGCCGCTGGCGTTCGCCACGTGGCCGAGGTCGGCGAGCAGGCCGTCCGACACGTCGATCATCGAGGTGGCTCCGGCACGGGCGGCGGCCGGCCCGGCCGCGTACGGCACCTCGGGCCGGCGGTACGCCTTGACGAGCAGCGAGGGCGTGCGGAACCCGCGGGACAGCACGGTGTACCCGGCCGCGGCGTACCCGACGCGCCCGGCCAGCCCTACCACGTCGCCCGGACGGGCACCGGAACGCAGCACGGGTGCGCTGCCGCGCAGGTCACCCAGGGCCGTCACGGCGATCGTCAGCGTCGGGCTCGCCGACATGTCGCCTCCGACCACGCTCGCCCCGGCCTCGGCCGCCTCGGCGCCGAGCCCATCGGCGAGCTCCTCGGCCCACCGCACGTCGAGCTCGGCGGGTGCGCACAGCGCGACCAGCAGGGCGGTCGGGACCGCACCCATCGCGGCGATGTCCGCCATGTTCGCCGCGGCCGCCCGGTGCCCGACCTCGGTCGCGGAGGACCAGTCCCGCCGGAAGTGCCGGCCCTCGACCAGGACGTCGGTCGTGGCGACCACCCGGCCGTCGCGGGCAGCCACCACGGCCGCGTCGTCGCCCGGGCCCAGCAAGCTGGCCGGGCCGGCGCCCAGGCGCGCGATCACGCGGGCGATCAGGCCGAACTCACCGGTCTCCGCCAGGTTCACCGTTGCCCCCTTTCGTTGCGCTGCCGGCCATCGTCCCCCAGCGCCGTACGGTACGTTCACCACCGAGATCGCAGGGATTGGAGTCGGGCGTGGTCCAGGCGTACATCCTCATCCAGACCGAGGTGGGTAAGGCGCGTGACGTGGCCGCGGCGATCCGGGACATTGCCGGTGTCGTACGCGTAGACGCGGTGACCGGGCCGTACGACGTGGTGGTGCTCACCGAGGCGCGCAGCGTGGACGAACTGGGAAAGATGATCGTCAGCAAGGTTCAGCTCGTCCCTGGCATCACCCGCACGCTGACCTGTTCCGTGGTGCACCTGTAGGTGGCGGATCAGGATTCCCGCCGCGCCGCGCGACTGGCCACCCTGGTTGCGCTGCCGGTGGCGCTGCTCGCCGGCGTACTCGCGTTCGTGCTGTTGAACGCGCGCGGTGACGGCGGGGCGGAGCCGAGCCCCGGGCCGAGTTCGCCGCGGGCGCAGGAGACCGAGCCGGTGACGATGGCGGCGCCACACCTGGACGACCGGACCGCGGTGATCTGCCGGGCCCTGCTGGCCGCGCTGCCGGACCGGATCCGGGACCTGCCGCGGCGGCCGGTCACCGCCGGGCCGGAGCAGAATGCGGCCTACGGCGACCCGGCCATCCAGCTCGCGTGCGGCGGGGCGCGGCCCGCCGTCGCGCCGACCGACTTCCTCCTTGTGATGGACGGCGTGTGCTGGCGGTCGAGCCAGTCGCCGGATCACACGGCGTGGACCACCGCCGACCGTGCGGTTCCGGTGCGGGTGACCGTGCCGGCCGACTATGCGCAGCCGGCCCAGTGGGTGAACGAGTTCTCGGCGGCCGTGGTCACGGCCGTGCCCTCGGCGTCCGCGGCGCCGTCGGGCTGCCGTTAGCTGTTAGTGCAGCTCCGTGTCTGTTAGTGCAGCCCCGTGCCGCGGCGCAGCGCGGTGCGGATCAGCCGGGCGGTCAGCTTCGGGTACTCCAGACCCGTGGCGGCCCACATCTGCGGGAACATGCTCGTCGCCGTGAAGCCCGGCAT
>DASXRC010000140.1:0-10082 GCA_036506795.1 Micromonosporaceae bacterium
CGGCGACTTCGTCGCGGCGTCCTCGGGGCTCCAGGCGCCGCCGCGGCGCGAGCGACCCGGGGTGGGCGCCGGCGACTTCGTCGCGGCGCGAGCGACGGTCGGGTCGGAGTTGCTGATCAGCCGAGCAGCGGGAGGCGGTCGGAGCCGGCCACGGCGGCGCCGGCGAAGGCGAGCAGCCAGCCGGCGGCCTTTGGGGTGTGGTACCGCGACACGTTCTGTTCGTCACCCAACAGGTGCGCCACCGCCGGGGCGATCGAGCCGCCTTGGCCGCAGACCACAGTGGAGCGTGCCGAGCGGGCTCGCGCCACCAGGTGGGCGGCGGCCGTGGCGCCGTCCGGCGTCGCCGGAGTCTCGTCGAACGCGGTGTCGACCTCGATCGGCAGGTCGAGCCGGTCCGCCAGCTGCGCGAGCGTCTGCAGGCACCGCCGCGGTGACGCCGAGACAAGGCGCTCCGGCGCGAACAGCGCGAGCAGATTAGCCAGCGCGGCCGCCTGCCGCTTGCCTTCGGGCTCCAGTGGACGGGCGGAGTCCGGGCCCCGCCACGCGCGGCGGTCGCCCGCCTCGGCGTGCCGGATCAGCGTGACCGTCGCCGACACCGGCGGCAGCGCGTGGAATGCCCGCAGCACGTCGCCGTCGTGCGCGTAGGTCAACAGGCGTGCGGCCTCCGTCACGGGCAGCCAGCGCAGCTCGTCGACCTCGTCGTTCGGCGTGAACTCGGCCGCCGACAGCTCTCGCATCGACCAGTAGTCGACGGTCTTGGGCAGCCCCTCGCCCACCCAGTAGCTCACCGACGGCAGGCGCACCTGAGGCGCGGCGCGTACGGCCGTCTCCTCGAGGACCTCGCGCACGGCGGCGACTAGCGTCGGCTCGCCGGCGGTGAGCTTGCCCTTGGGTAGCGACCAGTCGTCGTGACGCGGGCGGTGCACCAGGCACACCGACGGCCCGCCCGCGGCCGGCCGCCATACCACGCCGCCGGCGGCCCGAACGGGCGTCAGGGCAGCCACGCGGTCAGCTTCCGGCGGCTGGCCGCGCGCCAGGCGTCGGGGAATGCGGCGCGGAGATCGCGGATGGCCGCCCGCTCGCGCTCGAAGAGTCGCCCCGCGGTAACGGCGAGCGTGTGGTCGTCGGGGTCGGAGAGCGCCACCGCGAGCCACGTCTTCGCAGCGGTGGCGGCGTCCTGGTGCTCGCCGAGCAGATCCTGAATCGCTCCGAGAGCCTTAGCCAGGGCCTCGGCCGGGCCTCCGACGACCGGTGCAACGGCCTCGACGGCGTACCGAACCCGCTTGCCGTGGATTCGCACCGCGTGCCACCGCTCGTCCGGCGCGAGCGCGTCCAGGTCGGCGGCGCCGTCGACTCCGCGGCTGCCGTACGCGAACTCCTGCCACGGCCGGGAGACCAGGCGCGGCAACACGTCGCGGGCCCGCGCCCGCGCGGTGGAGGTGAGCCTCGGCGCGCGGGCGGCGTCCACGAGGGCGTCGACGAGCTTCAGGTAGCGGTCGCTGCGCAGCGCCTCGTCGAGCTCGACGAGCGCGTCCTCATGCCGTGCCGCCAAGTCCGCGTCGATGCGGGCGACCGCGGCGTCGTCCGGTGGCGACAGCGGGTCCGACGAGGCGGTGCGACGCAGCCGAGCCCGCAGCACCTCGGCGTCGCGCGCCGCGCCCAGCAGGTCCGCCAGCCAGCCCACCTCGCCACGCAGCTGGCTCGCCCAGTCACGGTCGACCAGCGGCCCGAACGTGCGCAGGTCGCTCCGTAGCCGGCGGCAGCCGACCCGCATCTGGTGCACCGCCGTGTCGTCGTGGCCCACCGGGGCGCGCAGGCGTACCAACGGGTCGTGGTCCAGCAGGCGGAGGACACCGCGGCGAATCGCCGTCGTCACGACGTCCGCCGCGCTCGGCCTGCCCGGCAGCGCATCGGGCGGCGGGACGTCCGGTGGCTGGGCCGCCGTCGGCCCCAGCGCGCGGACGTGCTTCGGGGTGAACGTTCCGACGACCGCACCCGCCGCGCGCAGCTCCCGTTCGACCCGATCGAGCAGCTTGCGCCCGCCGGCCTTCCGCTCCACCTCGATCTCGCGGAACTTCGCGCTGATCCGCCGCCCGTCGAGGACCGAGACCCGGTCGTCGGCCAACTCGGCCTGCATCACGTCGCCGCCGTCCCGCAGCTCGTACACGTGGCGCACGGTCCGCACCACGACCGCGGGCGTCAGCGGCGCGCCCCGCGCGAGCGCGGTGACGAGGGCGACCAGATCGCCGGGTGGCGTGCCGGGCGGCCCCGGACGGGAGATCTCATGCCGTACGCCAGGCGCGTTCGCGGGCAGTTTCACGGTCCACGGCTCGGCGTCGCCGCGGCGGAACCGCAGCGAGGCGCCGGCCCGCGCCAGCCGCAGATCCGGGGTGTCGAAGTAGGTGGCGGTGAGGGTGACCGGCTCGCGGTCCAGAACCCGGCCTCCCTCGGCAAGGCACCCGGTGAGGTCCGGCACCGCGAACCGGTAGTCGACCTCGTACTTGCGCTCCTCCTCCACCATGGCGGCCAGGATAACGATGTCGCACTCAACCCGACTGGCCGACGACTCGGCGCAGCAGCGCCGCCTGCAGGTCGAAGAGCGGCCGGTCCCCGGTGGGCACCCGCCGCGTCCAGCTGCCGTCCACGGTGAGATCGAAGGACTTGCAGTCGTCGCTCATGGCCATCGACAGCACACGGTCCAGGTCGGCCTGCGCCCCCGGGTCGGTGACCCGCACCAGCGCCTCGACGCGTCGGTCGAGATTCCGGTGCATGAGGTCGGCCGATCCGATCCAGAACTCGGTCCGCTCGTCCTCCGGTCCTCCCGCGCCGAACCGGAATACCCGGCTGTGCTCCAGGAATCGACCCAGGATCGAGCGGACGCGGATGTTGTCCGACAGGCCGGGCACGCCCGGCCGGAGGGTACACATGCCGCGGATGAGGAGATCGACGCGGACACCGGCCTGCGAGGCCCGGTACAGGGCGTCCGCGACGTCCTCGTCGACGAGCGAGTTCACCTTGATCTGTACCAGGGCGGGTTCGCCGGCGCCGGCCAGGTCGGCCTGCTCCTCGATGCGTTCCACGATGCCGCTGCGGATGCCGTGCGGGGCGACGAGCAGCCGGCGGTACGCGGTCTGCCGGCTATACCCGGTCAACACGTTGAACAGGTCCGTCAGGTCCGCGCCGACCTCGGGATCGGCCGTGAGCATGCCGAAGTCCTCGTAGAGCCGGGCGGTCTTCGGGTGGTAGTTGCCGGTGCCGATGTGGCAGTACCGCCGGATCTGATTCCCCTCCTGGCGTACGACCAGAGCGGTCTTGCAGTGGGTCTTGAGACCCACCATGCCGTACACCACGTGGCAGCCGGCGCGCTCCAGCATTCGTGCCCAGCCGATGTTCGCCTGCTCGTCGAAGCGCGCCTTCACCTCGACGAGCACCACGACCTGCTTGCCCGCCTCGGCGGCGTCGATCAGCGCATCCACGATCGGCGAGTCGCCGCTCGTGCGGTACAGCGTCTGCTTGATGGCCAGCACGTTCGGGTCCGCCGCCGCCTGCTCGATGAACCGTTGCACGCTCGTGGAGAAGGAGTGGTACGGGTGGTGCACGAGCACGTCACCGTCCCGGAGGGTCGCGAACACGCTGCGCGGGGTCTCGCCCTCGGAGAACCGCGGATGCGTGGCCGGCACGAACGGGCGGTCCTTCAGATCGGGTCGGTCGATCTCCTCGTACACCTGCCAGAGCGACGACAGGTCGAGCAGGCCCGGCACCCGGAGCACGTCGTGGCTGTCCATGTCCAGCTCGCGGACGAGCGTCTCCAGCAGGTGGTCGGAGATGGACGACGCCACCTCGAGCCGCACGGGCGGGCCGAACCGGCGCCGGGCAAGCTCCTTCTCCAGCGCCTTGAGCAGGTCCTCGTCGCGGTCCTCGTCGACCTCCACCTCGGCGTTGCGGGTGACCCTGAACAGGTGGTGCTCGACCACCTGCATGCCGGAGAAGAGCTGGCCCAGCTGGTTGGCGATGAGCTCTTCGACCGGCAGGAAGGCGGCACCGCCCTTCTCCCGCCGGACGGTGACGAACCGGGGCACGTTGTTGGGAACCTTGACCCGGGCGAACAGCTCGGAGCCGACATCGGGGTCGCGGACCACCACGGCGAGGTTGAGTGACAGTCCGGAGATGTACGGGAACGGGTGCGCGGGATCGACCGCCAACGGGGTCAGCACGGGGAAGATGTGCTCCCGGAAGTAGGTGCGCAGCTCCTCGTGCTCCCCGGCGTGGAGGTCGGCCCAGCGCACGATGCGGACCTGCTCGGTCGCCAGCAGTGGGCGAACCTCCGAGTTGAAGCAGTTCGCGTGCCGGGTGACGAGGTTGGCGGCCCGTTCGACGATGAGCTCGAGTTGGTCGCGGACCGGCAGCCGGTCACCACCGCGCACCGGCAGGCCCGCCTGCTGACGGCGTTTGAGCCCTGCTACGCGGACCATGTAGAACTCGTCCAGGTTGTTGGCGAAGATCGCCAAGAACTTCGCGCGTTCGAGCAGCGGCATCGTCGAGTCCTCGGCGAGCGCCAGCACCCGGGCGTTGAAGTCCAGCCAGGACAGCTCGCGGTTGAGGAAGCGGTCTTCGGGCAACGGCTCCAGCACCGGTTGCGGCCCGGCGCCGGGTGGTGGTGCTTGGACCGCTGTACGACCGTCCGGCGCGGAGCGGTCGGGGGACTCGACGGCGTCGAGCTGATCCACGGTGTCGGCAGCAGACCGGACGGCCGCCCGCTGCGCTGCCCGGTCCTCGCCGGTCCGGCCCTCCACAGGCGTGCCGTGGGCGGCCGCGTTCAGGACCGTCGCCGCCTGGGCCATCGCCGCCGCGTCGACCACCGTCGACCGGACGAATCGGCCGTCGGCGGCGCGCAACGGAACGGTGGCGGAGCCGGCCCGACGCGGCTGCGGGGTGCGGGGGACTGGTGTCGTGCTCACCAACCCATTCTGAACCGAGTCGGGGAACGAGAGGTGAACTTGTTTCGCTAGAAAGTGGGCAGAGTCACCCGAATTATCCCGCCGTGTTCGTCTCGGTCGATGCGTAGACGCTGGCCGAGCCGCAGGAGACGTAGGCCGGACGCCTCGAACGCCGCGCGGTCAAAGTCCAGCGTCGTGCCGTCATCGAGCAGCAGGGTGCCGGATCGGCGCTCGGGGTCGTACGACGCGACCGTGCCCTGCATGCCAGCACCGTACACCGGCAGTAGCGCGGCGGTATGAGCCCCGACGCCGAGCGCCGTGGCCGCCGCCAGATCCACCGGGGTGTCCACGTCGCGCCGCAGCGTCGGCCAGTCGCCGAGGAGCCGTATCGCACCCGAGCGGGCATGCGCCGCCGCCGAACCGGGCCCGAACCGCGGGTCAAGTGGGAATCCGGGCGGGGCGGTGAGCAGCGTCGTGCCGGTGTCGGCGGCGTCTGCCACGAAGCGCCGGACCGCGGTCTCGCCGGCGGGCCCGGGCAGCGCGGCGGCCAGGGCAGAGGCGAGCTCGTCGGCCCGCAGGGCGGGCAGGTCCGCGGTGAGCGCGGCGATCCACGCTCCGCCGTCGTCGCCCGCCCGGGTGGCGCCGAAGCGCACCGCGGCGTTGAGCCCTGCGTCCGGTGTGTCCGGTTCGACCCTAGCGCCGAGCGCGCCGAGGACTGCCGACGCTGCCGGGTCGTCCGTGACGACGAGGACCGCGGCCACCGCCGGGCACGCGAGCGCCGCCGCGACCGTGTCCGCGGCGAGGGCCAGCACCAACCGGGCATGCGGTACGCCCGACAGCGCGCCGCGCAGCCTGGTCTTCGCCCCGTCGAGGCGTTTAAGCGGAACGACGACCGTCCACGCAGCCTGCACGCCGCCAATCTAGCCAGCCGGCGGGCCGACCCTCACTGGCCCCGACCCGGGGTCAGCAGGCATGATGCGAGCGAAGCGAGAGGAGGGCCCGTGGCGCGGCGAAGGCTGGGATTCTGGCGGCGCTTCGCCGTCGTGGTGGTCAAACCGCCGCTGTTGCTGCTGACGAGGCGCACGTGGGCCGGCATGGAGCACGTTCCGGCCACCGGGGGCGCGATCATTGTGGCGAACCACGTCTCGCACGCCGATCCGCTCGCGTCTGCACACTTTGTCTACGACTCCGGGCGCTGGCCGCAGTTCCTTGGCAAGGCGAGCCTGTTCAAGCTGCCGGTGATCGGCTGGTTGCTGCACCGGGTCCGGCAGATCCCGGTCGACCGCGGAAGCGTCGACGCGGTGCGCGCCCTCAACGCCGCGATCAGCGCGGTGAAGGCGGGCGACGCCGTGATCATCTACCCGGAGGGGACGACGACCCGCGAGCCGGACCTCTGGCCGATGCGGGGCAAGACCGGCGTCGCCCGGCTCGTGCTGGCGACCGGCGCTCCGGTCATCCCGATGGTCATGTGGGGTCCGCAGGCCATCTTTGACCCGCGCACCAGCAAGCTACGCCTGCGCCTGCGTACCCCCATCACGGTCGTGGCCGGACCACCGATCGACCTGAGCAAGTGGGCGGACGCGGCACCGACGACGGCGAACCTCTACGAGATGACGGACGAGATCATGCTGCATCTGCGGGACCTGCTCGCCGAGGTCCGCGGCGGCACGCCACCGCCGCTCTGGCAGGGCTCCCGGAAGCGGGCCGGGTCATGACCAGCCGGGTCGCGGTGATCGGCGCCGGATCCTGGGGTACGACGTTCGCCAAGGTGCTCGCCGACGCCGGTTCCGACGTCACCATCTGGGCGCGTCGGGAGGACGTCGTGAAGGCGATTCGGGAGTACGGCACCAACCCCGAGTATCTGCCCGCGGTGCGGCTACCGGACCGCGTCACCGCCACGTCCGACGCCGGCTTCGCCATCAAGGGCGCGGAGCTGGTCGTGCTCGCGATCCCGTCGCAGACGCTGCGCGGAAACCTGGCCGAGTGGGCGCAGTTCGTGGCGCCGGACGCCACGCTCGTGTCCCTGATGAAGGGCGTCGAGCTTGGCACGTCGAAGCGCATGAGCGAGGTGATCGTCGAGACGGCCCGGGTCTCGCCGGACCGGGTCGCGGTGGTCACGGGCCCGAACCTCGCCCCCGAGATCGCGGCCGAGCAGCCGACCGCCACGGTGGTCGCCTGCCTCGACGTCGACCGGGCGACGGTCGTCCAGCGTGCGATCGCCACGCCGTACTTCCGGCCCTATACCAACGACGACGTCATCGGCTGCGAGGTAGGCGGCGCGGTCAAGAACGTGATCGCTCTGGCGTATGGGATGGCCTCCGCGATGGGTCTCGGCGACAACACCAGGGCGGCGCTGATCACGCGAGGACTGGCCGAGACCGCACGGCTGGGCGTCGCGCTGGGCGCGGACCCGCTCACGTTCGCGGGCCTCGCCGGTCTCGGGGACCTCGTCGCCACCTGTTCGTCGCCGCTGTCGCGCAACCACACGTTCGGCGAGCACCTCGGCCGTGGCGAGACGCTGGAACAGGCGCAGGCGGCCACCCGGCAGACGGCCGAGGGAGTCAAGAGCTGCCTGGCCATCCGCGACCTGGCGCGGCGCCACGGTGTGGAGATGCCCATCACCGAGCAGGTCGAGCGGGTCTGCCACGAGGGCGCGGACCCACGGGTGGCGGTCGCGGCGCTGATGAGTCGGGAGACCAAACCGGAGTAGTACGCGCCCGCCGCCGGCGCGGGAGCGAGCGGAACCATGGTGGACCAATGACCGAGACCTCGTACGGGGACGGCACGCGCTGCGTACGCGCCGGGTTGCCCGAACCCCGCCCGGGCGAGCCGTTCCTGCCCGGGCCGGTGTTCGCCGCGCCGTACCACCTCGACCCGGTTACCGGCCCGGCGGCGGCCACGGACAGCTACGGGCGGCCGGACAACCCGACCCGGCGGCTGCTGGAGGCCGCCATCGGGGAACTGGAGGGTGGCGCGTGCCTCACGTTCGCGAGTGGGCAGGCGGCCATCACCGGGGCGCTGCTCACGATCCTGCGCACCGGCGACACGATCGCCCTGCCCGCCGACGGGTACTACGCGGCCCGGGCGTTCGCGGACTCCACGTTGGAGGGTCTGGGCGTACGCACGCTGGTCGTGCCGACCGCCGGGCCGTACCCAGACCTTCGCGGCGTACGCCTGCTGCTGCTCGAGACGCCGGCCAACCCCGGCCTGGACGTGTGCGACCTGGTCGCGGTGTCGACCGCCGCGCGGGCGGCCGGCGCGCTGGTCGCGGTCGACAACACGACCGCGACCCCGCTGGGCCAGCGACCACTCGACCTCGGTGCCGACCTCGTGCTCGCGTCCGGCACGAAGGCGCTGACCGGCCACTCCGACCTGCTGCTCGGGTACGCCTGCACGCGCTCGTCCGAGGTCTTCGAGCGGCTGCGGGTGTGGCGCAACCAGACGGGCGGGATTCCGGGTGCGTTCGACGCGTGGCTGGCGCACCGATCGCTGGCGACGCTGGACCTTCGCCTGGCCCGCCAGTCCGCGAACGCGGCCGCGGTCGCCGGCGTGCTCGCCGCCCGCGACGACGTCGTGGAACTGCGCTGGCCGGGCCTTCCGGGGGATCCCGCGTACGGCGTGGCCCGCCGACAGATGCGGCGGATTCCGGGCGTGGTGTCGTTCTCGCTCGGGACCGCCGACCGGGTGGGCCGGTTCCTCACCGCGGCGCGGCTCGTCTCGCCCGCGACGTCCTTCGGCGGGCTGCACACGACCGCCGACCGGCGGGCTCAGTGGGGCGACGACGTGGCCGAGGGGTTCGTCCGGCTCAGCTGCGGCGCGGAGGATGCCGCGGACCTCGTGGCCGACCTGGAGCAGGCGCTCGACGCCGCGCGGTGACGGCGACCTATGCGACGGTCATGGCGTTTCCGCGGGACACGCCCGGTGTGTTTGGCGGAAACGCCATGACCGTCCCGCACGGGTGGAGTCGGCGCGCTGATCCCGCCGCCCCCGCCGCCGGAGAGTAGGGTCACCCCGGTGAACGACAAGACGAGTCCGCGGAGGGTCCGGGTTGCCGTCGTGTTCGGCGGTCGCAGCACCGAGCACGCGATCTCCTGCCTCAGCGCGGGCAGCGTCCTGTCGGCACTCGACCCCGACGAGTTCGATGTGGTCCCGGTCGGGATCACCCGCGAGGGGCGCTGGGTGCTCACGAGCGGCGACCCGCAGAGGCTGGCGATCAACGGCCGGCGGCTGCCGGAGATCACCGAGGGCTCGGGCGACGCCGTCGTGCTGCCGCCGGATCCGACCGGGCACGACCTCGTCGTCGTCGACGCGCCGGACGGCCCGCGGGCGCTCGCCGACGTGGACGTGGTGTTCCCGGTGCTGCACGGAGCGTACGGCGAGGACGGCACCATCCAGGGCATGCTCGAGATGGCCGGCATCCCGTACGTCGGCGCCAACGTGTTTGCCTCGGCGGCGGCCATGGACAAGGAGTTCACCAAGAGGCTGGCCGCCGCCGACGGCATCCCGGTCGGGCCGTACGCCGTGCTCCGCAGCGGGGCGACCCTGTCCGACGCGGACAAGGAGCGGCTCGGGCTGCCGGTGTTCGTCAAGCCCGCCCGCGCCGGCTCGTCGTACGGCATCACGAAGGTCGCCGACTGGGCCGCCCTCGACGCTGCGATCGCGGGCGCCCGCGCGGTCGACCCGAAGGTGCTCGTGGAGTCCGCGATCGTCGGGCGTGAGGTCGAGTGCGGCGTGCTCGAGGGGGAGTACGGTGGCCCGCCGGAGGCGTCTCTCCTCGCCGAGATCCGGGTCGTGGACACGCGGCACGAGTTCTACGACTTCGAGGCGAAGTACTTTCCGGACGCGGCCGAGTACGACATCCCGGCGAGCCTGCCGGAGCGGGTCACGAAGCAGATCCAGGAGTACGCCTGCCGGACGTTCACCGCGCTCGACTGCGCCGGCCTGGCCCGGGTCGACTTCTTCGTGACACCCGAACTGGACGTCTACCTCAACGAGATCAACACCATGCCGGGCTTCACGGCGACGAGCATGTTCCCGCAGATGTGGGCCGCCACGGGTCTGGAGTACCCGAAGCTGACCGCCCGGCTGATCCGCACCGCGCTGCGCCGCGGCACGGGGCTGCACTAACAGACACGGAGCTGCACT
>DASXRC010000141.1:0-10680 GCA_036506795.1 Micromonosporaceae bacterium
CCCGCCGGTGTTCGACGCCTACGCCACCTTCTACCCGCCCGACGGCGTCAGTATCGAAGCCCATGAACGCGCCGTGGTCGACGAGCTCACCGAGCACACCCCTGACCAGCCCTGGTGGCTGGGCTATCTCGACACCGGCGCCCACGACATCGTCTTCCCCCTCGCTCCGAAGTTGTCCCTCTACTGGGACTGGCCCTATCTGCTGGTCGAAGCCGGACCCGAACAAGCCCTCACCTGGCGGACCGGTCACATGCGCGGCGGAGGATCGCTACCCGACCTGTTCTTCCCCGTAGATCACTCCTGGCTCGTCTCCGCCCTCTGGGACGACACCTGGACCGACGTCGGCGGCACCGCCGCCGTGATCACCGCCCTGCACCGCAATCCGCTGGTCAACGCCCGCCCCGTCGGCCCCGACGAAGACGCCCTCCCGCCAGGACTCACGCGCGACTAACCCTCGCTTGGGACGCGAATCGACCAGTTGATCGCCGGGCACTGGACCGACAGGATCCAGACATGCCACATACGGACGTCACGGACGAGGAACTCGCCGAGCGCGTCCAGCGCACTGCCGAAGCCGCCGGAGCCTATGTCCGTGGGGATATGCGAACGTACTTCACGCTCATTCGGCACGGGGACGACTACACGCTCATGTCACCGTTCGGCGGAGAACCGACACGCGGCTCCGACACCTCACCCGAGCGCCTCGAAGCCCTAGAGCGCTACTTTCGCAACGGCCAAGCGGAACTGGACGTAGTGCAGACATACACGTCGGGCGATCTCGTCGTCCTGGTCGTGATCGAACGACAGCATGGTGGGGTCGGTGGCCTGCCGGACCAGGACTGGTCGCTGCGCGTGACCTTGGTCTTTCGGCGTGACGGATCGGAGTGGCGGCAGGTACATCGGCATGCCGACCCGCTGGTCCATGGCATCAGCCTGGAGCAACTCGCGGCGCTCGCCCGCGGTCAACAATCGCGCTCTGACTGATGGCATGTCCAGCCAATGACGCGGCGGGTTCAGAGTCCCGACCGGGATTGGACGCGCCCAGCCGCGACGGCGGCCCCGAGGGCGGCGTGGTCACGTTCGTTCTGGTCGGCGTAGGCCTCGCTGAAGTCGGCGATCGCGTGGTCGAATTCGCTCGTGCCGCCGAGGTAGGCCGAGATGGCGATCCGGTCGCCGGACCGGGCGTGTGCCCTGGCGAGCGTCCAGCCACAGAGGCTCGCATAGCGACGCATGCTGACCGGATCCATCAACTCCACTTCGGCGGACAACTTCCAGTCACGAAGCTGCCGGAGATAGTAGTCACGGTCCGGGCCTTCCACGCTGGGCGCGCGCATCCAGCCGAGGAAGATGTCGCTGGTTGCCTGCATCAGGCGTTGACCGGCGACGACCCGCTGCCCCTCGTTGGCGTACTCCGATTCCCCAAGGTAGCCGGCCAGGACGGACGCCTCAGCCTGCTTGGCCTGCAGCAGCAGGGCCTCCGCCTCGCGGCCGGTCTCTAGCAGCAAGATCCAGGACCGGGTGCCGACACTGCCCACGCCGACCACCTTGTGGGCGATATGGGAGAGGGTGAAGTGCTCGAGCAGTCGCTGGCGGTCCGACTGCAGCGTCTCCCGGTAGTCGGCGACCACGCCCTCGAGCAGCTGCCCCAGCCTGTCGACGTCCAGTTGGGTCGCCAACTCTTCGATCGGGACGATCAGCGGAGGATCGCTGACGATCCGCCGCCGACCCCCGGACACGGTCGTCAACTTGCCGACCGCATGCAGCGCGTCCCGCGTGCGCGCCGTCGCCAGCAAACCCTCGGCGGCCTTCAGCCTCGCCTTGTTCCGCTTCAGTTGCCGCGCCTTCAGTGTCGACCTGAACTGCTGCAGCACGTCCTCAATGTTCAGGTGTGCGTACCAGACGGACAGGATCGGCTGGGCGGCGAAGGACCTCATCGCCGTGCGGTAGCTGCCCACCGCGGCGAGCGCCACCTTGCGACGCTTCTTGCTGTTGAATCCGTTGTCCCGCGCGGCCACCACGAGGCTCGCGGCCAGCCGCTTCACGTCCCACTCGAACGGGCCGGGCAGCGTTTCGTCGAAGTCATTGATGTCGAACACCAGCCGCCGCTCCGGTGAGGCGTACGCGCCGAAGTTGGACAGATGCGCATCGCCGCACAACTGCGTCCGCAGGCCCGATCTCGGGGTGCTCGCCAGATCGGCGGCCATCACCAACGCGGCGCCGCGGTAGAACGCGAACGGTGAGACCAGCATCCGGCCATGCCGGACCGGCACCAAGTCCGGGACCCGGCTCTCGGCCTGTCCGAGCAGCAAGGCCACCGGGTCGCGGCACCCCGCCGGCTTGAACTCGGCGTGGGCCGCGAGGGGTGCCTCCGCCCGCGCCGCCTTCCCCAACGCCGCGCGCTGCTCGGGTTCGGCAGCCGGCACGGCCGGACGGCTCGACTTGGCCACAGTGACCCACCTCCTTCGGCGGCGCGGCGTGCCAGTCACCCCAATCTTGAAGAGTTTCCGTCACGCCACGACGGAAACTCTTCAAGATCTAGCGGTGGTTGGGCGGCCTCGATCGGCGGGTGCGAGGATCGCAGGCGTGATGGGGACGCTGAAGACCGAGCCGGCCCGGTCCCGGCCGGACCTGCTCGCTGACAAGGTGGTGGCGGCGCTCGACGTCTGGCCGACCGACGCGCCGGTCGGCCTCGACGAAATCCTGGTCGCCCCGATCGATCCGGGCCTGGCCGACACGGCCGCGTTCTGCGAGGCGTACGACGTCGAGCTCGACGTGTCGGCGAACTGTGTGGTGGTCTCCGGGAAGCGGGAGGGCGAGGTCCGGTACGCCGCGTGCATGGTGCTCGCGACCACACGCGCGGACGTGAACAACGTGGTGCGGCGGCTCCTCGACGTCCGCAAGGCGAGCTTCCTCTCGATGGACGAGGCCGTCGCCAAGACCGGGATGGAGTACGGCGGGATCACCCCGATCGGGCTGCCGGCCGGCTGGCCCATCCTGGTGGACTCGCGTGTCGCCCAGACGTCGTACGTGATCATTGGTTCGGGCGTCCGCCGGAGCAAGATCCTGTTGCCGGGGGCGGCGCTGGCCGCACTCCCCGGCGCTCAGGTGGTGGATGGCCTGGCCAACTGACCGGCCGCCGCCGACGCCGTTGCCCGTGAGTCCAGCTGCTCGCGCACCTGCCGCTTGAGGCGAGCCAGGATCGCGTGACCGCCGCGCACGCGCAGCGGACTGATCGCCGTGTCCAGACCCATCCGTTGATAGAGGTCGTCCGGAACCGCCAGCACCTCATCGGCGTTCGCACCGGCCAGGCCCTCGGCCAGGATGCCGGCGAACGCCCTGGTCGTGGGCGCCTCCGGTGGGCAGTCGAACCACGTGGTCACGGTGCCGTCCGACGCCACCTCGGCCTTGAGGAAGAACGGTGTCTGGCATTCGGGGACCTGCTCCATCCCGGCGTGCTGAGCGAGCGCCGCGGGCAACGGTGTGATGGCGTCGGAGTACTCGAGCAGCATCTCGAGCACGACGTCCCGCGGCGCGGACACGAACTCGTCGACGATCTCGGCGAGCCTCTCCGGCATGTCGGCCATGGTTCGAGCCTACGTTGGGCGAGGCCCCTTCCTCGAGGGAAAGGGGCCCCGCAGCGAAAGGGTTCAGTTGTTGGGCGGCGAGGCGCTGATCTCACCCAGTGCGGACTCGCGGTCCATCTCGATCGCGAGGTCGCCGAGCGACAGGATGCCCACGAGCTGCCGGTCCTTGTCACACACCAGCAGTCGGCGTACGGCCCGGTCGCGCATCATCTTCGCGGCATCGGCGGTGGACGCGTCGTCCTGGATCATGATCATGTCACGGCTGGTGATCGTGCCGATCGTCGTGCTGTTAGGATCCCGCTGCTCGGCGACCGCCCGTACGACGATGTCCCGGTCGGTCACCACGCCGGCCAGGGTCGGGCCTTCGGTGACGACGACATCGCCGATGTTCCGTTCCCGCATCGCCCTGGCCGCCTCGTCCACAGTTGTCTCCGCGGGCAGATAGACGACTTCCTTGGTCATTACGTCACTGACCATGTGATCGCGCATGATCACCTCCGGTCTGGTAGCCACTTAATGCAGCCGTACCCACCCGCCTACCGGGCTACACCCTCGCCGGTCAGGTGATCGACCAAATCGGATATCGGCACATCCTCGCGTCGGCCGGTCGCCCGTTCGCGCAGCTCGGCGTACCCCTCGGACAGGCGGCGGCCGACCACGACGGCGCGGGGGATGCCGATCAGCTCGGCGTCGGTGAACTTCACGCCGGCCGACACCCCGGTCCGGTCGTCGAGGAGCACATCCAGGCCGCGCGCGACGAGCTCCTCCGCCAGGCGTACGGCGGCGGTCAGCTGGTCGCCGGTGCCGGCCGGTAGCACGTGTGCGTCGCACGGGGCCGCGAGCGGCGGCCACGCCAACCCGCGGTCGTCGTGGTGCTGTTCGGCGATTGCGGCGGCCAGCCGGGAGATGCCGATGCCGTATGAGCCCATCGTGATGCGCACCGGTCGCCCGTCGGGGCCCAGCGCGTCGAGCCCGAAGACGTCGGCGAACCGCCGGCCGAGCTGGAAGATGTGGCCGATCTCGATGCCCCGTCGCATGGTGAGCTCGCCCTGCCCGCAGGCCGGGCACGGGTCGCCGGCGCGAACCTCGGCGGCCTCGATGGTCCCGTCCGGTGTGAAATCCCGACCGGACACCACGTTGACCGCGTGCCGCCCGGGCTCGTTCGCACCGGTCAGCCACGCCGTGCCGGGAACTACGCGGGGATCGACCAGGTAACGAACGCCGAGCTTCGCCAGTACCTGCGGTCCGAGGTAGCCGCGGACCAGCTCGGGGGACCCGGCGAAGTCGTCGAACATCTCCACGGCAGCCGGGAACAACGCCGCCTCGACCCGCTTGAGATCGATCTCGCGATCCCCGGGTACGCCGATGACGAGTAGATCGGAGCTCGCGGCGCCGGGTTGGGTCACCGACAGCACGACGTTCTTGAGAGCGTCCGCCGCGGTCCAGTCCGCGCGGCCACCGAGGCGGCGGGCGTTGGCGAGCGCGACCAGCGTCTCGATGGTGGGGGTGTCCGGCGTGTCATACGCGGTCAGTGGCCCGTGCGCGTGCGGATCGCCGGCGGGCGGCGCGGGGGTGGTCACCGCCTCGGTGTTGGCGGCGTACGCGCAGCGCGTGCACCCGACGAACGTGTCCTCGCCGACCGGCGACTCGGCAAGGAACTCCTCCGAGGCGGAGCCGCCCATCGGACCCGACATCGCGGCCACCGCCGTGTAGGTCAGGCCCAGCCGATCGAAGATCCGGATGTACGCCGCGCGGTGCGCCGCGTACGACCGGGCGAGCCCGTCGTCGTCGAGGTCGAAGGAGTATGAATCCTTCATAAGGAACTCCCGCCCGCGCAGCAGCCCGGCCCGTGGCCGCCGTTCGTCGCGGAACTTCGTCCCGATCTGGAACAACGTCACCGGAAAGTCCCGGTACGAGCCGTACACGTCGCGGACCAGCAGCGCGAACATCTCTTCGTGCGTGGGCCCGAGCAGGTACTCCGCGCCGCGCCGGTCGCGCAGCCGGAAGATGTCCGCGCCGTACTCGTACCAGCGCCCCGACGCCTCGTAGATGTCGCGCGGCAGCAGGCTGGGGAACGACACCTCCTGCGCCCCGATGGCGACCATCTCCTCGCGTACGACCGAGGTGATCTTGTCTCGAAGGCGCACGCCGAGCGGGAGCCAGGTGTAGCCGCCCGGAGCGGCGCGGCGGACGTAGCCCGCGCGGACGAGCAACCGATGGCTCGGCACGTCCGCGTCGGCCGGGTCCTCGCGCAGGGTCCGCAGGAACAACGAGGCCATCCGGAGCAGCATTTGCGGAGCGTACGCGGCGTCGGCCGCGGGGTGCCGCCGAAATTTGCGGGCGAGTCCGGTGCCGGACCCGACACAGCCCGAGCCTTTGTCACACTGGGGCCGCGGAAAGGGGGCGCGGTGCGCTGGGCGAGCTACGTGGCCATGGGGGACAGCTTCACCGAGGGGATTGATGATCCCTATCCGGACGGCGGTTACCGCGGCTGGGCAGACCTGGTCGCGGCCCGCCTGGCGGCCGACGCGGCCGACGGGGATTTCGGCTACGCCAACCTGGCCGTCCGCGGGCGACTGTTCGGCCGGATCGTTAGCGAGCAAGTGCCGGTCGCGCTCGCGATGAGACCGGCCCTGGTGAGCTTCGCCGCCGGGGGCAACGACGCGCTGCGGCGGACCTTCGACGGACCCAGCCTGACCCGACGGTTCGACGCCACGGTCGGTAACCTCCGCGCGGTCGGCGCCGACGTGATCCTCTTCCGGTTCGCCGACGTGATGGCGCGGCTGCCCGGCCAGCGGGTGATCGGGCCGCGGGTCGCGTTGCTCAACCAGGCGGTCGGCGAGACCGCCGAGCGGCACGGGGCGACCCTGGTCGATCTGTGGAGCGACCACGAGTTCTACAACCCGCGCCTGTGGAGCGCCGACCGGCTGCACATGTCGACGCATGGACACCGCAGGGTCGCCGCGCACGTTCTCTCGGCGCTCGGCGTTGAACCGGACCCGGAGTGGCTCGTGACGCCGGCGCCGCCCGCGCCGACGCGATGGCTGGTGGCCCGCGGCGGCGATGTGCGCTGGGCCGGTCAGCACCTTGCACCATGGCTCAAGCGTCGGCTCACCGGCCGCTCGTCGGGCGACCTCGTCGTGGCCAAGCGCCCGGTGCTCGGGCCCGTTGACCGGGTGTTCCCCTCGTGACCCGACCGGCGCACGATCGATGACATGGAGCTCCGCCGACGTACTCTCCTCGGGGCCGCTGCCGCCGCCGGCGTCATGGGCTCCGCCGCCCGGTGCGACCCGGCTCCGCCGAGCCCGGCCGCCGCGCCGAGCGCGCCGCCTCTCGAGCCACGAAACTGGTCGAGCGTACGCGGGCAGCTCGCGCTCGACGCCGACGTGGCGCACCTGGCCACGTTCGTCTTCGCCAGTCACCCGGCCACCGTTCGGGCCGCGATCGACGCTCACCGCCGGGGGCTCGACGCGGACCCGATCCGCTATCTCGCGGCGAACGAGAGCCGGCTCGACGAGGCGGTCGCGGCCGCGGCCGCGGCGTACCTGGGTGGATCCGCCGACGGGATCGCGTTCACCGACTCCACGACGATGGGGCTCGGCCTGCTCTACGCCGGCCTTCGGCTGCGGGCGGGCGCGGAGATGGTCACCACCGCGCACGACTTCTACGCCACCCACGAGGCGCTGCGCCTGCGGTCCGTCCGGGACGGGGTGACGGTGCGGCGGGTGCGGCTGTACCGCGACCCGGCCACCGCGACCGTCGACGAGGTCGTCTCGTCGCTGGCCCGGGCGGTGACCGGCCGGACCGCCGTCGTGGCGCTGACCTGGGTGCACTCGAGCACCGGCGTGAAGCTGCCGGTCCGGGCGATTGCCGACGCGCTCCGTGCCCGCAATCCGGAGGCGTTGCTCTGTGTGGACGCGGTACACGGCTTGGGCGCCGAGGACGCCACGCCGGAGCAGCTCGGCTGCGACTTCTTCGTGGCGGGCGGGCACAAGTGGCTGTTCGGACCGCGCGGCACCGGCCTGGTCTGGGGCACCGATCGGGGCTGGACCCGCTTCTCGCCGGCCATCCCGTCGTTCGACCGCCGGGCCATCGGTGCCTGGCTCGGGTACGCGACCGGAGGCGCTCCGGCCGGGCCGGCCGCCACTCCGGGCGGATACCACAGCTTCGAACACCGCTGGGCCCTGGCCGAGGCGTTCGCCCTGCATGCGGCGCTCGGGCGGGACCGGGTCGCGGCGCGAACGCACGAGCTCGCCGCCACCCTCAAGGACGGGCTGGCCGGCCTGCCGGGCGTACGCCTGATCACGCCAAAGGACCCCGACCTGTCCGCCGGCATCGTGTGTTGCGATGTGCCGGGCGTGTCACCGGCGCAGGCGGTCGGCCGGCTGGCCGAACGCAGGGTCGTCGCCAGCAGCACACCCTATGAGCCGTCCTATCTGCGGTTCGGCACCACGATCTTCAACAATGAGCGCGACGTCACGGCGGCTGTTGAGGCGGTTCGGTCCGTGCTGTGACTGATAGGTACTACCGTGAGCTTCATGTCCGTACCGACCGATCCGGCGCCGCAACTGCAGGCGTACGCGCATCCAGAGCGACTGGTTACCACGGGGTGGCTCGCCGACAACCTCGACCGGGACGGTCTGGTCGTCGTCGAGTCCGATGAAGACGTGCTGCTCTACGACACCGGCCACATCCCGGGGGCGGTGAAGGTCGACTGGCACACCGAGCTGAACGATCAGATCAGCCGGGACTACCTCGACTCGCCGGGCTTCGCCGCGCTCTGCTCCGCGAAGGGCATCGGGCGGGACGACACGGTGGTCTTCTACGGCGACAACTTCAACTGGTGGGCCGCGTACGCCCTCTGGGTCTTCTCCTTGTTCGGCCATCCGGACGTGCGACTGCTCGACGGCGGCCGGCAGAAGTGGGTGGCCGAGGGCCGGCCGCTAACCCGCGACCCGGCGCGGCGACCGACCACGCAGTACCCGGTCGTGGAGCGCAACGACGCGCCGATCCGGGCGTTCCGCGACCAGGTGATGGCGCACATCGCTGCCAGTCGTCCGCTGGTCGACGTCCGCTCGCCCGGGGAGTACACCGGCGAGCTGTTGCACATGCCGGACTACCCGCAGGAGGGCGCGCTGCGCGGCGGGCACATCCCGGGCGCCGTCAGCAAGCCGTGGAAGGCGGCGGCGAACGACGACGGCTCCTTCCGGACGGCGGACGGGCTACAGGCCATCTACCGGGATGAGCTCGGCCTGTCTCCGGGCGACGACATCATCGCCTACTGCCGGATCGGCGAGCGGTCCAGCCACACCTGGTTCGTCCTCCACCACCTGCTCGGGTACCCGCAGGTCCGCAACTACGACGGTTCGTGGACCGAGTGGGGCAACCTCGTCCGGGCGCCGATCGTGCGGGGCGACAAGCCGGGCGGCATCCCCGACTAGCGTCGCGGGGGTCGGTGTTACTGCGCCGGGGTCACGTGCCGCAGCCGGACGAGCCCGGGCACCGAGACGCGGCCGATCGCCTGCCCGGTGCCCACGTCCTGCGACAGCACCGCGCCGTCCTGCCCGACGTAGGCCCGGTCGCCGGCGACCGCCAGCCCGCGAACCGGGAATGGCGTCGCCAGCCACGGCGGCACGCCGGAGTCCGTCGCCGTCCCGGCGAGCGGAACGGCGGCGATCCCGCGGCCGCCGACGAGCAGGTACCGGCCGTCCGACGTCACCGCGGCGGCCGCCTCACCGCCGGGACCCGCGTTGGCACCGAAGCGCCGCTGCGAGAGGACGGTCAGCGAGTCGGGGTCGATCTCGGCGACGCTGCCGCTCGAGGCGTCCACAACGTACAGTCGCGACCCGTCCGCGCTCAGGGCGATCGCGTGCGCGGTGGCCGGGCCGTCGCCGAACGGTGCCGGTAGGTCGATGCAGTACGCCCACTGCTCGGCCAGGTGAAGCGAGTGGACGAACGCGTGAACGCCCGGGGAGCCGTGCCGGGCACCGGCGATCAGGTCTCGTGTGTGCAGATGGTCGGGTTGATGCGTGTACAGCGTGAAGAGCAGCTGCCTCGTCCGGTCGAACACGGCCTGCCGACCCTCGCCGCGCATCTCCTCCTCGGCACCCGGCGGCACGGGGACCTTCACCCGCGTCAGGAGCGGCTCGAGCCGTCGCGTCGTCAGGTCGAGGCGGCGCACACGGTAGTGGTCGGGCGCCAACGGCGGCAGGTACTCGAGCACGAACAGCGCGCGCTCGTCGGTGCTGAACGCCTCCGGCTCGAGGTTGCCGGCCAGTTCGATGCGTACGCGCTCCCCACCGGTGTCCGCGACGACCACCGTGGTGTGGTCCCGGGCGGCCGGGCGGTACGGGGTGGCGCCGCGTCCGGCCGGCGTGGCCAGCGCCACGAGCCAGCCGACGGACGAGACCACCCGGGGTTCCAGCCGATCCCGCAGCGTGCCGCTGGAGACCAACCGGCCGGACGCCACGTCGCGCAGCTCGAACTGGGTTCCGAATCCAGTCGTGGCGGCGCTCGCCACCCGGGACCAGTCGGGGCTGGCGAGCTTCGCCGCGGTGGTGAGCGCCGACCGCCCGGTCGAGGCGTCGATGAGGTTCAATCCGTGGGCCGTCTCGACGAAGAGGAGGTCACCGGCGGCCCGCCGCGTGGGCGAAGCGGCGTCGTCGGTCGATGTGGTCGGGTGCTCGCACGCCGCGAGGCGGCCCAGGACACCGGCGCCAATCAGGCCGGCCGCCGCGGTCCCGAGCGCCTCGCGTCTGGTCATCATGTCGGGAAGACTCCCGACGTACCACGAGGGTTCCCGGGTGCGCGAGATCTCGACTACCTAACGTGAGGTCCTCGCTACATCTCGCCGTTGTAACGCATTTGCATCGACGAATCTCACCGGTCGGGTTCCGATTCCGGGCCTCCGGCCGGTTTCCAGCCGCTGCGGGCCCTGCTAGCGTGTGCCCGCTCGACCGGCACACGGGGGACCCTCCCTACGCCTGACCACGTCCCGACGGGTACCCGTCGGAACTCAGCTCTTCGTGTGCTGTCTTGCCTTCGCAGGGGTTCCCGCGTCGGTCGAGCTTGTCATCATCGGACGACGGGGAGGTTA
>DASXRC010000142.1:0-24253 GCA_036506795.1 Micromonosporaceae bacterium
GTGCACTGCCCGTGGTGCCATCACCCAGCCATGCACCGAACGTGTACGGGGCGATCGGAAGGTCCTGCTCGGGATAGCTGAGGGGCCCGCATACCGGAACTGCGTGGTTGGTCCACACCCCGGACTTTCCGTATACATGAAGCGACGCCGCGATCTCGGCGGTGGTGACCGGCCGCTCGTCGAAGGCGCGCCGTTGGCTCGACCGGCCCGGCGAGGCGACGAGGTCGTGCAACGCTTCATAGAGCAGATGACGTGAGTATGCAGGCACGAACCTCACGACGTCCCGCCCGCCACGACGGTATGTGGTCCCGCGGACGCTCCCCAGCTTCGGGATGGTGCCGGCGATACGGTAGACGACATTTCGGAACTGCGGCCCCACCTCGTCGAGCAACTCCGAGGTCGTGGCTGGCCGGTCGGGCTCGGCGAGTACCTGGCTTGTTCTAGACGCGACACGTGCTACATCACCGTCAGGCCAGTACGATCCGCTCTTCCATTCGTGCATGCGCTGAGTACGACCCGCTCTGGTGGTGGTGAGCCACTGATGCTGGGCGTCGGCGACGATCACCGTGCCGTCCGAGAACTCCACCTCGTAGCACGGTCGTCCGTGCATCACGGGCGTGGCGGCGATGATCGTGCACGGTTGCCCGCGTTCGTCGAACACCTGGTCGCCCACCTGCAGCGCGCCCATGGTCGTCCACCCGCGTGGCGTAGGAACTGGGGTGTCCAACGCCAGGGCCTTGCCCGCGCCGGTGGCGCCGGCGATGAGAATGTGCGGCATCTTCGCCAGGTTCGCGACGACGTAGCCGCCCTCGATGTCCTTTCCGAGCGCGACCAGCATCGGGTGGTGGTCGGCGGTCGCGGCCCGGGAGCGCAGCACGTCGCCCAGCGCGACGTCGTCCCGGTCCGCGTTCGGGATCTCGATGCCGACCGCGCTCTTGCCCGGTATCGGGCTGAGGATGCGCACGTCCGGGGACTTGACGGCGTACGCGATGTTGCGCGACAGCTGCGTGATCCGCTCGACCTTCACCCCGTGGCCGAGCTCGACCTCGTACCGGGTCACCGTCGGGCCGCGCGCGAAGCCGGTGACCGCGGCGTCCACATCGAACTGATCGAACACGCCCGACAGCGCGGCGATCACCTCGTCGTTCGCCTTGCTGCGCGTCCTCGGCACGCCGCCGGGGCGCAACAGGTTCGTTGGCGGCAGCACGTAGTCGCCGCCGAGGCCGGTGATGGCCAGTTGCTCGGCCCGGGTGGGCGACGGCGTGTGGTCCGGCGGCCCGACGACCCGACGGGCGGCCGGCACGCGCGACCTGCCGACGCGAGACAGCAGCACGGTGTCGCGGATGATCTCGTCGGGTTCGACCTCGGCGCCGTCCGGTTCGTCGGCGTCTACGAAGCTGCCCTGCCGGCGTCGCACGGAGCCACGGCGCAGCGGCCGACGCGCGTCCGGGTCCTCCTCATCCTCGTCCGCGGCGGCACCCTCCTGATCGTCCACGGTGGACCCTGTGAACGGCTTGCCGAGCAGGATGTCGCGAAGCTGCGCGAGCCGGGTGGGGATCCGGCTGATCGGCGTGGCGGTGACCACGAGCAGACCGAACAGGAGCAGGAGAACCAGCAGGGGGTACGCCACCCACTGCGTGACGGCCCGCTCGAGCAGCCCACCGACGCCGAGGCCGATGAGGCCGCCGGCGTACCCACGCTGCGCCTGGTCGACCGGCTGCTGGCCGAGGTGGAGCATGCCGGCGGCGGCGATGATCAGGGCCGACCAGCCGACGATCGACCGGCCGCGGTGGGCGGCCTCGGCCGGCTCGCGCATGAGGCGGACGGCGCCGACCAGCAGCAGGAGGGGGAGCGCGACGGCGATGGCGCCGAAGAACAGCCGCACGGAGTCGGCCAGCCACTGCCCCAGCGGGCCGGCGTTGCTCGTGTAGACGGCGACGCCCAGCACGACCGCCAGCCCGAGCACCAACAGGCCGCCGCCGTCCCGGCGGTGCTCCGGGTCGAGCTCGCGGGCGGTCGCGGCCTGGCGGCCGACCGCGCGGACGATCCAGCCGACCCCGTGGGCGAGGCCCATCCAGAGCGCGCCGAGGCCCCGACCGATGACCGCCACCGGGCCCACGCCCGCGGTCCGCCGGCGACCAGCGGGCGTACGCCCGTAACCCCAGCGCGCCGACGTCGAGGTGCGACGCCGGGTCGCCTGAGAGGTGCGGCCCGCCATGGATCACACCGTAGCGGCGCGGCCCGGTGAATCCTCGCTTTTGCGGTCCGTGTCTGGTAGCGGTCGACGCGACCGCCGCCAGACCAGGTAGAGCCCGATCCAGGAACCGAGCACGACGAGCGCGGCGAGCGCGCGCATCAGGCCGGTGAACCGCTCGGGGTAGAGCACGCCCTCGATGTAGCGGTCGATGAACCCCCGGTCGACACCGGCCTGGCCGGCGTGCCGGCGGGACCAGTTCTCGCCGACCGTAAGCGGGCACGTGAGGCGGGCGCCGATGAGCGCGACGCCCCAGGCGACGGCGGCCAGGTGCGGCCAGAACAGGCGCGGCCAGCGCCACGCGAGAAACCCACCGAACACCGCGTACCCGAGGTAGACGAAGTGGAGGGCGAGGATTCCGCTCGTCAGCATCTGGTACCGCACCGGAGCCCAACCCCTACCCGTGGAAGCGCCTGTCGTACTTCCCACGGTAGTACCGCTCGGCCTCCGCCAGCGTCGCGGTCACCGTCCTGGCCAAGTCGACGATGTCCACTGTGGTCACGGGTTCTCCCCCATGCGGCTTCGACGTTGCGTCAGACCTCGACGACGGTCGGCACGATCATGGGCCGGCGGCGGTACGTCTCGTTCACCCACCGCCCGACGGTGCGGCGTACGACCTGTTGCAGCTGGTGCGGGTCGCTCACGCCGTCCGCGGCGGCCCGGTCCAGCGCGTCCGTGATGAGCGGGATGACGGCGCCCCACGCCTCGGTGTCCTCGGAGAAGCCCTTGGCCGACACGGTCGGTCCGCCGACGACCTTGCCGGTCACCGAGTCGACCACCACGGTCGCCGCGATGAAGCCGCCGTCGCCGAGGATCCGCCGCTCGGTCAGCAACGACTCCCCCACGTCGCCGACCGCCAGGCCGTCCACGTAGACGTACCGGGTCTTGACGTGGCCGACGAGCCGGGCCCGGCCGTCCACGAGGTCCACGACGTCGCCGTCCTCGCACAGCACGACGCGCTCGGGGGGCAGGCCGGCCTCGACGCCCAGCTGGGCATGCGCGCGCAGGTGCCGCCACTCCCCGTGCACCGGGATGAGGTTCCTCGGGCGGACCACGTTGAGCAGGAAGAGCAGCTCGCCCGCCGGTGAGTGGCCCGAGACGTGTACCTTCGCTACGTCCTTGTGGATCACGGTCGCGCCGGCGCGGGAGAGCTGGTTGATGACCCGGTACACCGACGTCTCGTTGCCGGGCACCAGCGAGCTCGCGAGCACGACGGTGTCGCCCGGTGCGACCGTGATGTGCCGGTGGTCGCCGGTGGCCATCCGGCCCAGGGCGCTCATCGGCTCGCCCTGCGAGCCGGTCGACATGAGCACGATCTCGTCCGGCGGCAGGGTCGCCGCCTCGTCGACGCCGACCATGAGCCCGCCGGGGATGTGCAGCAACCCGAGGTCGCGAGCGACGCCCATGTTGCGGACCATCGACCGCCCGATGAAGGCGACCTTGCGGTCGTGCTCGTACGCCGAGTCCAGCACCTGCTGGACGCGGTGCACGTGGCTGGCGAAGGACGCGACGATGATGCGGCCGCGGGCCTTGGCGAAGATGGCGTCCAGCACTGGGCCGATCTCGCGCTCGGGTGTCACGAAGCCAGGGATCTCGGCGTTCGTCGAGTCCGATAGCAGCAGGTCCACGCCCTCGGCGCCGAGCCGGGCGAACCCGGCGAGGTCCGTGATCCGCCCGTCCAGCGGCAGCTGGTCCATCTTGAAGTCGCCCGTATGGAGCACGAGCCCGGCCGGTGTCCGGATGGCCACGGCCAGCGCGTCCGGGATCGAGTGGTTCACCGCGAAGAACTCGCAGTCGAACGGACCGAGGCGCTCGCGCTGCCCCTCGCGCACGGTCAGCGCGTACGGCTCGATGCGCCGCTCGGCGAGCTTCGCCTCCACCAAGGCGAGCGTGAACTGCGAACCCACCAGGGGGATGTCGGGCTTGTTCGCGAGCAGGTAGGGCACCGCGCCGATGTGGTCCTCGTGGCCATGGGTGAGCACGATCGCCTGCACGTCGTCCAGCCGGTGCAGGATCGGCGAGAAGTCCGGCAGGATCAGGTCGACGCCGGGCTGCTCCACGTCCGGGAAGAGCACCCCGCAGTCGACGACCAGCAACCTCCGGTCGTACTCGAAGACGGTCATGTTCCGGCCGATCGCGCCCAGCCCGCCGAGTGGGATCACGCGAAGGCCGCCCGGCGGCAGCAGCGGCGGCGGCACGTCCAGTTCGAGATGTGGTTCGCTCATGCCGCTCCGCGTCGCTCCGGCGTCTCGATCCCGGCCGCGGCGAGATCGGCGGCGAGCAGCTCGCGCAGCTCGTCGTCCGCGTCGATCAGCGGGGACCGGACCGGACCGGCCGGCAGGCCGGCCATCGAGAGCACCGCCTTCGTGGTGATCACGCCCTGGCTGCGAGTCATCATCCCGGCGTACACCGGAACCAGCCGACGGTTGATCTCGGCGGCGCGCGCGACGTCTCCGGCGAAGAAGGCGTCGTACATCTGGTTGATCTCTCGTCCGACCGCGTGCGCGACCACACTGACCGCGCCGACGGACCCGATCGCCGCGAGCGCCAGGTTCAGTTCGTCGCTGCCCGAGTAGATGGCCAGATCGGTCCGGGCGAGCACCTGCGCGGTGGCGAAGAGGTCGTTCTTCGCGTCCTTCACGGCGACGATGCGGTCGTGCTCGGCGAGGCGGCACAGCGTGTCCGTGGCGATCGGTATCCCGGTGCGGCCGGGGATGTCGTAGAGGATGACCGGCAGGCCGGTCGAGTCCGCGACGGCCGTGAAGTGGCGGACGAGCCCGGCCTGCGGCGGCTTGTTGTAGTACGGCGTCACGACCAGCAGGGCCTGGGCGCCGGCCTTCTCGGCGGCGCGCGCCAGCTCGATCGTGTGGTGCGTGTCATTGGTGCCGACGCCGGCCACGACCGTCGCCCGGTCGCCGACCGCCTCGATGACGGCCCGCAGCAGCGCGTCCTTCTCGGCGTCGCTGGTGGTCGGCGATTCGCCGGTGGTGCCGCTGATGACCAGGCCGTCGTTGCCTTGCTCGTCGACGAGGTACGCGGCCAGCCGTGCGGCGCCGTCAAGGTCCAGCGCGCCGTCGGTCGAAAACGGCGTCACCATCGCGGTCAGCAGGCGGCCGAACGGCCCGCGAACGTCGTGTGTCATGCCCATAATCTAGCGAGGATCCGAGGTCAGGACTCCCAGGCGTACGGGCTCGCCGCTATCTCGGTCCCGTCGGCCAGTGTCGAGATCGTGAAGTCGCCGAAGACGTTGGGCGCGATCCCCTGGAGTTGGCGCAGGCACTCCACGGCGTGCCCGCGGATCTCGACATCGGCGTGCTCGGTGGCCCGCATGGCGATGAAGTGCCGCCACGCCCGGTAGTTGCCGGTCACGACTATCCGGGTCTCGGTCGCGTTGGGCAGCACCGCCCGCGCCGCCTGCCGGGCCTGCTTGCGTCGCAGGGTGGCGTTGCCCGCGCCGGGGGCATCCGCCAACCGCTGCTCCAGGCCCTCCAGCAGCTCGGTGTACGCCCGCACGCTGGCCTCGGTCGCCTCGACGAACTTCTTGTGCAGCTCCGGGTCCTCGGCGATCACGTCCGGCTCGACCATGGCGGCGTCGCGCTCCGGCACGTACCGCTGGGACAGCTGCGAGTACGAGAGGTGCCGGTGCCGGATGAGCTCGTGCGTGAACGAGCGCGACACGCCGGTGATGTAGAACGTCACCGTGCCGTGCTCAAGCACCGACAGGTGCCCGACCTCGAGGATGTGCCGGAGGTAGCCCGCGTTGGTCGCGGTCGCCGCGTTGGGCTTCTTCCACGACTGGTAGCACGCCCGCCCGGCGAACTCCGCGAGCGCTTGGCCGCCGTCGGCATCGGTCGACCAGGGCACGTCCTCCGGCGGCGCGAACTGAGTCCACGCGACGAGCCTGACCTGCGGCGGAACGATCTCTGGCACGCTGACTCCCCTCTGCGAACCCGGCTGCGAGTGCCGGCAGCAATCCGGACGGCCCCGGCCTCACCCGGAGCCTAGCCTTCGCGGCCGACGGTTTCGGCGCGCGCGGTCGGCGCGCCGACGAGCGAGGCGACGCGCAGCCGGAAACCGCCGGCGAGCGGCGGCCAGCGCCGGGTGACGCCAGCCGATGGCAGAAAGACGTCGTTGTGCCTTGACTTGACGCCCTTATGACGTCATAGTGACGTCATGGACCTGTCACCGTACCTCGAGGCGCTGCGGCGAGACCTCGCCGCGACGGCGGCGCCGGGCGGCGCAGACGTCGCGCGCGCCGCCGACCTGCTCGCCGGTTCGCTGGAGGCATCCGCCCGGCTGTGCCTGCTCGAGGCGCTGTCCGACGCGGCCGCGGAGATCACGAGGCGACTCGAGTCCGCGACCGTGGAGGTGCGGCTACGCGGCCGCGAGGCCGACCTGGTCGTGGCCCGGGTGATGCCACCCGAGCCACCGGCGCCGCCACCACCGGCCGTACCCCCGGCCCCGCCCGCGTTGCCCGAGTCGGGCGACGTGGCTCGGATAACGCTGCGGCTGCCCGAGGGGCTCAAAGACTCCGTGGAGCGCGCCGCGGCCGCGGAGGCCCTCTCGGTGAACGCCTGGCTGGTCCGGGCGGTCGCGGCGGCGATCGAGGGCGGGCCCGCTGGTCGCGGCCCGTCCGCCCCCGGCCCCGCCGGACGCGTCTTTGGCCGGCGCATCACCGGCTACGCCCAGGCCTGAGCCTGGCGCGACAACCACTAAGACCCGAGGAGCATGACCATGCCCGAATTCCCGTGCCCCAAGCCCATCACCGTAAAGATCAAGCTTCCCGGCGGAACCGCCGACCTGTACGCCGAGGAGCGGGACACCGCCGCGGTCGAGGTCGAGCCGTACGACCGCAGCGGCGCGGCGGCCGAGGCGGCCGAACGCACCGTCGTCGAGCTGCAGGGCGACACGCTGATCGTGGAGTACCCGGCGCGTTCCGGCTGGCTGCCACGTCTTCGGGACAAGGTCCGGATCCGGGTCTTCGTCCCGCTCGACAGCTCGGTCGTGGCCACGTTGGCGTCGGCCGATCTGGCGTGCCACTGTCGGTTCGCCGCCGTCAACGCCAAGACCGCGTCCGGCAGCGTCTCGGTCGAGGAGGTCACCGGCCACCTGGGCGTGGATACGGCCAGCGGCGACGTCCACGCGGGCCGGGTGGGTCGCCTCGAGACGGAGTCCGCCTCGGGCGACCTGCGGGCCTCCCGCGTGGGCGGCGACGCGAAGGCCAACTCGGCCAGCGGCGACGTCGAGATCGACGAGCTGGGCGGTGCGCTGACCGCCAACACGGCGTCCGGTGACCTGCGCGTCGGCGTCGCCCGGCGTGGGGCCATCAAGGTCAACACCGCGTCCGGCGACGTCTCCGTCGGCGTCGCGGCCGGGACCCGGACCTGGCTTGACCTGAGTTCGATGTCCGGATCCACGACCAGTGACCTGGCGATGACCGACGCGGCCGGCGCACCCGATTCCGCCGACACCACCGAGACGGGGCTCAGCGTGCAGGTCCGCACGTTGAGCGGCGACGTTCGCGTCCACCGCGCGGTCACGCCGGCGACGACCTGACCGCATCGATCAAGCACTCCCCCGTCGATCAAGGACTTGTTGCCGCGGTTCCGCGATCAACTCACGACAACTACTCCATGATCGACGCGGGGAGGGCCGACCAGAGGACTAGGGAGACACCGATGATGCCAACCGCAGACTTGATCGCCGAGTGCCGACGTGACGACCTTCACCGCGACGCCGAGCGGTGGCGGCGGCAACACGACCCCGGCGTACCCCACCGGAGGTGGCGCTGGGTGTTGGGCGGCGCGCTCATCCGAGCCGGTCAGCGGCTCAGCCCTCCCGAGCCGGCCGGGCCGCTGGGCGTACGCGGGCTCACACGTACAGCCAGTTGAACGGCGCCCAGGGCAGGTTGCGAACGACCGTGAATACGAGCCACGCGGTCAGGAAGGCGCCGATGACCCCGGGCGAGACGCGCAGGGCGGGCAGCCGGCGGTGGAAGAGCCGCTCGCCCGCCCACGCGGCGTACAGGTAGACCAGGAACGGAACCGCGAACACGAACAGCGCGTGGTGGCGGGCGGCGGCCGGCACGTTGCCGTGGAGCAGGTAGTAGAACGCCCGAGTGCCGCCGCAGCCGGGGCAGTCGAACCCCGTGGTGAGCTTGACCAGGCAGGTGGGCACCGCATCCGCGTTGCCGTCGGTCGGATCGGTGACCAGCACGTACGCCGCCGCGCCGCCGAAGCAGGCGAGGATCGCCGCCGGTGCCAGCCAGCGCGGCGAGCGGGCGTAAAGCCGCGTGAGGAACGCCGTGAACCGGTCGGGCTGGGGCTGCAGGTAGATCGGCGCCGGCCCGGCGTGCTCGTGGGCGTGGACGGGCTCCGGCACCCTGTCCGTCACGCTCGTCATGCCACGCTCCAGCTCCTCGGCGGGTCACCTCACGGTACACCGGGAGATCCGCTCTCAGCTGGCCAGCGCTGTCCCCTCCGAGGCCAGCGCCGCCGCCAACGCATCGGCGAGATCGCCGCCCTGTGGTTTGTCCACCTCGGACAGCCCGAGCCACCCGGCGAGCCGGCGCAGCTCGACCGCGAGTGCGCCGGCGGTGTCGTCCGGGTTCTGGCCCGCCTCGAGCCACCCGGACGGCACCCGTAGCACGCCCCGCTTGCGGTCGGCCTTCAGGTCGACCCGGGCGACGAGCCGGTCGCCGTGCAGGAACGGCAGCACGTAGTACCCGTAGACGCGTTTCGGCGCCGGCACGTAGATCTCGATCCGGTACGCGAAGTCGAACAGACGCTCCGTGCGTGCCCGCTCCCAGATCAGCGGGTCGAACGGGCTAATCAGCGCGGTCGCGCGCACCGACCGCGGCGGCCTCGCGTCGCGATGCAGGTACGCCCGCTGCCTCCACCCCTCGACCCGGACCGCAACCAGCGCGCCCGCCTCGACCAGCTCGGCGATCGCGGTGCGCGCACCGTCGACCGGCAGGCGGAAGTAGTCACGCAGTTCGAACTCGGCCGCCACACCGAGCGCCCCGGCGGCCACCTCGACGAGATCGCGGTGCGCCTCGGCCGGCGTCGGGGCCGGAGCCGCGAGCACCTCCGGCGGCAGCACCCGCTCGGGCAGGTCGTAGAGGCGGGCGAACGCACCGTTGCGACCGGCGGCCGACACCTCGCCACACCAGAACAGCCACTCCAGGGCGCGCTTGACCGCCGACCAGTTCCAGCCCCAGTGGTCGGTGATGCGCGGCGCGTCGTGCTCGATCTCGGCGGCGGTGAGCGGACCACCGGCGCGCACCTCGTCGAGAACCCACGAGACGAGCTCGGGCTGCTCCTCGACGATCCGGCGCATGCCGCCCCACGCCTGGGTGTGCGCGGCCGCCATCCGCCAGCGCAGCGCGGGCTGCAGCCGGACCGGGATGAGGGACGCCTCGTGACCCCAGTACTCGAAGAGCTCGGGTGGCCGGCCGTAGGTCGCGCGGTCGAGCAGGTCGGTGCGGTACGGGCCGAGCCGACTGTAGAGCGGCATGTAATGCGCCCGCTGCAGGACGTTGACCGAGTCCATCTGGATCAGCCCGACCCGAGCCAGCACCCGGCGCAGATGGCGCATCGTCACCGCACCGGTCGGCGCCGGATCGGCGAACCCTTGCGCGGCGAGCGCGACGCGGCGGGCCTGCGCGAGCGAGAGCGAGTCGGTGGCGGCCATCGACGGGCAGGCTAGCCGACCGGTACGACACGAACGTCCGGCGCTACCGCAGGTCGCGCTCCCACCACTGCGCCACGAGGTCGTGTCCGTAGCTATGGTGTGGCTCCGAACCGGCGAGGCGGAAGCCGGCGCGCTCGTAGATCCGCCTGGCGGCGACGAGCACGTCGTTGGTCCACAGCACGATCCGCCGGTAGCCGGCATCGCGGGCGAATCGCAGGCACTCATCCACCAGCCGCCCGCCTAGACCCAGCCCGCGCGCGCTCGGCTCGACGAGCAACAACCGCAGCTGCGCCGTCTCGTCATCCTTGCGGACACAGAACACGCAGCCGGCCGGCCCGCCATCGAGCTCGGCGATCCAGGCCGCCTCCCGCTCCGGGTCGTGCCCGGCGGCGAAGTCCGCCACGATCCGCGCCACCAGCGCCTCGAACTCGGCGTTCCACCCGTACTCCTCGGCGTACAGCGCGCCATGTCGCTCGACCACCCAGCCGAAGTCGCCGGCGGTCGGCGGCCGCAGCCGCACCGCGGGGCCGGCGGTCCCGTTCCCGAGCAGCCGTTCGATGGTGCCCATCGCACCGAGCAGCCGGCGCTGGTCGGCGTCCGACAGCCGGCCGAGCAGCGCGGTGATCTCCTCGGTCGAGCGGGCGTCGAGGGTGGCGAATGCGCGACGGCCCGAGTCGGTGAGGCCGACGACCTGTGCGCGGGCGTCGCGCGGCGAACGGCCCCGCTCGACGATCCCGTCGGCCTCGAACCGGGCGAGGATGCGGCTCACGTAACCGGGGTCGAGGACGAGCGTTCGCCGCAGCGCCGGTACCTCGGTCACGTCCCGTTGGGCCAATTCAAAGAGCACCCGGGCCTCGGTGAGGGTGTACGGCGTGCGGAGCAGTCCGTCGGCGAGCACGCCGATGACGCCGGTGTAGAAGCGGTTGAAGGAGCGCACGGCGGCGACCCGCCCTGCGCGGTCGGTAGCGCTCATGGTCCCACCCGATTATCGTTGACTCAGTCAAAGATAATCCGCAATCGCGTTTGCGTCACCACCGAGCGGCGCGCTAGAACCGGCGGCATGGGCGTGCGGGTGCGGCGGGCCGAGGTGGCCGACGCGGACGCCGTCGCGGTCGTGCACGTGCGCGGCTGGCAGGGCGGGTACGCCGGCATCATGCCCGCCGACACGCTTGCCGCCCTCGACGTGGACGAGCGAGCCGAACGTTGGCGCGAGCGGTTCGCGGCGTCGACGCCGAGCCCGTACGACACCTACGTGGCCGAGAACGGCGCTGGAGCCGTCATCGGTTTCGCGACGGTCGGCCCGTACCGCAACCAGCAGCGGCCGGACGACATCGACGCGAGGTTCGGCGAGCTGCTCGCCATCTACGTCCACCCCGACCACTGGGGCACCGGAGTGGGGCGTGCCCTGATGGAGACGGCGCTGGCCGAGCTCGCCACCCGGGGATGGACCGAGATCCGGCTGTGGGTGCTGGAGGACAACGCGCGGGCGCGTAGGTTCTACGAGCGCTTCGGCCTACTCCCGGACGGCGAGCGGGCCGCGTTCGCGGTCGACCGCCCCGGCGGCCGGAGCCCTGCCGAGGTCGTCGAGGTCCGCTACGCCCTCCCGTTGCCAGCCCGGACCGGTTGACTCGATCGGCAGCAGGACGAGCAGCGCGAGGCTCACCCACAGGTACGCGTTGCCGCCGAGCGCCCCGAGCAGGCCGCCGCCGCCGTCCGGCCAGAGCCAGATCACGCGGCTGATCAGCACGGCGTACGACCCGATCGCGAGGCCGAGCAGCCACCGGCGCCGCCGGCCGCCCGCGGGCGCCGAGGCCGCCCGGTCGATCAGCAGGATCACCGCCGGCACCAGCCAGACCAGGTGATGGACCCAGGTCACGGGGCTGACTAGGCAGCCGACCACGGCGGTGAGCGCGAACGCGGTCGGCTCGTCGCCGGCGCGCGCCGCGGCCCGGACGCGCCAGACCCAGACGCCCAACGTGGCGACGACGAGCACGGCCCAGAGCACGAGGTCGGGGTGCTGTGGGTCGAGTCGGGAGACCAATCCGCGCAGCGACTGGTTGGAGACGTACGCGAACACGCCGATCCGATCGGTGTTCCACAAGGCCTCGGCCCAGAACACGCGCGACTCGGCCGGAACCAGCAGGCCAGCGAGCAGCGTCGCGACCACCGCGGTGCCGCTCGCGACCGCCGCCGCCCGCCAGCGCCGGACGATCAGCAGGTACGCGATGAAGATTCCCGGCGTCAGCTTGATCGCGGTCGCCAGGCCCACGCCGACGCCCGCCCATCGGCTGTCTCGCGCGACGAGCCAACGCAGGTCGGCCAGGACCAGCAGCAACATGAGCAGGTTGACCTGCCCGAACGTGACGGTCTCGCGGATCGGCTCGAACGCCGCGAGCAGGCAGGCGCCGATCGCGAACGCGAACCACCGAACCCAGCCGTGCCGCCGGGCCACCGGATCCACCAGCCACCAGAGCAGCACCGCGCTCGCCGCCACCGCGAGCACAATGCTGATCCCGATCGCGGTGTGCCAGCCAAGGTACGCCAGCGGCAGCATGGTCAGGGCGGCGAAGGGCGGGTAGGTGAAGCCGTACCGGGTGCCGGGGTTGACGTAGTCGTAGAGGTCGCCGCCGCCATGCACCCAGAGGTTGACCGCACCGTGGTAGACCCGCAGGTCAAAGAAGCCGTGCCGGACGGTGGCCACGGCCAGGAACGCCGCGGTGAGCGCGGCGAGGGCCGCGACGACGCCCACTCGTCGCGCCACCCTCGCTCCCCTCGTCGGTCCGGTCAGACCTTCCCCATCTAGATTCTGCTCATGGCGCTCGGGTACGTCCGGCATGCGCGTGCCGACGAGGCCGCCGAGATCACTCGGATCCAGCTGACGACGTGGCGGGTCGCGTACCGGCGGATCCTCCCCAGACAGGTGCTCGAGCGCCTCGACGAGGCCTGGATCGCGCAGCGGTGGCGGGCCGCGATCGAGGAGCCGCCGACGCCGAGCCATCGCGTCCTCGTCGCGATCGAGCAGGCAGAAGAATCCTATCTTGTCGGCTTTGCCGCCTCCGGACCCGCCGATGAACAGGCGCTGGCGCCCGACGAAACGCTCGCGGAGCTCGAGGCGGCGGGCGGTGCGCCGGCCGCGGTGACCGATCTGCTGGTCGAACCGCGGTGGGGTCGGCGCGGGCACGGCAGCCGGCTGCTCGCCGCCAGCGTGGACTCCTGGCGCGGTGACGGACGGCGAACCGCCGTCGCGTGGGCGTACGAGGCGGACGTGGCGACCCGGGCGTTCCTGACCTCGGCCGGCTGGGAACCGGACGGCGCGACGCGCGCCCTGGACGTCGACGACCGGCTCGTGCCGCAGCTCAGGCTGCACGTGGCGCTCGCCGATCAGCCCGGCTAACACACCTATCCTGTGTCGATCGTCACCTTGCCCGCGTTCTGCGCCCTCTGCGAGCGTTGAACGTTTGACGCGTCCAGGAGGAGACGGGCCGTGAACCACCGCCGGCAGCCCCACCTGCACGACCTCGAACTGACCGTGCTCGCACCGACCGTGGCGCTCTCCGACCGCGGCGGGCAGCTCCGGCCGGGCGGGGTGCAGGGCGTCTTCCACGCCGACCGCCGGGTGCTCTCGCGGGCGGTCGTGCTCGTCGACGGCCGCGAGCCGGAGCCGGCCTCGGCCGCCCTGGACGCGTCGGGTGTGGCCCGGTTCGTCGGCCTCCTACCGTGGCTGGATGGCCCTGGCGCGGACCCGACGGTCCGGCTCGACCGGACTCGGCGCGCCACTGGTGACGGCCTGGTGGAGGTCATCGAGGTCTCCTCGCGCGCCGCAACGCCGGTGCGGGCCACCGTCACCCTGGAGCTCGCGTGCGACCTGGCGCCGATCGATCTTGTCCGCGGCGGCGGCGGCATCGGGGCCTGGCCGCCGCGGCTCGCCGAATTCGACGGTCTCCTGTGGACGGATGACGGCATCGAGGTGGCGGTCACGGCCGCTGACGGGCGCGTCGAACTCGACCCGGTCCGCCTCGTCTGGGACGTCGACCTGCCACCGGGGGGGCGGGCCACGCTGCGCTGGCGGCTGCGGGTGCGCGACCTGCGGGCGACGATGACGGCCGCGCCCCGGCCCGTCGAGTGGTCCCGGGTCGAGGTGACCGCCGACGATCGTCGGCTCAGCCGCCTCGTCGAACGCTCGCTGGCGGACCTGCGATCGCTGCGCCTCGTCGACCACGACGCCCCGGACGACGCCTTCGTCGGGGCCGGGGTGCCGTGGTACCTCACGCTCTTCGGTCGGGACAGCCTATGGGCGGCGAGAATGTTGTTGCCGCTGGGCACCGAGCTGGCCGGCGGCACGCTGCGGGCGCTGGCTCGCCGGCAGGGCCGCCGCGTGGACGCCCGCACGGGCGAGGCTCCCGGGAAGATCATTCATGAGGTACGCCGGGGCGACGTGACGATGGATCCCCGCCTGCCGCCGCTCTACTACGGCACCATCGACGCCACGCCGTTGTGGATCAGTGTGCTGCACGATGCCTGGCTCTGGGGACTGCCCGAGCCGGAGGTCGCGGCGCTCCTGCCACACCTGGAGAGGGCCTTGGGCTGGCTCTCCGACCACGGCGACGTGGACGGTGACGGCTTCGTCGAGTACATCGACCACAGTGGACGTGGGCTGGCCAACCAGGGGTGGAAGGATTCCGGCGACGCCGTGCGGTTCCGCGACGGCCGACTGGCGCGGCCGCCGATAGCGCTGGTCGAGGTGCAGGGGTACGCGTACCGGGCCGCGTTGGACGGCGCGGCGCTGCTCGCCGCGTTCGGTCGCCCGGACGCCGACCGCTGGGAGGCGTACGCGGCGGCGCTCGCCGAGCGGTTCCGGGCCCGGTTCTGGGTCGACGGACCCACCGGTCCGTTCCCCGCGCTCGCTCTCGACGCGGACAAGCGGCCGGTCGACGCGCTCACCAGCAACATCGGACACCTGCTGGGCACCGGCCTGTTGTCCGGGGACGAGCAGGCTCTGGTGGCCGACCGGCTCGCCTCACCGGCGATGTCGGACGGCTTCGGCCTGCGCACGATGTCGGCGCTCGATGGCGGTTACAACCCGCTGTCGTACCACTGTGGATCGATCTGGCCCCACGACACCGCCATCGCGCTGGCGGGCCTGGCCCGAGCCGGCTTCGACGAGGCCGCGGCGCGACTCGCCGAGGGGCTGCTCGCGGCCGCGGAGGCGTTCGATTACCGGGTGCCGGAGTTGTACGCCGGTGACGACCGCACGGCGGTTACCCGCCCCGTGCCGTACCCCTCGGCGTGCCGGCCGCAGGCGTGGTCCGCGGCGGCCGCCATCACCGTGCTGCACGCCGCACTCGGGCTCGACCCCGACGTTCCGGCGGGGCGGGCGCGGCTGCGTCCGCTGCGCGGCGCCCCGCTCGGAGCGATCTCCGCCCGCGGCCTGCGGGTGGCCGGGCGGCCGGTCGACGTCGCGGTGGACCGCGCCGGCAACGCCACGGTCGTCGGGCTGCCACCCTCGGTCGAGCTCGTCTCGGAGCCGGTGACCGTTCCGGCACAGCGGGACGCGCGATCGTCAGTCGAGGAGCGGGCCTAGCCCGACGGTCAGGCCCGGTCGGTGCACGACGGATCGCACCGCGAGCAGGACGCCGGGCATGAAGGACGCGCGGTCATACGAGTCATGCCGGATCGTCAGCGTCTCGCCGTTGGTGCCGAACAGCACCTCCTGGTGGGCGACCAGGCCGGCGGCGCGCACCGAGTGCACGCGTACGCCCTCGACCTCGGCGCCGCGGGCGCCGGGCACCTCGTCCTTGGTGGCGTCGGGCATCCCCGCCATGCTCGCGGCCGCCCGGGCCTCGGCGATCACCTGGGCGGTACGCAGCGCGGTCCCGCTCGGCGCGTCCACCTTCCGGGGGTGGTGCTGCTCAATGATCTCCGCGGACTCGAAGAACCGCGCCGCGCGCTGCGCGAACTCCATCATCAGCACGGCCCCGACCGCGAAGTTGGGCGCGATGATCACCCCCACCTCCGGCTTGTGCGCGAGCCAGCCGCGCACCCGGTCGAGGCGCTGTTCGGTGAAGCCGCTCGTGCCGACGACGACGTTGATTCCCTGGTCGACGCACCAGTGCAGGTTGTCCATCACCACGTCGGGGGTGGTGAAGTCCACGACCACCTCGGCGCCGGCGTCTGAGGCGTTGAACAGCCAGTCGCCCTGATCGATCATGGCCACCAGCTCGAGGTCGTCGGCCGCGTCGACCGCCTTGCACACCTCGACGCCCATGCGCCCGCGGGCACCGAGCACGCCGACCCGCAGGGGCTCACGCTCGCTCACGTGCCACCACCTTCGTCAGGAGAAGTCACCGTCGTTGAATGGCCCGATGACGGCCAGCGACATCGGGTGTGCCAGCACCTCGGCGGCGAGCGTTGCCACGTCGTCGGGGCTGACCGCGTCCACCTTAGCGAGCAGCTCGTCGACGGACAGCAGGTCGCCGTACAGCAGCTCGCCCTTGGCCAGGCGGCTCATCCGCGAGCCGGTGTCCTCCAGGCCGAGCACGAGCGAGCCCTTGAGCATCCCCCGGCCGCGGTCGACCTCGGCGTCGGTCACCCCCCGTGCGGCGACGGCGGTGAGCTCGGCCCGGGTCAGTTCGAGCACCTCGTCGACCTTGCCCGGTGCGCAGCCGGCGTACACGCCGAACAGGCCGGAGTCGGCGTACTGGCTCGTGTAGGAGTAGACCGAGTACGCCAGGCCGCGCCGCTCACGGATCTCCTGGAACAGCCGGCTGGACATTCCGCCGCCGAGGACGTTGTTCAGGACGCCGAACGCGAACCGCCGCTCGTCGAGGCGGCCTATGCCGGGACCGCCCAGCACGAGGTGCGCCTGTTCGGTGTCCTTGGACCGCACGATGGCACCGGGCAGCTGCGTGGGTGCGACCGGCGACGTGGGCCGGCGTACCCCCGGCGCGCCGTCGCCGTCGAGGAGCGGCGTGCCCGCCAACGCCTGTCGGACCATCTTGACCACCGGCGTGTGCGACAGGTTTCCGGCCGCGGCCACCACGATGGACGGCGCCGTGTAGCGCCGACGGTAGAAGCTCTGGATCAGCCGGCGGCTCATGGGCGAGATCGTCTCGGTGGTGCCGGAGATGAGCCGGCCGAGCGGGTGGTCGCCGTACATCTTCGCGGCGAACAGGTCGTGGACCTCGTCGCCAGGCTCATCGTCGTGCATGGCGATCTCTTCGAGGATCACCGCCCGCTCGGTCTCCACGTCCCCGGCCGCGAGCACGGAGTTGGCGACCAGGTCGCACACGACGTCGATGGCGAGGGGCAGATCCGCGTCGAGCACCCGCGCGAAATAGCAGGTGTACTCCTTCGTCGTAAACGCGTTCGTCTCGCCGCCGACCGCCTCGATCTCCGCCGAGATGTCCAGCGCGCTGCGCTTCTGGGTGCCCTTGAAGAGGAGGTGCTCCAGGAAGTGGGAGACGCCGGACTGCGCCGGCGTCTCATCGCGCGACCCGACGGCGACCCACACACCGAACGACACGCTCCGCATCGCGGGGATCGCTTCGGTCAGGACTCGCAGCCCGCTGGGCAGGACGGTGCGGCGCACCGTCCCACCCAGCGGGTCGGACGCAATAGTGCGGGTGACCGCGCGGGCCGGCGCGCCAGCGCCGGCTCCACGCGCGGCTAGCTCGACGCGGGCTCCTCGCGCGGTTGGTTCGGCACGGGTCATCGTCAGGTGTGCCGGTGCCGCCGCCGGCGCTGCTCGCCGCCCTCGTCACCCTCGCGGCCGTCACGGCTCGGACCGCGGTCGCCGCGCTCCCGGTCGCCGCGGTCGCGCGGACCCCGATCGCGGTCCCGGCCCGCCGGGCGGTCGGTGCCCTCCGGCGCCTCCTCGCCCTCGGGCCGCGCCTTGTCGAGGTAGATCTTGCCGCGGGCATCGATGTCTGCGATCTGCACCTCAAGCTTGTCCCCGACGTTGAGGTAGTCCTCGACCCGCTCGACGCGCTTGCCGTCGCCCACCTTCGAGATGTGCAGCAGCCCGTCGCGGCCCGGTACGAGCGAGATGAACGCACCGAACGCGGCCGTCTTCACCACGGTGCCGAGGAACTTGTCGCCGATCTTGGGCAGCGTCGGGTTCGCGATCGCGTTGATCCGCTCCACCGCGGCCTCGGCCGACGGGCCGTTGGTCGCGCCGACGTAGATCGTGCCGTCGTCCTCGATCGAGATCTCGGCCCCGGTCTCGTCCTGGATGGCGTTGATGGTCTGGCCCTTGGGCCCGATCACCATACCGATCTTGTCGACCGGGATCTTCACGGTGGTGACCCGCGGCGCGTACTCCGACATGCGGGCCGGCGACTCGATCGCGTCCCGCATGACGTCGAGGATCGTGTGCCGGGCGTCGTGCGCCTGCTGCAGCGCGGCCGCGAGCACGTCGGACGGGATGCCGTCGAGCTTCGTGTCCAGCTGCAGGGCGGTCACGAACTCCCGGGTGCCGGCGACCTTGAAGTCCATGTCTCCGAACGCGTCCTCCGCGCCGAGGATGTCGGTCAGCGTGACGTACTCGGTCTTTCCCTCGACCTCGTCGGAGATCAGACCCATGGCGATGCCCGCGACCGGGGCCTTGAGCGGGACGCCGGCGGACAGCAGCGACATGGTGGAGGCGCAGACCGAGCCCATGCTCGTCGAGCCGTTGGAGCCCAAGGCCTCGGAGACCTGGCGGATCGCGTACGGGAACTCCTCGCGGCTCGGCAGCACCGGAATCAGCGCCCGCTCGGCCAGCGCGCCGTGGCCGATCTCGCGCCGCTTCGGCGCACCCACCCGGCCGGTCTCACCGGTCGAGTACGGCGGGAAGTTGTAGTTGTGCATGTACCGCTTGGACTTCTCCAGCGAGAGCGTGTCCAGCGCCTGCTCCATGCGCAGCATGTTCAGCGTCGTGACGCCGAGGATCTGGGTCTCCCCGCGCTCGAAGATCGCCGAGCCGTGTACGCGGGGCAGCACCTGCACCTCGGCCGTCAGCGGCCGGATGTCGCGCAGTCCCCGGCCGTCGATGCGCACGTGGTCGCGCAGCACGCGGGCGCGGACCTCGGACTTGGTCAGCGAGCGGAACGCGGCGCTGATCTCCTTCTCGCGGCCCTCGAAGTCCCCGGCGAGCCGCTCGTAGGTGGCGTCCTTGATCCGGTCGAGGGCATCCTCGCGCTCCGCCTTCCCGGCGATCTGCAGCGCCTCGGCGACCTCGGCACGTGCGGCCGAGGAGACGGCGGCCAGCACGTCGTCCTGGTAGTCCAGGAAGACCGGGTACTCGGCGACCGGCTTGGCCGCGACCATGGCCAGCTCCTCCTGGGCCCGGCAGAGCTCGCGGATGGCGGGCTTGGCGGCCTCCAGGCCGCCAGCCACGACCTCCTCCGTCGGCGCGGTCGCACCGCCGGCGATCAGGGCGATCGTGTGGTCGGTGGCCTCGGCCTCGACCATCATGATCGCAACATCGCCGTCGGGCAACACGCGGCCGGCGACGACCATGTCGAACGTCGCCCGCTGCAGCTCCTCGTGCGTCGGGAACGCGACCCACTGGCCCTCGACGTGCGCCATCCGAGTCGCCCCGATTGGGCCGCTGAACGGCAGGCCGGACAGCTTGGTGGAGATGCTCGCGGCGTTGATGGCGACGACGTCGTACGGGTGCTGCGGGTCCAGGGCGAGCACGGTCTCGACGATCTGGACCTCGTTGCGCAGGCCCTTGACGAACGACGGCCGCAGCGGCCGGTCGATCAGCCGGCAGGTCAGGATCGCGTCCTCGCTGGGCCGGCCCTCGCGCCGGAAGAACGAGCCGGGGATGCGGCCCGCGGCGTACATCCGCTCCTCGACGTCGACCGTCAGCGGGAAGAAGTCGAACTGCTCCTTGGGCTGCCTGCCGACGGTGGTGGCGGACAGCACGACAGTGTCCCCCAGCTGGGCGAGCACCGAACCGGCGGCCTGCTTCGCGAGGCGCCCGGTCGAGAACACGATCTCCCGGGTGCCGAATGCACCGTTGTCGATCATGGCGCGGGAGTGTTGGGTGCCGAGTGTTGTCTGCTCGGTCATGGATTGTTGTGCTCCTTCGGTCGTGGGCGTCGACCTCGGTGAGCTGGCGCAGGCGGGCCGGTCTTCGATCGAAGCGTCCGGGGAAAGGCGGCGTTGACGCCGGCAGGCCCGGAAGCCACTACCGAGGACCGGTGCGCCGACCGGCTCCCCGAACAGGTGGTCGTACGCCCGTCTTCGTGGCTATGGGTCGGGGGAGCGACCCCACGGGTCACTCCCCCGTCGACTCACCGCCGTAGGCCGAGTCGCTCAATCAGCGACCGGTAGCGGTTGATGTCCTTCTTCTGCATGTAGTTGAGTAGTCGGCGGCGACGGCCCACTAGGAGCAGCAGGCCGCGGCGACTGTGGTGATCGTGCTTGTGCACCTTGAGGTGCTCCGTGAGGTCGGCAATCCGCCTGGTGAGCACCGCGACCTGCACCTCGGGCGACCCGGTGTCGCCGTCCACGGTCGCGTACTCCTTGATGATCTTGTTCTTGACGTCTGCGTCGAGCGCCATGGTCTCCCTGTCCTGTGGGTTCTGTCGCCTCGCACCCGCGGCGTCGAGCAGGCACGCAAAGCCACGCCGGTAACCCGGCGTCCCAACCAGGCTACCAGCCGGGTGAGATCGCACCCGTTCCCCGCCCCGGAGAGCGATCACGGCACCAGCACCGCCCTGGTTTGGGCTATGTCGTCCCGAATCTGGGCGATCAGCGGCTCAACCCGGTCGTAGGTACGCATCTCGCGGAGGTGGGCGACGAAGTCCAGCGCCACCCGCTCGCCGTACAGGTCGCCGTCGAAGTCGAGGACGTACGCCTCCACCCGGCGCTCCCGGCCGGCGAACGTCGGATTCGTGCCGATGGACACGGCTGCGGGCAGCCGCTCGTCGCCGCGTGCCAGCCAGGCGGCGTACACGCCGTCGCCCGGCACCGCGGCGTACCGCCCGGTCATCAGGTTCGCCGTCGGGAACCCGATCTCGCGGCCGCGGCGGTCGCCCCGGACGACCACGCCCTCGAGCCGATGCGGCCGGCCGAGGGCGGCGTCCGCCGCGGCCACGTCGCCGGCGTCCACACAGGACCGGATGTAGGTCGAGGAGAACACGGTGCCGTCGTCGGCCACGAGTGGCGGGGACTCGACGCCGAAGCCGAACATGCGGCCCAGCCGCCCGAGCAGCGGCACGTCGCCGGCGGCCCGGTGCCCGAATCGAAAGTTCTCGCCGACCACGACCAGCGCGGCGTGCAGGTGTTCGACGAGCACGTCGTGCACGAACGCCTCGGCGGACAGCCGCGAGAACTCGGGCGTGAACGGGATCACGCAGAGCACGTCCGCGCCGAGCGCCTCGATCAGCTCGGCCTTGTACGCCGGCTCGGTGAGCACCGCCGGGTGCGAGCCCGGGCGGACGACCTCGGCCGGGTGCGGGTCGAAGGTGACCACGACGGACTGCACCCCGAGATCCTTGGCGCGCTTGACGGCCTGCCCGATGGTCGCCTGGTGGCCGCGGTGCACCCCGTCGAACACCCCGACCGTGACGACCGCACGACCCCAGCCACCCGGGGCCGCCTCGTACCCGCGCCACCTCTGCATCAATGCCGTCCTTCCGAACCTCCGCCCGAGGTCAACACGACCTCGGGTCGCGCCCGACCGTCCCGCTCCCTGACGATGGCCACCAGCCCGCCAGCCGGATCGAAGACCGCGTACGGCCCGGCGATCCCGACGGCCGGGAGCGGGCCGCCGTGAGAGAGCACGCGCGTGGCCTCCATGTCCGCCTCCCGCTGCGGGAAGCAGCGTCGGGCCGCGACCGCGATCGGCATCGTCACCGGATTGTCCCGCTCGGCCAGCACTCCCATGGTGACCGCCTCGGCGATCGTGAACCGGCCCACGGCCGTGCGACGCAGCGCGGTCAGGTGCCCGCCCACCCCCAGGGCGACGCCCAGGTCGCGGGCGATGGCGCGCACGTAGGTGCCGGACGAGCAGGAGACGACGACGTCGACGTCGATGACGTACGGCACGTCCCGCCGGATGGCGCCCACGTCCAGCCGGTACAGCGTCACCCGCCGCGCGGGGAGCGCGACCGCTTCGCCCTCCCGGACCCGCCTGTACGCCCGCCGCCCATCGATCTTTATCGCGCTCACCGCGCTCGGCACCTGGTCGATCTCGCCCGTGAGGGCGGCGAGCCCCGCCCGGATCGCCTCGTCGGTGACCGCGTCCGTCCGGGTCGATTCGACGACGTCGCCCTCGGCGTCGTCGGTGACCGTCGTCTGGCCGAGCCGGATCGTCGCCGCGTACTCCTTGTCGGAGCCGATCACGTAGGTCAGCAGCCGGGTCGCCCGGCCCACACCGATCACCAGAACCCCGGTGGCCATAGGATCGAGCGTGCCGCCATGGCCCACGCGACGGGTGCCGGCGAGTCGGCGTACCCGAGCGACGACGTCGTGCGATGTCACGCCGGCCGGCTTGTCGACCACGATCAGGCCATCGATCCCCACGACCCAAAGCCTCTCAGACCGACCGGCGTCGTCATTGGACACCCACCAGGGACCAAACGCAGAATCGGTCGCGACAGGCGTCCAACGTCGCGACCTCGCCGCACTCGGCAGAGAGGTCAACGGGTCGCGCCGAGGACGACCCAGCGGCCGGAGCGGAGCCGCAGCAGCAGCGCGACCAACCGGATCACGATGAAGAGGGTGAGGCCGGCCCATACGCCGCCCAGCCCGAGATCCAGGGCGTACGCGAGCCAGATCGCCGGAAGGAAGCCGCCGACGGTCGCGACCAGCGTCAGGTTGCGCATGTACCGCACGTCGCCCGCCCCGATGAGCACCCCGTCGAGCGCGAACACGACGCCGGCCATCGGCTGCATCGCGACGAACCACGGCCAGGCGAGCATCGCCGCGGCGTACACCTGGGGGTCGGAGCTGAACCATCTCGGCACCGCGCCGGCCCCGGCGGCGATGAGGAGCGCGAACGCCGCGCCGGAGGCCAGGCCGATCAGCGAGATCCGGCGGGCCAGCCAACGGGCCTCGTCCGCCCGATGGCCGCCGAGCGCAGCGCCCACCAGGGACTGCGCCGCAATCGCAACGGCATCGAGCGCGAGCGCGCAGAACATCCACAGCTGCAAGGCGATCTGGTGGGCGGCCAGCGAGGCGGCGCCGAAGCGGGCGGCGACCGCGGCCGCCGACAGGAAGCAGGCCTGGAACGCCGCGCCGCGCAGCAGCAGGTCGCGGCCGAGGACGAGCTGCTGCCGGATGACCGCGGGCCGCGGCACCAGCGAGACGCGTTCGGCGACCAGCGCCCACACGAACAGGCCGCCGGCGGCCGTCTGCGCGATCGCGTTCGCGATCGCCGAGCCGATGAGGCCGAAGCCAGCGGGGTACACCAGCAGCGGGCAGAGCACCGCGGAGAGCAGGTTCGCGCCGAGCACGTAATAGAGCGGCCGCCTCGTGTCCTGCACCCCGCGCAGCCAGCCGTTCCCGGCGGTGGCGAGCAGCAGGCCGGGGGCGCCGAGCGCCGCGATACGCAGCCACTGGGCGGCGCCGTGGGCCACGTCGGTGTCGCCGCCACCGAGGACCCGCGCGAGCGGGCCGGCGCCGAGCTCCACCACGACCATCAGGAGCAGCCCGGCGCCGAGTGCGAGCCAGGACGCCTGCACGCCCTCCGCGACTGCAGCGGAGCGGTCTCCGGCGCCGAACCGGCGCGCGGACCGACCGGTCGTGCCGTAGGCCAGCACCGCGCCCAACCAGGCGGCGACCGACATGACGCCGCCGCCGAGGGCGAGCGATGCCAGGGGGGTACGCCCGAGGTGCCCTACCACCGCCGTGTCGACCAGGACGTAGAGCGGCTCGGCGGCGAGCACGACCAGAGCGGGCAGCGCCAGCGACGCGATCCGCCGCGTGGGCGGTGCGGCGGCCGGCGCCCGGTCGGCGGTCTCGGCGAGGCTCATCACCCCGGATGCTGGCACACCGCCGTAAGGTGTGCAAGGCGAGGCGCTACTTACGCGCCGCTCCCCACGGCGGTCTGTCTACTGGCGTGTGTCCATCGAGGTCTGCAGGGCCCGGCGCGCCTGCTCGCGGGCGTCGTCGGTGGTCTCGGGCTTGGGCTTGCTGGGCATGACGAAGGTCCTTCCAGGGCGCCGAGCGGGCTCCGGCTCCGCGGCCGCAGCGCGGATCGGCCTACGGGCACGTCGTGTGGGTCGCCAATGTCGGCCGTCCGGGGTTACCGGAGACGGTGGCCGGGGCAGCGTGAGCCCGGGTCGGTGGACCCTGGAGGCAATGGGTCGTCTG
>DASXRC010000143.1:0-2442 GCA_036506795.1 Micromonosporaceae bacterium
GCGCCCGAGGGTCGGCTGCGCCTGCGGTCTCTCGTCACGCTGGTGACGGGCCGTGTGGTGAGCCCGGTGGACGCCGGCTGCTACCTGGCCGTGCTCGCCCTCGACCGCGCGCTGACCCGGCTCCGGCCGGCCCATCGGGCCGCGTGGGGCAGCGACGTGAGCAGCCGCTCTGCGCCGGGGTGACCTCGTGTCGACGGCGCCCACGGCCGCGTCGTACGCGGCGAGGAGCGCGGCGCGGGAGTGGTCCCACGACAGCGGACCGGCGACGCGGGCCCGACCGATCTCACCCATCCGGATTCGCTCCTCCGGGTCGTCGAGCAGGACGCCGATCAGCTTGGCGAACTCCGACTCGTCGTTGGCCGGCGCGTAGACCGCCGCGTCGCCCGCGGACACTCTCGCCTCGCGCAGGTCGAACGAGACGATCGGGCGGGACATCGCCATATACTCCATGATCTTGTTCATGGTGGACACGTCGTTGAGCGGGTTCAGAGGATCCGGCGAGAGGCAAACGTCCGCGGTCGACAGGTAGCGCAGCAGATCCTCGTCCGGGATCCGGCCGGTGAACTCGACGACGTCCGACAGCCCAAGGTCGCCGGCGAGGGCGCACATCGCCTCGAACGTGTCTCCGGCGCCGATGAACGCCGCGTGCCAGTCTGTGCGGCCGAACTCGCGGCGCAGCCGCGCGAGTGAGCGCAGGGCATAGTCCACCCCGTCCTGGGGGCCCATCACCCCCAGGTAGCACAGCAGGTACGGCTTGCCGTGCCTCAGCGAGTCGTCGGCCGGCACCCGGCGAAACCGCTCGACGGCCGGGGCGCTGCGGACGACGAACACCTCCTCGGGCCGCTTGCCGCCCCGGGTCAGCGCGGCTACCCGGTAGCTCTCGTTGGTCGCGATCACCACGTCGGCGGCGCGGTACGTACGCCGCTCGAGCCAGCACACCACGCGGTAGAGCAGGTCGGCACCGCGGCCGAACCGCGAAAGGTACAGCTCGGGGACCAGGTCGTGCTGGTCGAACACGAACCGGGCCCCGCGCCGCTTCAGTCGCCTCGCGACCAGGAAGAACAGGTCCGGCGGGTTGCACGCGTGCACCACGTCGACCGGCCCGACCCGGCGCGCCAGCCGATAGGTGTGCCACAGCGCCGACCCGTACTCCTTCAGGTACCCCAACGGGCCGCCCGTGGCGGACCGCAGCGGATAACGATGGATCTTCACGCCGTCCAGCTCGACCTCGGGCTCGGTGTCCCGCGTGGTCCCCCGTGGACAGATGACGTGCACGTCCCAGCCCGCGTCCCGCAGCGCGGTGCTCTCCTGCCACACGCGCCGATCGAACGGCACCGACAGGTTCTCTACGAGAACGAGCGCTTTACCAGCCAAGGCCCACGTACCCCCGGTGTGCCCGGCGCGTGTCGGCGTCGGGGAGATGGACGAGGTCGATGATCGTTCGGGCGCCGGCCGCGTCGAGGGCACCGAGCACGGCCGGGTCCTGGCAACCGACCACGCAGACCTCGGCGTGTGCGAGCACGTCCTCGACGGAGTTGCTCAGCAGATCCCCCAGGTGCGGCAGTCGGCCCTCGATGTAGTCCCGGTTCGCGCCCATCAGCCGCGACAGCGTGACGTTCGCGTCGTAGATGCGTAGGTCGTACCCCTTGCCGAGCAGGCGTTCGGCCAGCTCCACGAGCGGGCTCTCTCGCAAGTCGTCGGTGCCTGGCTTGAACGAAAGCCCGAACAGCCCGATCCGGCGGCGGCCCGTCGCGGCGACCAGGTCAAACGCGCGACGGAGGTGCTCCTCATTGGACGGGAGGACATGCGACAGCAGTGGTACCGAGACGTCGGCGCGCCGGGCCGCATAGACCAGGCCCCGCAGGTCCTTGGGCAGGCACGAGCCGCCGAACGCGAAGCCCGGCCGCAGGTACGCCGGGCTGACGTTCAGCTTTCGGTCCGCGAGGAAGACGTCCATCACCCGGTGCGAGTCGAGCCCGAGCGCCCGGCAGATCGCGCCCAGCTCGTTCGCGAAGGCGATTTTCAAGCCGTGGAAGGCGTTGTCCGCGTACTTCGTCATCTCGGCCACCGCCAGCGGCACCCGGAAGACCTCGCCCGGCAGGCCGGCGTACAGCGCCGCGACGAGGTCGCCGCTCGCCGTGTCGTACTCGCCGATGACGGTCTTCGGCGGCTCGAAGAAGTCCCGGACGCTGCTGCCCTCGCGGAGGAACTCGGGGTTGACCGCCACGCCGAAGTCGGTGCCCGCGAGCTTGCCCGACTCCTTCTCCAGGATCGGGATGAGCAGATCCGTGCACGTGCCGGGGAGCATCGTGCTGCGGAACACGACAGTGTGCCGCCGCCGGAGGCCGGCGAGCGCGCTGCCGATCTGTTCGGCCACCCGCTCGAGGTATGCGGTGGACAGGCTGGCGTTCGGCGCGGAGGGCGTGCCCACACAGACGAGCG
>DASXRC010000144.1:0-1543 GCA_036506795.1 Micromonosporaceae bacterium
CCCACCTTGTCGGCGATCGTCTCGCCGAAGGCCTCGGCGTCGGCGAGCGGCACCTGATCGAGTGCGAACGCACCGCTCTGCACGATCGCGCGTTGGAAGAGCCCGCGCGAGCCGTGCGAGACGAGGTGCGCGAGCACCGACACGCCGCCGGCCGACTGGCCGGCGATCGCCACGTTGTGCGGATCGCCGCCGAACGGTGCGATGTTGTGCCTGACCCAGCGCAGCGCCGCCTGCTGGTCCATCAAGCCGTAGTTGCCGGCAGGCCCGCCCGGTCGCGAGGCAAGCGCCGGGTGCGCGAGGAAGCCGAGCGCGCCCAAGCGGTAGTTGATCGTCACGACGACGATGCCGTTGCCCGCGAGCTTGGTGCCGTCGTAGTTGAGGGCGCCGTCTTGGGTGAAGCCGCCGCCGTGGATCCACACGAGCACCGGCCGCTTTGCGTCGCTGCGCAGCGTCGGCGTGGAGACGTTCAGGTACAGGCAGTCTTCGGACTGGGCGCCTGGCGGCTGGAACAGGTTCCGCTTCTGCAGGCAGCTCGGCGCGTATGCGCTCGCATCGCGGATGCCGTTCCACGACGCCGGTGGCTGCGGCGCACGCCACCGCAGGTCTCCGGTCGGAGGAGCCGCGTAGGGCAGCCCGCGAAAGGCGTAGCCGCCGGGGACAGCCACACCGCGGACCGCGCCGTCGCTGGTGATCACAATCGGGCTTTCACCTGAGGCCGAAGCAGCGCCGCTGCTGATGCCGACCTGGGCGGCGCCGGACGCTGCGAGCGTCAGCGCGACGAGAACGGCGCACATGGCTGCGAGCAGCGCGCGCCCTGAGGGGGACGGGGTCATGTGTTGTCAGCTCCTTCGCATCGGGATGGCTGCATGCGATGGTGAAGCGCCACCTCGGCAGTCGCGCCCGCGCGATCCCTGGTCGACACCCGGGTGACGTGCGTAGGACACGGGTCGGCTGGCGGAGAACATCGCTCCGCGCAGCGGGCCGGCGCAGACGGGATCGGGAGCCCAGCGGCCGACCAGTGTGTTCTCGTGGACGCCCGTCACTGAGCACTCGAGGCCACCCCGTTCCCGCGCGTCCTCTCCGTCGACGTACACGTTCAGGTGCCGGGCCCGGGGGCGCCGCCTGATAACACAGCACGACTGCGAGATGCACGCCCAAGGCGCGGGCGTTGCCGAAGCCGGTCGCAGCCAGGGAACGACCAGGGCGTTTCACGGGTGCGAGGCGGCGGTCGAGGCGCGAGAGTCGTTCGTGACGGCGGCACGACCCAGGAGGCAGCTATGAGCACCACCGACGTCCGGAGTGACCGCGCGACCGGCGGCGCGAGCGCGGCGACGGTCGACATGAAGCTCGAACGGTCCGCGGCGGCCGGCACGGGACTCCCCGGATGAGCGACTACGGTCGAATGGTCGAGGTCGGCTCGTACTCCACGCGGAGCGACGCAGAGCTCGCCCAGGCGGTGCTGGGAGCGGCGGGGATCACGTCGGTGATCGCGGCCGACGACGCCGGCGGCGCGTACCCGTTCGACCTCTCGGGCGGCGCGCGC
>DASXRC010000145.1:0-2737 GCA_036506795.1 Micromonosporaceae bacterium
GCTCCTCACCCAACGCTGGCGCACCCTGCAGCACCTCACTGCAAGCCCCAGCAGAATCGGCGACTTCGTCAGCGCGGCCCTCGTTCTCACCCATTTCGAACACCGCTACCTACCGATTCCTTGCTGAGATCACCTCAGTGCGTCGCGATTCCTTTCGAGTACGTCCGCGGTCAGTATTGGCATGGATGCGATAAGGGAGATGTACGCCCGTTGGGCCGTTGGGGACATGGGCGAGGATGACCAGTGGGGCGACGTGACGGCCGAGCCGCGCGGCCTCGACTACGCGGAGGTGTCGGCGGACGGCGTGCCGGCGATGTGGCTCGTCCCACACGGCGCCGACCTCGACCGGGCGATCGTCGCGCTGCACGGTGGCGGTTTCGTGGGCGGGTCGCTCTATACCCACCGCAAGATGTACGGGCACCTCGCGAGGGCGGCCGGCGTACGGGTGCTGCTCGCCACCTACCGGCTCGCTCCCGAGTTCCGCTACCCAGCGCAGATCGAGGACGCGGTCACGGCGTTCCGGTGGGCGGCGGCGCGCACCGCTGCGGTGGCGCTGGCCGGTGACTCCTCCGGCGGCGGCCTGGCCGTGCAGGTCGCCCTCCGCGAGCCTGGCGCTGCTGCGCTGCTGTTGCTGTCTCCGTGGATCGACATGGACCCGGCGCAGACCGCGACCTCGTACGAGGAGAACGCCGGCACCGACCTGTTCTTCACCCGGCCGATGGTGCAGGGTCTCGTTCAGCAGTATCTGTCTGAGGGGACTAGCGGCTTGGCGCCGGATGTCAACGCCTTCTACGCCGACCTGTCAGCTCTGCCGCCGGTGTACGTGCAGTGCGGCGGCGACGAGAGCGGTCGGGGTGACAGCGAGCGCCTCGCGAAGCTGACCGACGCCCGGCTCGACGTCTTCGACGGGCAGCTGCACACGTTCCAGATGGCCGCCGGGCGCTCACCGGTTGCCGACGAGGCGATCGGGAGGTTGGCCGCATGGGTGCGCCCGAAGCTGGGGCTCTGACCGAGGCGTTCGAGGCGGAACGCCGAGGGTTGCTCGCCCACGCGTACCGGATGCTCGGCGCCTATCACGAAGCCGAGGACGTCGTGCAGGACACATACGTGCGGGCGGTGCGCGGGTGGGAGACCTTCGAGTGGCGTTCGTCGCTGCGCACCTGGCTCTACTGGATCGCCACGAACGTCTGCCTGAACATGATCGAGGGCCGCGGGCGGCGCGCGCTCTCGTCGTCCTGGGCCTGATGACCGGCGTCGCCACCGCGATCGGGTTCCGGTTCCACGCCGGCCCGACCGCCGCAGTGGCCGCGGTCGGCCTGGCCGTCGCGGTCGGGGTCGTCTTCTCGTGGATCTTCGCGCTGTTCGGGCTGCTGGTCCGCGACCCGGAGTCGGCCGGCATCGGCGGCCTGCTCGCCGTCATCCCGCTGATCTTCACCAGCTCGACGTTCGTACCCGTGGCCACGTTCCCGGGCTGGCTGCAAGCCTTCGCGAAGGTCAACCCGATCACCGTCACCGTCGACGCGCTGCGCGCCCTATGCCTCGGCGGGTCAACCGCCACCCACGTGTGGCAGGCCCTCGCCTGGATCGGCGGGCTGCTCGCCGTCACCGTGCCCGCGTCCGTCATCCGCTACCGGCGAACCACCACCACATGAACACCGCACACACGGGCCGCCGGCCCTACGGTCAGATCATGACCACCGACCCGGTCGACGTCCTCATCGTCGGCGCCGGACCCCGGCCTGAGCCCCGCTGCGGGTCCGCAAGGTCCAGCAGGTGAAGGCGTTGACCGCACGTAGCCGTGGACGGGTCGGATGCCGCCCGCGACGCCGGGATCTAGCTTGCGCCATCTCCACCCCCGATTCGCCCCCTTCGTCGCATGCTGCCCGCTCGGCACGCCGCCCGGTCGGGCGCAAGATCTTCCCGGTCCAGCCGAGGCCAGCCGCCCGGTGCGTCCGGAGCAGACCGTCTGCTCAACGCGACGGACGGATCACGTCACGACGGTGGGTGGGCCGAGGAGCCGTTGCAGCAGGCGGGGTTCGCCCGGCCATGCGGCCAGTAGCACCTCGCGGGGGACTTGGCGGCCGGCGTCGCGCAGTGCGAGGGCGACCACGACGATGTCGTCGAGCGGGCCGATCACGGGAAGGAACTCGGGGATCAGGTCGATCGGGTTGGCCACCCACAGCCCGGCGATCACGATTGCGATCTTCGCCCGGCGTGGGACGCGCGGGTCTTTGTGCAGCCGCCGGATCGTGGTCACGCAGTCGGGAATGAACGCGGCGAGATTCCTTCCGGATGCCCGGTGGCAGGCGACGCGCCAGTACCACCAGCACGGCCCACGAGGCGATCACGAGCAAGATGGCGGCGACCAGGCCGGTGAGCCAGCCGGGCACTATGCCTCCCCGGACGGGTCGCAGCTGTCAGCGCGGTTCGGGCCGCATTCGGTCGCGGTGGCGGTGGGCGGGGCGCAGTCGTCGCACTGCTCGCCACGCCACGCCTCGACGCCTTCCTTGACCGCGACGCCGGCGATGGCGAGAGCGGCGATCGGGTCGGCCCAGTTCCAGCCCAGCCACCAGTTCAGCAGCAGCCCGACGAGGAGCACCGCGGACAGGTACGTGCACAGCAGGGTCTGGGCCGAATCTGCGATCACGGTGGCGGAGCCGAGTTCGCGGCCGGTGCGGCGTTTGGCCCACACCAGCAGCGGCATCACCACGACGGACACCGCAGCGAGGCCGATGCC
>DASXRC010000146.1:0-33546 GCA_036506795.1 Micromonosporaceae bacterium
CTCGCGCTCCACGGTGGACTTCAGCTCGGCCACCTCGTGCGCCGTGACGGTACGCAGCTGCTTGGTCTCGCGCTCGGCGTCGGCGCGCAGCGTGTCGGCCTCGCGGCGGGCCTGCACCCGCACCTCGGCCGCCTCGCGCTCCCCGGCCGTGCGGACGTTACCGGCCTCGCGTTCCGCGCTCGCCTTCATGGCGGCGGCCTCGGCCCGGGCCTTGTCGGTGATCTCGCGCGCCTCGAGCCGGGCCGCGGAGAGGATCCCCTCAGCCTCCCGCTTCGACTCGCCGCGGTGGTCGTTGGCCTGCTCCTCGGCCAGCCGGAGGATCTGCTCGACCCGCGTGCCGAGACCGGACAGCGTCGGGCGGCTGTTCTCCTCGAGCTGTTTGTTCGTGTCGGTGAGCTTCTGCTCCATCGAGCTGACCCGCTGCTCGGCCTGGCGGAGCCGACGCTGGGCGTCGTTCATCCGCTGCTCGGCCTCGCCACGCGCCTGCTCGGACTGGGCGAGCGCGGCGGTCAGCCGCTGCAGGGATTCGTCGACCTGGTGGCGGTCATACCCGCGGAGCACCACCGTGAAGTCGGTGGGGGAATTGTTCTCGAAGAACGCGAGGGAAGAAGACTGCTGCTGAGGCTGCTGGGGCATTGGCACATCCTGGCAGACGCCCCTGGGTTCTTCGCAAGGGCATGCCGGGCCTATCGCACACACTTAACATGGTCAACTTACGCAGTACATGCCCCGGCGCACAATAGGAACCGGTCTGTGCGCGTTCAGGGGCCGCCCGGCGTGCGGCCGCTGCGCCACGGCGTACGGATTCATGGTGGCCTGGACCTGCGGAAAAGGCCGCATCGGTGGGCGGACGCAGACCGGCCGTCCCGATTCCGACAGCCTCTCGGGTGATGGTTCGTCGGACCTTCGGTCAGCGCCCGCGGAACCGGTCGATGGCCGCGCGGTGGCGGGCGCGGAACTCCGGTTCGCGGACGCCGAGTCCCTCCTCGGGCGACAGGCACAACACGCCGACCTTGCCCTGGTGCAGGTTGCGGTGTACCTCGTACGCGGCTTGGCCGGTCTGCTCGAGCGGGTACGCGCGGGACAGCGTCGGGTGGATCCGGCCGAGCGCGATGAGCCGGTTGGCCTCCCACGCCTCGCGGTAGTTCGCGAAGTGACTGCCCACGATGCGCTTGAGGTTCATCCACAGATACCGGTTGTCGTACTGGTGGAGAAAGCCCGAGGTCGACGCGCAGGTGACGATCGTGCCGCCGCGCTTCGCGACGTACACGCTCACCCCGAACGTCTCCCGGCCCGGGTGCTCGAACACGATGTCGGGGTCGTCGCCATGGCTGAGCTCTCGGATCCGCTCGCCGAACCGACGCCACTCATCGGTGTCCTGGGTGTGCTCGTCGCGCCAGAACCGGTAGCCCTCGACCGCGCGGTCGATGACGTGCTCGGCGCCCATCCGCCGGCACAGCTCGGCCTTCTCTGGGCTCGACACCACGCAGACGGGGATCGCCCCACCGTTGAGCGCGAGTTGGGTGGCGTAGCTGCCGAGTCCGCCGGACGCCCCCCAGATCAGCACCAGGTCGCCCTGCTTCATGTTCGCGCCGTGCTGCGAGACCAGTTGGCGGTACGCCGTGGAGTTGACGAGGCCCGGACACGCGGCCTCCTCCCACGTGAGGTGGCGCGGCTTGGGCATCAGCTGGTTGGCCTTGACCAGCGCGAGTTCGGCGAGTCCGCCGAAGTTCGTCTCGAACCCCCAGATGCGCTGCTGCGGGTCGAGCATCGTGTCGTCGTGGCCGGCCGCATCCTCGAGTTCCACCGAAAGGCAGTGCGCGACGACCTCGTCGCCCGGCCGCCACTTCGTCACGCCCGGGCCGACCCGCACCACGACGCCGGCCGCGTCGGAGCCGACCGCGTGGTACGGCAGGTCGTGCCGTCGCGTGAGTTCGGAGAGCTTTCCGTACTTCCGCAGGAACGCGAACGTCGGTATCGGCTCGAAGATGCTCGTCCACACCGTGTTGTAGTTGATGGCGCTGGCCATCACCGCGATGAGCGCCTCGCCCGGTCCCACCTCGGGGGTGGGCACCTCCTGCACGTGCAGAGACTTGCGCGGGTCCTTGTCGCGGCTGGGCATGCCGTCGAAGATGGCGGTCTCGTCGGCGCGCACCACGACGGCGCGGTAGCTGTCGGGCACCGCCGCCGTAGCCAGGTTGGCGAGCTGGGTGTGCGGGTGCGCCGAGCCCTCGGCCGCGACGATCGTTTCGAGGATGTTCCGCACGGCCGACCTCCCGCTCACGCGGATGCGCTTGTGCCGCCGAACGTTACTGCCCGGTAAGACGCCGGCGGAACGGTTGTGTGAAAAAGTGCACCGAACCTGACTCAGTGTCCGGCCAGCCGCGCCACGATAGGCGCCGCCGCGTCGAGATTGCCGCCAAGATGGAAGTAGTTCACGGCGTACTGCTCGCGCAGCTCGATGAGCCGATCGACGCACGCGTCGACGCTGCCGTGCAATACCGCGGGCGAGTCGGCGAGTTCGTCGGCGGAGGCGACGGCCGCGAGGCTGGACGTCGACCGGTGGGTAAGGCCCCGGTGGCTCACCCGCACGTCCAGCATGCTCAGCTGAAACTCCAGGCGGTCCGGGTCGCGGCCGGTGGCGCGGGCCGCCGAGCGGGCCCAGTGCAGCTTGCGGGCCAGGCCATCCGCGCTCAGCTCGGCCACCGCTCGCCCCCGCTCGACATCGGGGGTGAGCCGTGGATTAACGCCGACGATGTCCGCGGCGCGGCCGGCCAGTTCCAGCACGCGGCGCCCGCCGCCGCCGATCACGAGCGGTGGGCGGGGGCGCTGGACCGGCTTCGGGAGGCCGTCGAGGTCGGTGACCCGGTAGTGCAGGCCGTCGAAGGTGACGGGCTTGTCCTCGAAGAGGGCCGCGATCAGGTCGACCGCCTCGGCCAGTCGGGCGATGCGGACCGCGGGCGGGTCGAAGGTGCGCCCCACCGCGTCATAGTCGGCGCGCAGCCAGCCCGCGCCGAGGCCCACCTCCACCCGACCGCCGGAGAACACGTCGAGGTTCGCCATCGACTTGTGCAGCAGCGCGGGGTGCCGGAGGTCGTTGCAGAACACCATCGCGAGCACGCGCAGCCGCGTCGTGGCCTCCGCCGCGACGGTCATCGCGACGATCGGATCCATCGACCAGCCGCCGCCGAGGTGGTCGGAGATGGCGACCGAGCTGAAGCCGAGATCCTCGATCCGTCGGACCTCGTCGCGCCACTCGGCGGGCGGTCGGTTCAGCGTCGGCATCGACGCGGTGAACCGGAACGGCTGCGGCACACCGGAAACCTAACCGCGACGGCCGTACGCCGCCTATCAGGTATGTGACTGCGCGGGCTCAACCAGTTCGACGAGTACGCCGCCGGCGTCCTTGGGGTGGACGAAGTTGATCCTGGAGTCGGCGGTGCCCCGGCGCGGCTTGTCGTAGACCAGCCGAACCCCCCGCGCGCGCAGCGCGGCGCTGGCGGCGTCGATGTCCGCCACGGTGTACGCCACCTGTTGCACGCCCGGGCCGCTGCGGTCGAGGAACCTGCCGATGGTGGACTCCGGGGTGAGCGGGGCGAGCAACTGGACGCACCCGCCGGACGGGTCAGGCCCAACCGACATCATCGCCTCGCGTACGCCCTGATCGGTGTTGGTCTCGACGTGCACACACCGCATCCCGAAGACCCGCTGGTAGTACTCGATTGCCTCGTCCAGGTCGGGCACCGCGACGCCGACGTGGTCGATGCGCAGCAGCCCGATGTGTGTGACGTGATCCGCACCGGGTCCGACCGGGGAGCGCTCTGCCATGGCGATAGTCTGACCCGAACTAACGTTAAGGCGTCGGGCAGGGTCCGGCGGGCAAGGCCGCCGCCGGGGAGGCCCGTCGGCGAGCCAGTGCCCACCCCTCGGAGGCGGTAACCATGACCAGCTCGGTGATCGTCAGCGGCGCACGCACCCCGATGGGGCGCCTGCTCGGCAACCTCAAGGACTTTCCGGCGACCAAGCTGGGCGGTTTTGCGATCAAAGCCGCGCTCGAGCGCGCCGGGGTGGCGCCGGATCGGGTGCAGTACGTGATCATGGGCCAGGTGCTGCAGGCCGGCGCCGGCCAGATCCCGGCGCGGCAGGCCGCGTACGAGGCGGGCATCCCGATGACGGTGCCGGCCCTGACGGTCAACAAGGTGTGCCTATCCGGCCTGGACGCCATCGCGCTCGCCGACCAGCTGATCCGGGCCGGCGAGTTCGAGATCGTGGTCGCCGGCGGCATGGAGTCGATGACCAACGCCCCTCATCTGTTGATGGGCCAGCGCGAGGGCTACAAATACGGCGACGTGGTCATCAAGGACCACATGGCCCTGGACGGGCTCACCGACGTCTGGGACCGCTGTTCGATGGGCGAGTCGACCGAGCGGCACGGCGCCACGCTGGGCATCAGCCGCGAGGAGCAGGACGCGTTCGCGGCGGCCAGCCACCAGCAGGCCGCGGCGGCCCAGAAGAACGGTGCGTTCGCCGAGGAGATCACGCCGGTGGAGATCCAGCAGCGTCGGGGTGACCCGATCGTGGTCACCGAGGACGAGGGCATCCGCCCGGACACCACCGTGGAGTCGCTGGCCAAGCTGCGCCCGGCATTCACGCAGGACGGCACGATCACCGCGGGCAGCTCCTCGCCGATCTCCGATGGCGCGGCCGCGGTGGTCGTGATGAGCAAGGAAAAGGCATCCGAGCTCGGGCTGACGTGGCTAGCCGAGATCGGCGCGCACGGGAACGTCGCCGGGCCGGACAGCTCCCTGCACTCGCAGCCGGCAAACGCCATCCGCCACGCGTTGGCCAAGGAGGGCCTCAGCCCCGCCGACCTCGACCTCATCGAGATCAACGAGGCGTTCGCCGCGGTCGGCATCCAGTCCACTCGCGAGCTGGGCGTGGACCCCGCGATCGTCAACGTCAACGGCGGCGCAATCGCGCTCGGCCACCCGATCGGCATGTCCGGCGCGCGGCTGGCACTCACGCTCGCGCTCGAGCTGCGCCGCCGCGGCGGTGGCATCGGGGCGGCGGCGCTCTGCGGCGGCGGCGGCCAGGGCGACGCGCTGATCCTGCGCGTACCAACCGCGTGAGTTCGACCCCGTTGCGTCGCAGCCGAGACGTGCCGACGCTGGTCGCGCAGGCACGCGCGGGTGACCCCCGCGCGGTGGCCAGGCTGGTCAGCCTCGTCGAGAACGGCGACGACGCGCTGCCGAACATCGCCCGCGCGCTGACGCCGCACACTGGCCAGGCTCAGGTGATCGGCCTGACCGGTTCGCCGGGGGTCGGCAAGTCGACCATCACGAACGAACTGGTCCGGGAGTTCCGCCGCACCGACCGCCGGGTCGGCGTGCTGGCGGTCGACCCATCCAGCCCGTTCACGGGCGGGGCCATCCTTGGCGACCGGGTGCGCATGCAGGACCATGCCACCGACCCCGGCGTCTACATCCGGTCGATGTCGAGCCGCGGCCACCTGGGTGGGCTGGCGGCGGCGACTCCGCAGGCGGTACGCGTGCTCGAGGGCGCCGGCTGCGACGTCGTGCTCGTCGAGACGGTCGGTGTCGGGCAGGCGGAGGTGGAGGTCGCCAGCCTCGCTGACACGACGCTCGTCCTCCTCGCCCCGGGGATGGGCGACGCGATCCAGGCGGTGAAGGCGGGCATCCTCGAGATCGCGGACGTCTTCGTCGTGAACAAGGCGGACCGGGACGGGGCCGACGCGACGTACCGCGACATCCAGGGCATGATCGGGCTGGCGGAGCGCGGACCGGGCGAGTGGCGCCCGCAGGTCGTGCGCGCGGTGGCGGTCCGCAGCGAGGGCATTGACGACGTCGTGGCCGCGATCGACAAGCATCGTGCCTGGTTGGAGGCTCACGGCGAGCTACGCCGCCGGCGCGAGACCAGGGCGGCCGCCGAAGTCGAGGCGATCGCGCTCGGCACCCTCCGCGACCGGATGGGTTCTCTGCGCGATGGTGCGGCGCTTCCCGCGCTGGCCGCCAAGGTGGCCGCCGGCGAACTTGACCCGTATGCCGCGGCATCCGAGCTTCTCGACAGCCTGGACGTCTAGTTAGGGTGTGCCGGGTCGGTGCTCATCCGGCCGGCAGGTCGGTGCTGCACCGGGCGGCACCCCAGGGGAGGAACGACGTTGACGGGCTGGACCGTCATGCTACGCGGAATCAGGTACCGCGCCGGCCGATCGCTGGTCGTCCTGTTGCTCGGCGCCGCGGCCACGACCGCTGCGGTGCTGGCGCCGACGTACACCCGGGCAGCGCAGCAATCGGTCCTCACTGATGGCCTCCGCAACGCGCCGCCGTCCGCCACGGCCCTCGTCGCCGTCGCGGAGGGCACGGCGGACTCGGCCCCGGCTGCGCACAACGCGACGGGGGACGCGCGGGCGCTGATCAAGGGCTCGCTGACCCGGCATCCCGTCCTCAACGGCCTGGTCGGCACCGGGGTCGCCGGTGTCGACGCCGACACGACGATCGGTGGCGAGAGCGAGCCGCTCGCCGCCCGCCTCGCGTACCGGGACAACGTCTGCGCGCACCTGCGCCTCGAAGGCGAGTGCCCGATCGACTCCGGCCAGGTGCTGGTCAGCAAGCGCACGGCGGACGCGTACGGCATCGGGGTGGGCGACGAGCTGGACCTGCGCTTCGCGAACGTGCCCGGTGGGCGTACGCACGGGTTCGAGGTCGTTGGCCTCTACACGCCCATCGACCAGAACGCCGGGTACTGGGGCCCGACCGGTTACTTCACCGGCGGCGCGGGCAGCCCCGAGGCGTCGGCGACCCGAGTCGACGCCGTCTTCACCGGGGACGAGGACGACGTACGCCTCGAGTCAGGCGCCACCGTGAGCATGCGGCTGGAGTACCCGTTGCGCGCCGACGAGGTCCAGCTGGGCGAGGTCGACCGGGTACGAGCTGACCTCGGCGCGGTCGACGCCGACCTCGGCGTCCAGGAGCTGGACCTGCGCACCGAGCTGCCGTCCATTCTCGACGAGGTCAGCATCGACCAGCGAGCCATCGGGCGGACCGTGCCGATCATTGCGGTGCCCCTCGTACTCCTCTGCTGGTTCGTGCTATTCCTGCTCGTCGCGTCGTTGGTCGAGGAGCGCGGACCGGAGATCGCGCTGGCCAAGCTGCGTGGATTCCCCGCTGGTCGGGTGGCCCGGTTCGGACTGGGCGAGGTGCTGCTGCTCGTCATGCTTAGCGCCCCGGTCGGGGTGGTCGCCGGCCTCGCGCTGGTCGAACTCGCGGCGCGTTTCGTGCTCGCCGAGGGCACCCACGCCGAGGTCCGCTCGCCAGTCTTCGCGGCCGCCGTGGGCGCACTGCTCGCGGCCGGCCTGGCCGCGCTGCTGGCCGGGCGGCGTACCCTTCGCAAGCCGGTCCTCTCGTTGTTACGCCGGGTGCCGGCCCGTGGGCGATGGCAGGCCGGGCTGGCCGAGGGCGTCGTCGTCGCGCTGGCCGCCGCCTCCCTCTTTGCCGCGCTGGGCGACCGCACCGCGCCGCTGGCCCTGCTCGCCCCGCCACTGCTCGCCGTCGTCGCCGGCATTGCCGCCGGCCGGCTACTCGGCATCTGGTCGCGGCTGCGGTTGACCGTCGCCCGCCGGCGCGGCCGCATCCCGGGGCTGCTCTCGGCCGCTCAGCTCGCCCGACGGCCGACCGCCCACCGCGCGGTCGTAGTCGTGACGGTCGCCGTCGCCCTGCTCGCGTTTGCCGCCACCGCCTGGGACGTCGCGGCGCAGGCCCGGCGCGACCACGCCATCGATGCGTTGGGCGCGGACCGGGTGTACTCGGTGACGGCCGCCCATCCCGACGCGCTCATCGAGGCGGTGCACGGCGCCGACCCGAGCGGATCGTCCATGGCGGTGGTCCGCTCGGCAGAGCAGTACAACGGGGCACAGGTCGAGCTGATCGGCGTACAGGCGCCGCTGCTAACGAAGGTCGTGCAGTGGCGCGGCCAGGATCGCGACCGGGTGAGCGGGATCGCGGCGGCGCTCCGACCGGACTCGGCCGTCGATCCCCTTGAGCTGGATGGCCGGGTTGGCGTGCAGGTCCGGGTGCGGGCGATCGGCGCCGGGCAGGCGCGCCTCGGCGCGATCGTGTCGGTGCCCGGCGAACCCCCGACCACGGTGTCGCTGGGCCTGCTGTCCCGAAGCATCGTGGCCTATTCGGCCGCGGTGCCTGACTGCGCCGACGGGTGCCGGCTGATCGGGTTGAGCGTCAGCCGCGCCGGAGCCACCACCGCGCCACTCGCGGTCGACCTGGACGTACGGGAGATCCGTTCCGGCGCCGGCCGGCTGCCGGCCCGCCTCGAGGACCGGAACGCGTGGCGAGCGCTGCCGGATCGCGCGCCCGGCGCCAAGGTCGCCGCCACCCCGGGCGCACCGCTGCGGTTGACGGCCAGCGGGGTCACCCGCGGGGATGTCGTGCTCGCGCACCTCGACGCACCAGAGGCGCTGCCGGCCGTACTCGCCGGGCGCGCGCCGGCCGAGGACGACCGCGCCACGGAGTTCAGCTTCCCCGGCTTCGCCCAGTCGCCGCAGCCGTTCACGGTGGCCCGGCGGACCACGGTGCTGCCCCGAGCGGGCACCCACGGTCTGCTCTTCGACCTCGACTACGCGGTCCGCGCCGCGGAGCAGACCGCGAGCCTCGCGGACAGCACCGAGCTGCGGTACGAGGTGTGGGCCAACGGGAACGCCCCGGCCGACCTCGATCGGCGCCTGGCCCAGGCCGGAGTGCAGGTGCTGCGCGCTCAGACGATGGCCGATGAGCTGGACCGGCTGGGTCGGCGCGCTCCGGCGCTCGGGCTCTGGCTGTACCTGCTTGCCGGGGCAGCGGCCGTCCTGCTCGCCGTCGGGGTGGTGTTGCTCACGGCGTACATCGGCGCGGACGGTCGCCGGTACGAGCTGGCCGCGCTGCGCGTGGTCGGCGTACGCCGTCGGCTGCTGCGCCGCGGCGTCCTGCGGGAACAGCTCGCGCTGCTCGGCATGCCGTTGGTCGTCGGCTTCGCGGTCGGGGTGGCCGGGGCCATCCTCATGCTCCCCGGCATCCCGCTGGTGGCTGTCGATACCGTGCAGCCCGAGGTGCGGTACGAACCCAGTCTCGGCGCGCTGCCGGCCGCGGTCGCGGTCAGCGCCGTCGGGCTCGCCTTTGCGGTGACCGTGGTGCTGCGTACGCTTCGCCGTGCGACGCCCGACCGGCTGAGGGAGGACGCCCGATGACCGTCGCCATGCCAGCCCGGTTCGGCGAGCCGCCTGCGGCCGCCGCACCCGATGGTCTCGGCGTCACCTGCCGCGGCGTCGTCTACATCTATCCGCTCGAGGGGTACGACGTGGTGGCGCTGTCCGGCGTCGACCTCGACATCGTTCCCGGCGAGTCGGTGGCACTGCTGGGTCCCTCCGGTTCCGGCAAGTCGACGCTGCTGTCGGTGCTCGCCGGTCTGCTGCGACCGGCCGCCGGCCAGGTACACGTCGGGGACCACGACCTCGTCCGGGCCAGCGACGGTGAGCTCGCCCGGATGCGCGCCACCGATGTCGGCGTCGTACTGCAGGGTGCGACCCGCAACCTGCTCCCGTACCTGAGTGCCGAGCAGAACGTACGGTTCGCCCAGCGCGGCACGCCCGGCGCGGCCGACCGCCCCGGCCCGCGTGAGGTGCTGTCCCTCGTCGGACTCGCGGCGCGCGGCCGGGTCCGGCTGCGCCCGGGCGCGCTCGCGCCCGGTGAACGGCAGCGGCTGGCGCTCGCGGTGGCGCTGGCGAACCGTCCCGGGCTGCTGCTCGCGGACGAGCCCACGAGCCAGCTGGACACCCACGCCCGCGACGAGGTGGTCTCCGCGCTCGACGCCGTGCGGCGCAACGGCACAACGGTCGTGATGGTCACCCATGACCCGGACGTCGGCGTGCAGATGGGCCGCACCATCACGATCCGGGACGGTCGGGTGGGCGCCGAGGGACGCCGCGGCGAGGACTACTCGGTCATCGGCCGAGACGGTTCGGTCCACCTGCCGCCCGAGGTCCTGAAGGTGGTGCCGCCGGGCACGCTGCTTCGGGTACACGCGCAACCGGACGGGTCGATCGTCCTGACGCCGCCGCAGTCGCAATCGGCGACGCAGCCAGCGCCGGCCGCGCCGGGTCGTGCCCTGACCGCCGGACCGGATGGTGCGGCAACGGCCAGCCCGGGCGGGCCGGTTTCCACCACACCGGCCGCGCTGGAGGCGCCGCGCACCGGGGACGGCGTCCATTCCAACGCGATCATCCTGGGCACGGCGCCGGCGCCCAACGGGGGGATAGAGCGGTGACCCGAACCATGCTCGTCGATCGGGTGACGGTCGCGTACGGCAAGGAGCGTCCCGTGCTGCGCGAGGTTACCGTGACCGCGCGGCCCGGCCGGGTGCTGGCGGTGACCGGGCCCTCCGGCGCCGGCAAGACGACGCTGCTGTGGTCGATGGCGGGCCTGTTGCGTCCGCTGCAGGGCACGGTCGCATTGGACAGCACGCCGGTCCGCGACCGCGACCACGCGGTGGCCCAGAAGGTGGTGCTGGTGCCGCAGGACAACGGGCTCGCGGCGATCCTCACCGCGAGCGAGAACATTCAGGTGGCGCTCATCGCCACCGGGACGAGGCCGGTGGACGCGCGGCGGCTGACCGCCGAGGCGCTCGATCGCATGGGCCTGTCCGGGCAGGCCGACCAGCTCGTAGAGGAGCTCTCCGGCGGCCAACAGCAGCGAGCCGCGATCGCGCGCGGCCTCGCCCTGCGCGGCGACGTGCTGCTCGCCGACGAGGTGACCAGCGAGCTGGACGCGGGCAACCGCCAGCGGGTCCTCGACCTCCTGCACGACGAGGCCCGCCGCGGCGCGGCCGTCGTGTTCGCGACCCACGATCCCGAGGCGGCGGCCGCCTGCGACGCCGAGCTGCACCTCCTGGACGGCTGCGCCGAGCTCGTCCGCGCGTAGCGTTGCTGGCCGCAATGTTGCCGACGTCCAGAACATCGCCCGCCTCCGACGGGCTATCTTCATCAACCTGCCAGTCAACGAGTCCGTGGCCGACCGTGCACGAGAGGTTCAGCTTCGCATGGCACGAAAGGGCCTGCATCGGGCTGCCGGCATCGTTGATCTGCTCACCGCCGCCGTGGCCGAGTTTCACGGCGCGGTCATCCTCGACCACGACGAGGACTTCGAAACACATCGCCGTCGTCACCAGGCAGCCTCAGCTGTGGATCTCGCCGAGCGGGTCGCTCGACTGATGGTCCATGCGGCTGGCGGCGGCTAGGCTCCCGGCGCGATTTACGCGCCTTAACCAGGCGCCGATCATGCAATTTCCGGTCGATCATGGGCTTGTTGTCGTGGATCCGAGATCGAGGCATGACAACACGTCCATGATCGACGGCAGCAGGCGGGCAGCGGGCGGCGAGGCGGCGGCGACGGGCACGCGCCTGCCTTAGCGATCGTTCAGGTGACGGCTTAGTATCGGCTGCAGCAGGCACGACGCCGAGGAGGCCGCATGCACGCGGACGAGATCGCCGCCGGACGGGAACGCTGGCAGGCGCGGTACGACGCGGCCCGCAAGCGCGACGCCGACTTCACCACGCTGTCCGGCGCGCCGGTCGAGCCGGCGTACGGGCCGCCGGATGGCGTCGACTATCCGGGCTTCGAGCGGATCGGCTGGCCGGGCGAGTACCCGTACACCCGCGGGCTCTACCCCACCGGCTATCGCGGGCGGACCTGGACGATCCGGCAGTTCGCCGGCTTCGGCAACGCGAGGCAGACCAACGAGCGGTACAAGATGATCCTCGGCGCGGGCGGCGGCGGACTGTCCGTGGCGTTCGACATGCCGACGCTGATGGGACGCGACTCGGACGACCCTCAGGCGCTCGGCGAGGTCGGGCACTGCGGTGTCGCCATCGACTCGGCGGCCGACATGGACATCCTGTTCGACGGCATCGACCTGGCCGGCACCACGACGAGCATGACCATCTCGGGCCCGGCGGTTCCGATTTTCTGCATGTACCTCGTCGCGGCCGAGCGCCAGGGGGCGGATCTGTCCACTCTGGACGGGACGCTCCAGACCGACATCTTCAAGGAGTACATCGCCCAGAAGGAGTGGCTGTTCCCGCCCGAGCCTCACCTGAGACTGATCGGCGATCTGATCGAGTACTGCGCGAAGGAGATACCGCGGTACAAGCCGCTGTCGGTGTCGGGGTACCACATCCGGGAGGCCGGCTCGACCGCCGCGCAGGAGCTCGCGTACACCCTCGCCGACGGCTTCGGGTACGTGGAGCTGGGGCTGTCCCGCGGCCTGGACCTGAACGCGTTCGCGCCCGGCCTGAGCTTCTTCTTCGACGCGCACCTCGACTTCTTCGAGGAGATCGCGAAGTTCCGGGCCGCCCGGCGGATCTGGGCCCGCTGGCTACGCGACGTGTACGGCGCAACCGACGAGAAGGCGCTCTGGCTGAAGTTCCACACCCAGACGGCGGGCGTGTCGCTGACCGCGCAGCAACCGGTGAACAACGTCGTGCGTACGGCGGTGGAGGCGCTGTCCGCGGTGCTCGGCGGCACCAACTCCCTGCACACCAACGCCCTCGACGAGACGCTGGCGCTGCCCACCGACGAGTCGGCCGAGATCGCGCTCCGCACCCAGCAGGTGCTCATGGAGGAGACCGGCGTCACCAACGTTGCCGATCCACTGGGCGGCTCCTGGTATGTGGAGGCGCTCACCGACCGGATCGAGGCGGAGGCGGAGGCGATCTTCGCCAGGATACGAGAGCTCGGCGGCGGCGACGAGGCGCGGCACGGGATCGGACCGATGACCTCCGGCATCCTTCGCGGCATCGAGGAAGGCTGGTTCACCTCGCACATCGCCGAGTCGGCGTTCGCCTACCAACAGGCGCTCGAGAAGGGCGACAAGAAGATCGTCGGTGTGAACTGCCACACGGCCACCGTCACCAAGGAGCTCGAGATCCTACGCATCTCACACGAGGTCGAGGTCGAGCAGAAGCGCGTCCTGGCCGGCCGGCGCGGCGACCGGGACCGCGCGGCCGTCGACGCGGCGCTCGCACGCATGGTCGAGGTCGCCCGCGGCGACGACAACCTGATCCCGGCGGTGCTCGACGCGGCGCGCGCCGAGGCGACGCTCGGTGACATCTGCGATGCGTTGCGCCGCGAGTGGGGCGTCTACCGGGAGCCGGCCCGCTTCTGACCAGGAGTACGCCGCGGGTAACGGTGCCATATCGGTTCGATAGGGGGGTCGGGCCTTACGCGGTGTCAGCCGGAGCGGCGACGGCGCCGCCGCAGTATTCGCGGCGGCCACCCGCAATGTCGCCGCGGACCTCGTCGCGAGTCCGATCGAGGACCGCACGGTCGCCGTCGACCACGAGGGGACCGCGGTCACCCTCATGGTCGGGCCCGGCGACCCGGCCCCGCCCGAGCGGCCGGCACCGGCGGCGGGACCCGCGCGCGTGCGAGACTAGACAACCATGAGCGACCCGCTGACGAACCAGTCGATCTTCACCCGCGGAGCCGTCGACCTGGGCGCGCTGAGAGGCGCGAGCCCGCGGCCGACCGAGTCCGCCGGATCGCCCGGGTCGGCCGGGTCGGCCGGGTCGGCCGGCGCCGGCGGCGCGTCGAGCGCACCGAACGGACCGACGGCCGCGGGCGGCCCGCCGCCCCAGCCCGTGCCGCCGGGCGGCGGCGTGGTGGTCATCGACGTGACGGAGGCGACGTTCCAGACCGAGGTGCTGGAGCGGTCGCTGTCGACTCCCGTCGTGATCGACTTCTGGGCCGAGTGGTGCCAGCCGTGCAAGCAGCTGTCCCCGGTGCTGGAGAAGCTCGCGGTCGAGGGCGGCGGCTCGTGGGTCCTCGCCCGGGTCGACGTCGACGCCAACCCGCGGCTCGCGCAGGCGTTCCGGGTCCAGAGCATCCCGATGGTGTACGCGATCGTCGGCGGGCAGCCCGTCGACGCGTTCACCGGCGTCGTGCCGGAGGCTCAGCTGCGGCAGTGGGTGGGTGCGCTGATGAAGGCCGGCGGCGCGGAGGTGGCCGAACCCGAGGATCCGCGGCTGACCGAGGCCGACGAGGCACTGATCTCCGGCGACCTCGACGCGGCGGAGCGGGCGTACAAGAAGATCCTCGCGGAGACACCGGCGAACGACGCCGCGGAGTCCGGGCTCGCGCACGTGGCGCTCGCCCGGCGGGTGGTCGGAGTCGACCCGGCCGCCGCGATCGCCACCGCCCAGGCGAACCCGGACGACGTGTCCGCCCAGCTGCTCGCCGCCGACGTCGAGGTGCTGGCCGGCCAGGCGGAGCGGGCGTACGCCCGGCTGGTCGACCTCGTCCGGCGGAGCTCGGGCGACGACCGGGAGACGATTCGGCGGCACCTGGTGTCTCTGTTCACCGTCGCCGGACCGGACGACCCGGCGGTGGCCGCGGCCCGCCGCGCGCTCGCGAGCGCCCTGTTCTAGCGGCCGCATGATGCGCCGCATCGCGTTGCTGGACGCGCCATCCAACCTGGGGCTGCGCCCGCCCACCGAGACGTCCGTGCCCGGCTGTGCGAAGGCGCCCGGCGCGCTGCGCGATCATGACCTGGTCGCGCGGCTCGGGGCCCGCGACGCCGGCTGCCTCACGCCGCCGCGGTACGACCCCGGCCAGTGGCGCCCGGGCGACGGCGTGTGCCACGCGCCGGCGATAGCGGCGTACTCTATGCGGCTCGCCCAGCGGATCGGCGCGATCATCGATGCGGGCGAGTTCCCGCTTGTGCTCGGCGGCGACTGCTCCATCCTGCTCGGCTCCGCGCTCGCGATGAACCAGCTGGGCGAGGCGGTCGGCGGCCGGACCGGCCTCGTGTTCGTGGACGGTCACTCGGACTTCCGCCATCCCGGCAACGCCTCCTACGTCGGGGCTGCCGCCGGCGAGGATCTCGCCCTGGCCACCGGGCGCGGCCAGGGCGACCTCGCGGGCATCGAGGCGCGCCGACCCTACTTCCGGGATGCGGACGTGGTCGTACTCGGCATCCGCGGCAACGACGAATACCGGCTCGACCTGCAGGCCGCGGGCATCGTCGCCCGGCCGGTGCCGGCCCTGCGCGCCGAGGGCGCCGCCCGCACCGCGGGTTGGGCCCGCGAACAGCTCACCGAGTGCGCCGGCTTCTGGGTCCACGTCGATGTCGACGTGCTCGACCCCGCGGTGATGCCGGCCGTGGACGCTCCGGAGCCGGGTGGCATCGCCTTCGCCGAGCTGGAGCTGCTGGTCGCCGGTCTGGTCGGCACCCCGGACTGCCTCGGCCTTGAGCTGACCGTGTTCGACCCGGACTACGATCCGGACGGCGCGTACGCGGCCGAGCTCGCCGCGACGCTCACCGCCGGCCTCGCCCCGCTGCGCGCGGCCGAGCGGGCGGACGACCCGACCCCGGACCGTACGCCGCGCAGCCGCCAGAAGGCCGGCAAGCCGCCGAAGGCACCGTCGATTCCCGCCGCACGCGCGGCGACCGAGCGCGCCGCGACGCCGCGAAGTGGTCGGTAGTCCTAGCTCAACCGGCGTAGGAACCGCTCGGCGAGGGGCACCGAGCTTGTCGTGCTGTCGCCGCCGTTCTGGATGAACACGGCGAACGCGAGGTCGCCCTGCCAGCCGACGAACCACGCGTGCGTGTGCGCCGGGTTCCCGTCGTACTCCGCGGTGCCGGTCTTGCCGTACACCGGCTGCCCCGGCACGTCCGCGAGCGCCTTGCCGGTGCCATACGTGACGACCTCGCGCATCATCGTCTTCAGCGGGTCGACGCTACCCGCCTTGAGCCGCGGGCCAGGCTGGGCCGGGCTGCGTGGGGCCGGGTCGACTAGCACGTGCGGCTGCTGCCACTGGCCGTGCGCCACGGCCGCGGCGGCCGCCGCCATCGCGAGCGGGCTGACCTGCGTGGCGCCCTGCCCGAACGCCGCCATCGCCTGCTCGGCGGCCGCGCCGCCGCTGGACACCTTGCCGGTGAACGCGTCGACGCCCAGGTCCCAGGCAGCGCCGAGGCCAAGGCTAGCCCCCGCCTGGGCGAGGCCGTCCGGCCCGAGCTTGGGGGCCAGCGAGGCGAACGCGGTATTACACGACTTGGCGAAGTCCTCGCGGAACTTCACCGACCCGAGCGCGAAGTCATGAGAGTTCTTGAACGTCTGCCCGCCGACGGTGAGGTTCTTCGGGCAGGCCACCACGTCGTTCAGGGTCACGGCTCCGTTGTCGAGCAGGCCCAGTGCGCTCACCATCTTGAACGTCGAGCCGGGCGGCACCTGGGCGGTGAACGCCAGGTTCTGCGTGCCGCCGCGCGGGCCGTTCGCGACCGCCAGCACCGCACCGTCGCTGACGCGCACGGCGACGACGGCCGCGTTGCGCGTCTCGGGCGCCAGCGCGGCGTCGGCGGCCCGCTGCACCCGGTCGTCGAGGGTGGACTTCACCGGCGTGCCAGCCTTGGGTTCGGCCGTGAACACCTCGATCTCCGTCACCGTCCCGTCCGCGGCCTTCCGCTCGATCACCACGCGTTCGCCCGGTACGCCGCGCAGCCTCTCGTCGTAGCGCTCCTGAAGCCCGCCGTGCCCCACCTTGTCGCCGGCTCGGTACGTTCCCGGGTTCTTGTCCAGGTCCTCCTTTGTCGCGTCGTCAACGGTGCCCAGCAGCGCCCGGGCGAACTCTCGCGTCGGCGGCAGATCCCACGTCTCCCGGCGGAACACCGTGCCGGCCAGGTCGTGGATGCGACGCCGAATCTGGTTGTACGCGGGCTCGCGCAGGGCGGCCACGTCCACGAACGCGGTGGGGCTGGCCGCCCTCACCCGGGCCGGCAGGTCGCTGAGGTACACGGCTGGGATGGGCAGCGACCGGAACGCCTTGTCCAGCTGCCGCACGAGGTCCGTCATGTCGGCCACCTGGTTCGGCTGCACGCCGACGACCACCACGGGCCGCGGCTCGAAGATCGGCTGCCCGGCGCCGCCGAGGATCGAGGCTCGGGTGGCCGGCACGCGGCGTACGGCCAGCTCGTCGCCCACCTCGAGGCCGGTGTTGATGATCGCCGGCTCCCAGATGACGGCCCAGTCATCCGCGAACTTCTTCAGGCGTACCGTCGTCGGGAACGTCCAGTGGTTGCCGGCCGGCAGCTTCCAGTCGACCTTGACCCGGGCGGTGGCCAGGTTCTTTGTGATCTTTGGGTCTCCGTCGATGCGCAGGTCCGGCGGGATGTCCCGCAGCTCGCCGGAGAGTGCGCGGATCTCCGCCGCGACCTGGCTGGCGGGCAGCTTGTCCCCGGTGGGCGCGACAAATCCGACGTTGTCCAGCTTTCCGGTCGGCCACCCGGCGAGGAACGCGTCGAGCGCGCCCTTCGGTCCGTCGTCCTTCGAGCAGCCGGCCAGGGCGGCCGCTGCGGCGATCAGACAGGCCAGGCCGGTGACGAGTGGCCGAGTCCGGGCGCGTGAGAGCGCGGGCATGCGTCACCTCCGGGAGTCGCTGACGAAACTAGTACGCGGGGTCGACTCCGTTCGGCCGAGTTACCGGACGCGGGTGTCCGCGATCGCGCGATATTTCCGATTTACCGTGCTCCGGTGTACCCCTGGGACACGGCACGGTGTACCACCGATCACAGTCGGGATCCGGACCTGGGATGCGTGACCGGCTGAATGGGGAGAGTGGGACGGGTAGGCCCTAGGCTGGTCTGGAGAGCGAACCCACAGCGCGGTGGGCGAGGGGAGTGGCAGCCATGAAGCGGCCTCCGGCGACGACACCGACCTCCGTCAGGTCAACGGAGTCCGAAGACTCGACTTCCCCGCCGGGCCGCAGCGCCAGCGAGGCCGCTGCGCGAGCGGCCGACGCCGACGGCAAGACCCCGACCGCGGTCGCGAGCGCGGTGCCCGCCGGCGGCCGCGTCGACACGCTCAGCGAGGCTCCGCCACCGCTCGCGCCGCAGCCGGACGAGATCGAGGACAGCGAGCTCGACGACGTGGTGCCCAACCTCGAGCGGCTCGTCGCACAGGCCGTCGCGCTGGCCGGCAAGGACACGGACCTCGCGAGCCTGGTCGATCGGTACTGGCGGTTCGCGCCGGACGAGGAGCTGGTCGGCTGCAGCGCGGCGGTGATGGTGGCCGCCGCGCGCAGCCATCGGGAGCTGGCCGACCAGCGGGTGCCGGGCGAGCTGAGGCTGCGCATCCAAGAGCCGGACGATCAGCACCACACCGTGATCGAGATCGTCACCGACGACATGCCGTTCCTGGTCGACTCGGTCACCGCCCTGCTCACCGCGCACCATCTCGACGTGCACCTGCTCGTCCACCCGCTGGTCGTCGTGCGCCGGGAGCCGCTGGGCAAGCTGTCCCATGTCGCGGCCGAGGTCGAGCCCGACGACGCCAAGGACGGCGACCTGGTCGAGAGCTGGATGCGGATCGAGGTCGACGCCATCCGTGATCCGGCGGCCCGTGACCAGCTGCGGCGTGAGTTGCAGCGCGTGCTCACCGATGTGCGTGAGGCGGTCGAGGACTGGCCGAAGATGCGTACCCGGGCGCTGTCGCTCGCCGACGAACTGGCCTCGGCGCAGCTGCCGGTGCCGGACAAGGACATCACGGACTCGGTCGAGCTGTTGCGTTGGCTCGCCGACGACCACTTCACGTTCCTCGGGTACCGGGAATACCGGCTCATCGAGGGTGAGGGGCAGGAGAGGCTGCTCAAGGCGGTGCTCGGCACCGGGCTGGGCATTCTGCGGCAGGACCAGCCCGAGCCGCGGATCCTCTCCTCGCTGACCCCGGAGGCGTACGAGAAGGTGCTGGAGAAGCGCCTGCTCATCATCACGAAGGCCAACTCCCGGGCGACCGTGCACCGGTCGGCGTACCTGGACTACATCGGCTTCAAGGTGTTCGACGCCGACGGCAACGTGGTTGGGGAACGACGCTTCCTGGGCCTGTTCTCCAGCGCCGCGTACCGGACCAGCGTGCAGGAGCTGCCGGTGGTCAAGCGCAAGGTCGCCGAGGTGCTCGCGCGCTCGGGGCTGTCGCCCCGCAGCCACTCCGGCAAGGATCTAATGGAGATCCTCGAGACGTACCCCCGGGACGAGCTGTTCCAGATCAAGACGGACGACCTGTACCACGCCGTCATCGGGGTGCTGCGCATGGCCGGCCGGCGCCAGCTGCGGGTGTTCCTGCGCCGCGACGGCTACGGCCGGTTCATCTCCTGCCTGATCTACCTGCCCCGCGACCGGTTCACCACCCAGAACCGGCTGCGGATGCAGGAGATCCTGCTGGCCGAGCTGAACGGCGTCGGGGTCGACTACACCACCCGGGTCACCGAGTCGACGCTCGCGCGCGTGCACTTCATTGTGCGCACGGATCCGACCAACCCGCCGCGGCACATCGACGCGGACGACCTGGCCGAGCAGCTCGCCGACGCGACCCGGCTGTGGGAGGACGACTTCCGGCTCGTGCTCGAACGCAAGCTCGGCGACGAGCAGGCCAAGAAGCTGTTCCAGCGGTACGCGGACGCGCTGCCGGACGTGTACAAGGACGAGCACACGCCGTACGAGGCGGTCAAGGACCTCGCGAAGCTGGAGCTGCTCGAGGAGCCCGGCCAGCTGGAGATGCACCTGTTCCGCAAGCGCGCGGACGACCTCAACGTGCGGTTCAAGGTCTTCCGGTACGGCGAGCCGATGGTGCTCTCGGCCGTGCTGCCCGTGCTGCACTCGCTCGGCGTACGGGTCGTGGACGAGCACCCGTACACGGTGCGGCGCGAGGACGGCACCATCTACCTCTACGACTTCGGGCTACAACTGCCCGCCGACGCGCACGAGCTGACCGAGGTGCGCCCGCATGTGGAGAACGCCTTCTCCTCGACCTGGCGCGGCGAGTCCGAAGTGGACCAGTTCAACCAGCTCGTGCTGCGCGGCGGACTCACCTGGCGCCAGGTCGTCGTGCTGCGCGCGTACGCGAAGTACCTGCGCCAGGCCGGGACGGTCTTCTCCCAGAACTACATGGAGGGCACGCTCAACGCCTACCCGGGCATCACCGCCCTGCTGGTAGCGCTGTTCGAAACCAGGTTCTCGCCGCACCTCGGGCTGTCCGAGTCGGATCGTGCCCTGCAGAGCAAGGAGCTGGTGACCGCGGTCCAACGCCAGCTCGACCAGGTGGCGAGCCTCGACCAGGACCGCATCCTGCGGGCGTACCTGACGCTGATCCAGGCCACGCTGCGGACGAGCTTCTACCAGCGATCGTCTTCGTTGGATGGCACAGCCGGCCGGCCTAAGCCGTACGTGGCGTTCAAGTTGGACCCGCAGTCGATCCCGGAGCTGCCCGCGCCGCGCCCGCGGTACGAGATCTTCGTGTACTCGCCGAGGTTCGAGGGCGTACACCTGCGGTTCGGCGCGGTGGCCCGCGGCGGCCTGCGCTGGTCGGATCGCCGGGAGGACTTCCGCACCGAGGTGCTCGGCTTGGTCAAGGCCCAGATGGTGAAGAACGCGGTGATCGTGCCGGTGGGGGCGAAGGGCGGGTTCGTGCTCAAGGGTGCGCCGCCGCCGAGCGAACGGGACGCGTACCTCGCCGAGGGCGTGACCCGGTACAAGCAGTTCATCTGCGCGCTGCTGGACGTCACCGACAACATCGCCGGCGGCCGGATCGTGCCGCCGACCGACGTGGTGCGCCACGACGGCGACGACCCGTACCTGGTGGTCGCCGCGGACAAGGGCACCGCCACCTTCTCCGACATCGCCAACGAGATCTCGAAGGCGTACGGGTTCTGGCTCGGCGACGCGTTCGCGTCGGGTGGGTCCGCCGGGTACGACCACAAGAAGATGGGCATCACCGCGCGCGGCGCCTGGGAGTCGGTCAAGCGGCACTTCCGCGACATCGACGTCGACACCCAGAGCGAGGACTTCACCGTCGTGGGCATCGGCGACATGTCCGGGGACGTGTTCGGCAACGGGATGCTGCTATCGGAGCACGTCCGGCTGGTCGCCGCGTTCGACCACCGGCACATCTTCGTCGACCCGAACCCGGACGCCGCGACGTCCTATGTGGAGCGTAAACGCCTGTTCGAGCTGCCGCGCTCGTCCTGGGCCGACTACGACAGCGCGCTCATCTCCGCCGGCGGCGGCGTGTTCCCGCGTACGGCCAAGTCGATTCCGATCTCGCCGGAGATGCGGTCGGCGCTGGGCATCGCGGAAGAGACCACGGCGATGGCACCCCACGAGCTGATGAACGCGATGCTCCAGGCGCCGGCGGATCTGCTGTGGGTCGGCGGCATCGGCACGTACGTCAAGGCGGCGACCGAGTCGCACCCCGAGGTGGGCGACAAGGCCAACGACGCGATCCGGGTCAACGGCAAGCAGCTGCGGGTCAAGGTCGTCGGTGAGGGCGGCAACCTCGGCCTGACCCAGCGCGGCCGAATCGAGTACGCCCTCGAGGGCGGCCGGATCTGCACCGACTTCATCGACAACTCGGCCGGCGTGGACACGTCCGACCACGAGGTGAACATCAAGATCCTGCTCGGCGGCGCGGTCGCCGACGGCGAGCTGACCGGCGCGGAACGGGACGAGTTACTGGCCGAGATGACCGACGAGGTCGCCGAGCTCGTGCTGCGGGACAACTACGACCAGGCGTGCGCGCTGGGCAACGCCCGCGCACAGTCGCGGTCCCTGCTGCCGGTGCACCGGCGGATGTTGTCCGACTTCGAGCGTCGCGGGCAGCTCAACCGCGCGCTCGAGGCTCTGCCGACCGACGAGGAGCTGCAGGTCCGGGGCGAGTCCGGTCAGGGCCTCACCTCGCCCGAGTTCGCCGTGCTGCTCGCGTACGTCAAGATCGTGCTCAAGCGCGAGATCCTCGACTCCGGGCTCGCCGACGACGAGTGGACCTACGACGTGCTGGCCGACTACTTCCCGAGTCCGCTGCGGGAACGGTGCGGCGACCGGATGGCCGGCCACCGGCTGCGTCGCGAGATCATCACCAACTCGCTCGTGAACGAGGGCGTCAACCGCGGCGGCACGTCGTTCGTGTACCGCACGGTGGAGGAGACGGGCGCGTCCCCGGCGGATGTCGTCCGGGCGTACCTGGTCGTGCGCGACGTGTTCGGGCTGCGCGAGCTGTGGCGGACGATCGAGTCCCTGGACAACCGGGTCTCGACCGAGGCGCAGACCGCGCTCTACCTGGAGACCCGCCGGCTGCTGGACCGGGCGGTGCGCTGGCTGGTGTCGTCGCGGCGGGCGCCCATGGACGTGCCCGGGGAGATCGCCAAGCTCGGTCCCGGCGTGAACCGGCTGCTGCCCGAGCTCGGCACGCTGTTCCAGGGCTCGGAGCGGCAAGCGCTGCGCGAGCACGCCGACGCGCTCGTCGCGCAAGGCATCCCGGAGGACGTGTCGGACTGGGCCACTCGCCTGTTCTACAGCTTCGGCCTCCTAGACATCGTCGAGACGGCCGCGCAGACCGACCGCGACGTGAGCGAGGTCGCCGGCGTCTACTTCGTGCTCTCCGACCGGTTCCGGGTCGACGACCTGCTCTCCAGGATCTCCGAGTTGCCGCGGCACGACCGGTGGCAGACGCTGGCCCGGATGGCTTTGCGATACGACCTGTACGCCGCGCTCGCCGCGCTCACCGCGGAGGTGCTCACCGCCACGTCCGCCGACCTCTCGGCGGAGGATCGGGTGTACGAGTGGGAGCAGGTCAACGCCTCGTCGATCCTGCGTACGCGCAACGCGATAGGGGAGTTCGACGAGTCGCGGGCCGACCTCGCGCCGCTGTCGGTGCTGCTGCGCCAGATCCGTACGCTGGTCCGCACCTCCGCGGCCCGGTGACTGGCCCTCGCTCCGCCCGGGCGGCTCGCGCCGCTCGCGGCGTCAGGCGCGGAGGGCGCGGATCAGGTCGATTACCTCGCGGACGACCGGGCGTACCACGCGCATCCGGGCGAGCGACAGTGCCCGGTCGATCAGTGGTACCACGCGGTCGATGAGCAGCCGGGTCTTGGCCTGCCCCGGTGAGCGGTCGTGCACCCAGTAGAGGATCACGCCCAGGTACGCGAGCCAGAGCAGCTCGGGCAGGTCGTCGCGCAGGTCGGCGGGTACCTTCGCGGTGGAACCCTCGACCACCTCGCGGAACAGCGCGATGGACGCGTCCCGCGCCGGGGCCGACTCGGCGGAGAACGGGCTCAGCGGCGAGCTCGGCTCCGCCGCGGTCTTGAAGAAGGTGGCGGCGAACGCGTGGTAGGGATCGTTCGCCTCGATGCCCGCGTGCAGGGTGCCGCGCAGCCGGGCCGCGAAGTCGGTCTCTGTTGCGAGCACGCGCGCGGCCGCCCGGCGGTGCTGCACCTGAGAACCTGAGTAGAACTCCTGGATCAGGTGTTCCTTCGAGTCGAAGTAGTAGTACGCGTTGCCGAGCGCGACGCCGGCCTCCTGAGCGATCGCACGCATCGTCGTCTGTGCGTACCCGCGCTCGCGGAACAGCCGCATCGCGGTGTCGAGGATCAACTGCTTGGTTTCCTCGCCGCGGGGGCGCGGCCGCGGGCGGTCAGCAGGCGCTGCGGTCGTCGGCGCAGTTGGCTCGGTCATCACGATCACCGTACTGAGTTCCGGCCGCCCGGTCGCGGGTGCGTTCCCGCACCGTCGCCGCGGCCGCGACCGCCCGTCGAGCCAGCGGCAGCAGGTGCGGCTGCGCGAGGTGGTCGGCCAGCTCGCGGTACCCAGCAAGTGCCCAGAGGCAGGCCAGCCAGGCCGCGTCGCCGACGTACACGTCGCCGCTGTCGGCCACGACCGTGATGTCGCGCAGGGTCTCGTCGTGGTCCAGGCCGGGGAAGCGGCGCCGGGCCTCCTCGGACCCGGCCGGCACGAAGGTGAGCGGCACGAGCTGGACCCGCGACTCGAGCCAATGACGTGCCGAGCGGCACAGCGCGCAGCCCGCGTCGTACAGCACGGTGAGGCTCCGGACGGCCTCGCCCACCCCGAGCTGGGCGAGGCCGTCGTGATCGCTCGTCACGGCCGCCGCCTCAGGTCGCCGGCCGGACCTGCGGCGGCGGCGCGGTTCCAGGAGGACCTGGCTCCCCACCCGGGCCGGGCTGTCCACCCGGTGCCTGCGGATATGGCGGGGGGTACGGTGGCGCCACCGGCAGCCGGCCGACCGGTGGCAGCGGCGGCCGAGGGGCGTCCTGCCGAAGCCGGGCGCGCCGGTACCGGCTGAGCGCATAGACGTTGAAGAAGTGCAGGCCGCCGAGCACGAGCAGCACTAGCCCGATCTTGCGCGACAGCTCCTCCAGTGCGCCGTTCGCGTTGTCCAGGGACCGGCCGGTCCGCAGCGCGACCGCCACATAACCGAGGTTGATGAGGTAGAACCCGACGACCAGGAGCCGGTTGACGGCCCGGGCCAGCCGGCCGTCATCGAACACATCCTCGAGGAAGACCAGCCCGTTGCGCGACAGCGTGCCGGCCACCCAGACCGTCAGCGTCACGCTGAGGGCCAGGTATGCCACGTACATCCAGAACTTGATGTCCACGGCGTACGCCTCTCTCGAACACGTTCAAATTCCGGTCACAGGGAGCCTACGCCCGTTGTTGAACGTGTTCAAGTCCTGATAGGGGGATGGGCGTCACTAGGCCTAGGGAGGCCTAGTGACGCATGCCGAACAGGTCGGCGGCGGCGCGACCGTTCGCGTGGCTGGCCCCGTAGGTGGTGACGAACGCGCGCGCCCCCGCCGGTCGCCACGTGGAGGGCCAGCCCATCTCCACGACGGCGACGGGATGGCCGGCGGCGAGCGCCTCGACCAGCTCGCGGGCACCCGGCTGCCGATGGATGTGCCGGCCGACGAGCACGATCGGGCGGCCGCCGGCGGCCTGGCGGAGCACTTCCGGGCTCACCTCGCCGGCCACGACCCGGAGCTGTTCGGTCCCGACGACGTGCGGTGCGAGCCCCCACGGCACCGGACCCTCGGCGATGGTGGAGGCGGACTCGAGCTGCACCACGAGCGGAGCCTCGAATCCGCCGACCGAGCCCTCCACGCGCACGGCGCGCCGGGCCGCGGCGTACCCCAGATCGGGCTGGATCTCCTCGGCGGCGGCCGCGCCGCGCGTCCACTCCGCGAGCGCCAGCACGGTGCGCGCGGCCGCCTCCACCCGGCCGGCGGGCAACCGGCCGTCGGCGATCGCGGTGGCGATGTCGTCGACCACCCGCTCCACGAGCGGTCGGTCCACGTCGGCGCCGATGCACAGCAGGTCAGCGCCGGCCGCGAGCGCGCGTACCGCCCCGGGGCCGACGCCGCCGGCGGCCGCCGCCGCGCCCTTCATCTCCAGCGCGTCGGTGACGATGACACCCGCGAAGCCGTACTCCCCGCGCAGCAGATCGACGAGCGCCGCCTGGCTGAACGTGGCCGGCGCGTCTCCGGTCAGGACCGGCACGCGGATGTGCGCGGTCATGATCGCCTTGACCCCCGCGGTCACGACCGCGGCGAACGGCGGGAGGTCCCTGGCGCGCAACACGTCGAGGGGCACGTCCACGGTCGGCAGCTCGTGATGCGAGTCGACGACCGTCGCGCCGTGCCCCGGGAAGTGCTTGGCGCACGCGGCCACGCCGGCCCGCTGCAGGCCGTCGACCGCCGCCGCGGCGTGCCGCGCCACCTCGATGGGATCGGAACCGAACGCCCGCGTACCGATGATGGGGTTGTCGTCCGCGGTGTTGACGTCGACGGTCGGGGCGAGATTGACGTTGACGCCGAGCGCGCGGAGCTCGTCGCCGATCGCGCGGTACACATTCCGAGTCAGGGCGAGGTCACCGACGACGCCGAGCGCGGCGTTGCCGGGGTACGGGCTGCCGACGGCGTGCGCGAGCCGGGTGACGTCGCCGCCCTCCTCATCGATGGCGATGAGGGCGTCGGGGCGGGCCGCCCGCAGCCGCCCGGTGAGCCGCCCAACCTGGTCCGGGTCGATGACGTTGTAGCCAAATAGCGTGTATCCGGCGAGGCCGTCATCGAGCAGCCCGAGTGCCCAGTCCGGGACGCTAACGCCGGGAAAGGCGGCGAGCAGCGTACCCAGTGCCAGCCGACGGAGCCCAGGATCGGTCGCCACGGTTGTCCTCCCGCTTCCGACACCATCCGCGCGTCGGACGGTTCGCCGCTGGCCACTAGGCTACGGCTAGTCGTTAAGAGTGACTAACGTAATAGGAAACTTTCCTAAATGGTAGGGGCGAACGATGACGGCGACTCGCCTTCCCGGCACGCCGCGCCTGCTTCGGGCGCTCAATGACCGCGCCGCCCTCGAACTGCTGCTCGACCGCGGCCCGCTGACCCGCGCGCAGCTCGGCGAGCTCACCGGCCTGTCGAAGGTCACGGCCTCACAGCTCGTCGAGCGGCTCGAGGAGCGCGGCCTGGTCAGCCGGGTGGGTGAGCAGGCGGGCGGCCGCGGCCCGAACGCACAGCTGTACGCGGTCACGCCCGGCAGCGCGTACGTGGTCGGCGTCGACGTGGCCCGGCCGGACCGAGTCGTCGCTGCCTGCGCCGACATCACGGGCGCGGTCGTGGGCCGGTCCGAACAGTCCACACGGGACACCGACGACCCGGTCGGCGTGGTGCACACCGCGGTGGTCCAGGCCGCGACGACGGCCGATGCCCCGCTCACCGCGGTACGCCGCGTCGTCCTCGGTACGCCCGGGGTGGTCGATCCGGCCACCGGCGACATCGCGTTCGCCTTCAACCTTCCGCGCTGGCACCGCGGCCTCCTCGCCGCGCTGCGCGACGACCTGCACACGCCGGTCGTCTTCGAGAACGACACCAACCTCGCGGCCGTGGCCGAGGCGCAGGCGGGGTCCGCCCGCGGCGTACCCGACTTCGTGCTCGTCTGGATCGACGTGGGGCTTGGGCTGGCGGTCGTCCTCGACGGCAGGATTCACCGCGGTGCGTCGGGCGCGGCCGGCGAGATCGGCTACCTGCCGGTGCCGGGCGCCGAGATCCCGCGGGACGTCTCCCGCCGCGCGAAGGGCGCGTTCCAGCAGATCGCCGGCGCCGAGGCGGTCCGCGCGGTCGCTCGGGCCCACGGCTTCCGGGCGAGCAGCGCCGGCGACGCCGTGCGGTCGGCCATCGCGGCCGGCACCCAGGGCGGACCGGTCCTCGACGAGGTGGCCCGCCGGGTGGCTCTCGGCGTGGCCAGCACTTGCGTCGTGCTCGATCCGCCGCTCGTGGTGCTTGCCGGCGACGTCGGTAGGGCGGGCGGGACCCCGCTGGCCGAGCGGGTGGAGCACGAGGTCGCCGCTATCACGCTGGTGTCTCCGCGGGTGGTGGTCACCGAGGTACCCGAGGAGCCAGTGCTGCACGGTGCGCTGCATGTCGCGCTGGCCGCCGTCCGCGACGAGCTGTTCGGGTCGACCGTAGGCTGAGTCGCCGCGCAACCATGGCGCCGGCGACGCGTCCGTGGGGCGGCCCGAGGTTGCGTGGTTGGATGGGCGCGTGCGGCCCGATCCCGACCTGGTCATAGCTGTGGCGGCGGCGAGCGTGGTGCGGTCACGGACATACCTGCTCAGGGACGTGACCTGGCGGGTAGAGCTGGACGAGCGGTGGGTCGTGCTCGGACCTAACGGCGCCGGCAAGACCACGCTGCTGAATCTCGCCGCCGCCCGGCTGCACCCGACCGCCGGCACGGTCGACGTTCTCGGTGAGCGGCTCGGGCGCACCGACGTCATGGAGCTGCGCACCCGCGTCGGGTTGTCCACGGCCGCTCTGGCCGACCGGATCCCGAGCGAGGAACGGGTGCACGATGTCGTCGTCACCGCGTCCTGGTCCGTGGTCGGCCGGTTCCGCGAGCGCTACGACGCCATAGACGAGGTGCGGGCGCGTGGCCTGCTGGACCAGCTCGGTGTCGCCGCACTCGCCGACCGGCGGTACGGCACGCTGTCCGAGGGCGAGCGCAAACGGGTGCAGATCGCCCGTGCCCTCATGACGGACCCGGAGCTACTGCTCCTCGATGAGCCGGCGGCCGGGCTCGACCTCGGCGCTCGCGAGGACCTGATCGGCCGGCTCGCGGAGCTCGCGTACGACCCGGACGCCCCGGCCCTGGTGCTCGTCACCCACCACGTCGAGGAGATCCCGCCCGGCTTCACCCACGCGCTGCTGCTCCGCGAGGGGACGGTTGTCGCGCAGGGACTGCTCGCCGAGACGGTCACCAGCGAGAACCTGAGCAAGACGTTCGGCCTGCCGCTGAAGGTCGAGCAGGCGGACGGCCGCTTCACGGCGCGGTCCGCGTGACCACGGCATCGCCCGGGTCGACGTCGCCGCGGATCGCCGTCCTCGGCAGCGCGAATATGGACCTCGTCGCGACCACGGCCGTGTTGCCGAGGCCGGGCGAGACCGTGTTGGGTCGAGACTTCGCGATGGTGCCCGGCGGCAAGGGTGCCAACCAGGCGATCGCCGCGGCACGGGCCGGCGGGTCGTGCGTCTTCCTCGGCGCCATCGGCTCGGACTCGTTCGGCGTTACGCTCAAGGCCCGGCTGCTGGCGTCCGGTGTGGACACTTCGCTCGTGCGGGTCGTGTATGGCGGCTCGGGTGTCGCGGTAATCATGGTGGACGCCGAGGCGGAGAACCTCATCGTCGCGACACCGGGTGCGAACGCCTCGCTGCTCGCCCTGGCCGAGCCGGAGCTGGGCGCGATCGCCGGGGCGGACGTGCTGGTCGCCCAGCTCGAGGTGCCACTCGAGACGGTGACCGCCGCCGCGATCGCCGCCCGCGCCGCCGGCGCCCGGGTCGTCCTCAACGCCGCGCCCGCTCGCGAACTGCCGCCGGAGCTGCTCGCCGCGGTGGACGTGCTGGTCGTCAACGACCCCGAGGCGGCCACTCTCACCGGCCGCCCGGTGCCGGATCGTCCCAACGTCGCTCGATCCGCCGCCGTGGACGAGGTTGGGACGGTGGAGGCGCTGCTCGGGCTCGTGCCGCGGGCCGTGTTAACCCGCGGCGCGGCCGGCGCGTGGTACGCGGAGCGAGGCACCGACAACGACCGACGCGCCGTCCCCGTCCATGTGCCCCCGCCGGCGGTCGAGGCGGTCGACAGCACGGCCGCCGGCGACGCGTTCTGTGGGGCGCTGGCGGTGGCCTGGGGCGAGGGCCGCGAACTGATCGACGCGGTCCGATGGGCCTGCGCGGCCGGGGCGGCCTGCGTGCGGCGACTCGGCGCATCCAGCTCGCTGCCGCGGCGGGCCGAGATCGACGAGCTGTACGTCGCGGCGTACCGGAATCGCTAACGGCGCGGCGCCGGCGCCCGCTCGCTCGCCCGCTGCAGCGCGCGGTAGATCTGTCCGAAGCGCAGGGCGTCCTCCGTGCGAAGCAGCAGGACAGGCGCCCCCCGCCAGGTGGCCCAGATCTCGACGGTGTGCGCGCCCCGGGCGTACGACCGGTCGACGCGTTCGAGCAGCACGTCGGCGAGCGGGCCCGCCAACAGCCCGACCAGGCAGGCGCCCAGCACGAGCAGGATCCGTCCGCCGAGCGAGGCATCGATCAGCAGCGCGACGACGAGCCCGATCCCGGCGGTAACCAGCGGCACGAGCAGCGCCAGCCCCAGCGCGCCGCGGCCGGCGAGCGTCCGCCACGACCGCGCCCCGCGGCGATGCCACACCCGGGTCAGCTCGGCCAGCGGGTAGCGCCGACCGTCCACCTGGACGGCGTCCGAGGTGACCTGGACGAAGGCATCGCGGTAATACGTGGTCATGGTGAATCGCCACCACTCTACGTACCCCAGGTGGCGGTCACTACGCTGGCAACACGCGACGAGGAGGTCATGGCGTGGGCGAGTTCGTGCGGCTCGAGGTCAAGGACGGGATCGGCACCATCCGGCTGGAGCGGCCGCCGATGAACGCGCTCAACGTTCAGGTGCAGGAGGAGTTGCGCGCCGCGGCCACCGCGGCCGGCGCCGATGCCGAGGTCCGCGCGCTCATCGTGTACGGCGGGGAGAAGGTGTTCGCGGCCGGTGCGGACATCAAGGAGATGGCGGACATGGGGTTCCCCGCGATGGCGGCCCGGGCGGGCGCGCTGTCCAGCGCGTTCGACTCGCTCGCCCGCGTACCGAAGCCGGTCGTCGCGGCGATCACCGGGTACGCCCTCGGCGGGGGCTGCGAGCTCGCGCTGGCCTGTGACTGGCGGGTCGCCGCGGACGACGCCAAGCTCGGCCAGCCCGAGATCAAGCTGGGCATCATTCCGGGCGCGGGCGGCACCCAGCGGCTGTCCCGGCTCGTAGGCCCGGCCCGGGCGAAGGACATCGTCCTGTCCGGCCGGATGGTCGATGCCGAGGAGGCGCACCGGATCGGGCTCGTGGACCGTGTCGTACCGGCCGCCGAGGTGTACGACGCCGCCGTCGCACTGGTGCGCCCGTACGTCGACGGCCCGGCGCTGGCGCTGCGTGCGGCGAAGCTGGCCATCGACGGTGGCCTGGAGATGGATATCGCGGCGGGACTCGCGTGGGAGAGCCAGCTGTTCGCGGCGCTGTTCGCGACCGACGACAAGCGCGAGGGCATGGCGGCGTTCATCGAGAAGCGCAAGCCCGATTTCACCGGCGGGTAACCTCCTCGTCGGCGCGGATCGGACGACGGGAGCGGGCATGGCTGAGCGGATCGAGGGTCACGGTGGCGAGCTGGCGCTCGCGGCGCTCACGGCCTTCGGCGTGCGGGAGATGTTCACGCTCTCCGGCGGCCACGTGTTCCCGGTCTACGACGCCGCGCACAAGACCGGCTTCCCGATCTTTGACGTACGCCATGAGCAGTCGGCGGTGTTCGCCGCGGAGGCGGTCGCGAAGCTGCAGCGCCGGCCCGGCCTGGCCGTGCTTACCGCCGGCCCGGGCGTCACCAACGGCATCTCCGGGCTGACCAGCGCGTACTTCAACGCGTCGCCGGTCCTCGTGCTCGGCGGCCGCGCGCCCGCGTTCCGCTGGGGGGCCGGCAGCCTGCAGGAGCTCGACCACGTGCCGCTGGTCGCCCCCGTGACCAAGTACGCCGCCACGGTCGGGTCGACGGGGGACATCCCGGATGCAGTCGCCGTGGCGCTGACGACCGCCCTGACCCCGCACCGCGGGCCCGCGTTCCTCGACCTGCCCCTCGAGGTGATCTTCTCGGTGGGCGAGGCGGATGCGCCGGCGCCGACGGCGATCCCGGTCCTCGAGCCCGACCCGGCCGACGTCGCGAAGGCCGGCGCGCTGGTCGCCTCCGCCGAGCGACCGGTGATCATCGCGGGCTCCGATGTGTACGCCGCGGGCGCGATCGCCGCGCTGCGCGAGGCCGCGGAGGCGCTGCGCGTACCCGTCTTCACCAATGGCATGGGGCGCGGCGCGCTGCCGCCCGAGCACCCGCTGGCGTTCGCCAAGTCGCGGCGGGCGGCCGTCAAGAACGCCGACGTCGTGGTCGTGGTCGGCACCCCGCTGGACTTCCGGCTCGGCTTCGGGGACGTCGGCAGCGCACAGCTCGTGCACATCGTCGACGCGCCGAGCCAGCGCGCCACGCACGTCACTCCGGCGGCGTCGCCCGCGGGCGACCTGCGGCTGATCCTGACGGCCCTGGCCGACCGCCCCGGCGACCGCGAGGACCACTCGGAGTGGATCGCCGACCTCCGCGTCGCCGAAGATGTCGCCAAGGCCCGGGACGCCGAGGAGATGGCCGCCGACACGGATCCGATCCGGCCGGCGCGGGTCTACGGCGAGCTGCGGACCGTGCTGGACAACGACGCCGTGACGATCGGGGACGGCGGCGACTTCGTGTCGTACGCCGGGCGCTACCTCGAGCCGGCCGAGCCGGGCACCTGGCTCGATCCCGGCCCGTACGGCTGTCTGGGTACCGGCATGGGTTACGCGCTCGGCGCCCGGGTCACCTACCCGGACCGGCAGATCTGCGTGCTGATGGGAGACGGCGCCGCGGGCTTCTCGCTGATGGACGTGGAGTCTCTGGTACGCCAGCGGCTGCCGGTCGTCATCGTCGTCGGTAACAACGGCATCTGGGGCCTGGAGAAGCACCCGATGCGAGCGATGTACGGCTACGACGTCGCCGCCGACCTGCAGCCCGGGCTGCGCTACGACATGGTGGTCTCGGCGCTCGGCGGGGCCGGCGAGACCGTGGCGAAGCCGGCCGAGCTGCGGCCGGCGCTCGAGCGTGCGTTCGCCGCGAGCGTGCCGTACCTGGTCAACGTCCTGACCGACCCGTCGGATGCCTACCCTCGGTCGTCGAACCTCGCGTAGCCATACAGGTCGGTCATCTCCTCGTCGATGGCCACCCGTACGCCGTCCGGGTCCGTCACGAACAGCGTGCGACCGTACGCCTCGTCGACGATGTGCGCGTCCGCGAAGCCCGCGGCGTGCAGCCGGTCGCGCACCGCCTCGAGGGGCTCGTCGGACTCGAACGACAGGGCCGTCTCGCCGGCGCGGTACCCGGACGTGTTGCTGGCGGCGTCGTGCAACGCGGCCATCCCGGGCGCGTCGCCGACGAGGTCCACCCAGCCGCCGCTCTCGGACTCCACGTTGGGCCGCAGCCCCAGTTCCTGCAGGAACTCGCGCATGGCCGCGACGTTCTCCGTAAACCGCACCGGGCGTACCCTCATCGCTCCTCCTTTGTGAGGTAGTCGGTCAAGGCCCGCTCGACGAGCGCGGACAGTGACACACCGTCGTCGATCGCTCGGTGCTTGACCCGCCGCACGAGGTCGGCAGGGAGATAGACGTTGAACTGTGACTTCGGCGCCGTGTTGCCGGTGGGGGCGGGCATGGCTAGGATACTAGCACCTTAGAGAGATAGGAGGCTCCGGATGGCCATCCGCTTGGACCACTTGGCGATCATCACCGCGACCGACGAGGACAACGCGGAGGTAGCGGCCTTCTTCGCCGACGTACTCGGGCTCGCCGTGACCGGCGACGCCGCGCAGGGGTACGCCGAGGTGGCGACCGGAGGGCCCACGGTCTCGCTGCACCGAGGTTCCCTCTCCGACGAGGTTCGGCCGCACGGCGGCACGCTGCTCCAGTTCGCCTGCGACGACGTGCGCGGGTTCGCCGACCTCGTGACGCAGCGCGGTGGTCGACTGGCCGTCGAACCCGTGGAGACCGACTGGGGGACGCTCTCGGCGTACGTGGCCGGTCCGCACGGCGTGATGGTGGAGCTCTACGAGTGGCGAGCCCAATAGGCCTCGGGGCCGGCAGCAGCCCCAAAATGTCGCCCGCGTCGGTCATCGTAGGGGCATGACAGAAGCCATACGGATCGAGGGCCTGGTCAAACGCTTCGGGGAGACGACGGCGCTGGCGGGGGTCGACCTGGCGGTCGAGACCGGCACGGTGCTCGGCCTGCTCGGCCCAAACGGGGCCGGCAAGACCACCGCGGTGCGCGTGCTGGCCACACTGTTGCCGTTTGACGCCGGTCGGGCCACCGTCGGGGGGTACGACGTGGTCCGCGACGCCCATCGGGTGCGTCAACTGATTGGCCTGACCGGGCAGTACGCCTCGGTCGACGAGAACCTGACCGGCGTGGAAAACCTACTGCTCATCGGCCGCCTGCTCGGCGTGCCCAAGGCGGAGGCGAAGGCGCGGGCACGGGAACTGCTCACCGAGTTCGAC